>NZ_CP047945.1:961956-1282609 GCF_014279795.1 Synechococcus sp. PROS-7-1
CTGAAGGTGCGGGTGGTTTTGGCACCCGCAGGAACAACCAAAGCAAACGTCAAAACAACTGATGCAGCTCCTGCAGCGAGCGTGGCTGGGAAAGAACCTTTCATCTCCAATCGAGCAATGCAAGCCGGAGCAAGAATAGTGCGGTTGAACCGTTGAAAGCTCTGCGATAAGCACCTTCGTGTTCCGCATCAACCATCGCTGCATCAACTGCGGCACCTGCTGGCAATTTGATTCGGATCACTTCGCTCCCGAGGGTGAGCGTGCGTGCGTTCATGCCCAGCCTGTTGGCCAGGAGGCCACAGAGCAGGCGCTGCTGGCGTTGCAGGCCTGCCCTGTGGCTGCGATCGAAACCGACCGCAGCTTGCGCCAGACCACTCCGGTTGATGGCTTTCCTGCTCTGATCAAAGAGCATTCCGAGGGAACGATCTACTACTGCGGCTGGGCGTCGCGGCGCAGTTTCGGAGCCTGCAGTTGGTTGATCACCCGGCCCTCAGGCAACGTGATGGTGGATGTTCCGCGATGGAGTGCGCCTCTGGCCCGACGGATCCAGGCCCTTGGTGGTTTGCGCTTCATCGTGTTGCCCCACCGCGACGATGTCGCAGACCATGAGCGCTGGGCCCGGACGTTTGCTTGTGACCGCTGGATTCATGCGGCTGATGCTGACGCGGCCCCGCAGGCAGAACAGCTGATCACAGGCGGTGATGCGGTTGCGATTGCCGAAGGCCTTCAGCTCATCCCCACGCCAGGGCACACCGAGGGATCGCTCTGCGCATTGCTGGGGGATGCACGCTCCGTGTTGTTCAGCGGCGATCACCTCTGGTGGAATCCCGAGCATGCGGTGGTGGTGGCTTCAGAGCGCTACTGCTGGTGGGATTTTGCAACCCAGCTTGCGTCTGTGGAGCGGCTGCTGGATCTTGATGTGGCTTTGCTGCTGCCCGGTCATGGCCGGCGCCATGCCTTTGCGCCGGGAGCCTGGCGTACCGCCCTTGAGCAGACCTTGCGCTGGAATCGGCGCCATCATGAAAGCTGATCAGGACCAATCGATGCAGGCTGTTTTCAACGGCACGGTGATTGCCGAGAGCGAGGACATCGTGATGGTGGATGGCAATCCCTATTTTCCTCGCGCGTCGATGCACGCCGACTACTTTCGCGACTCCAGTCACACCACAGTGTGCGGTTGGAAAGGCACCGCCCGCTACTGGGATGTGGTGGTTGGTGATCAGGTGATCAGCAATGCGGTTTGGAGTTATGAATCGCCGAAGCCTGAAGCGGAACAGATTCGCGAGCGTTTCGCTTTTTATCGCGGCAAGGGTGTGGAGCTGAGCTGAGGATTCAGCGTTTTCGCTGCCGGCGGCTTGCCTTGCGCGTGCCGCCGTACTGATATCCAGGTTGGCGTTCAATCCGGTACCAGCACTGCGGGCAGATCAAGGTCCAGTCTTTGATCAGATTGCTGCGCACGCGGAAGTGCACCGGGCCAGGGCTTTGACACAAGGCGCAGGGAATCATCTGCTCCTTGTGTTGGCTCTGGCTCACCGCAGGCGTGTCATCGGGTTGAGGCATGCACGGCATGGCTACCTTCCAGAAGCATGCATCGACCCATGAGCAAGGCCACAAAACTGCTTCTGGCGCTGGACCGAGAACTGCTGGCGATCGATGACTTCGGCCACGACCCTCTCAGCGAAATCGACGCTCTGATCACTCGCCTTGAACCTGAAATTCAGCAGGTGGAGCTGAGGGGCCGCGCCAAACACCAGGCGGAGATTTACGTGGCCAGGGATCGCGCCTCCGTCAAGGTTGAGGTTCTCAATCGGGTGATGGAGCGATGCCATCAGAGCCGTTGATGGCTGATCCGTCCTGTGCGTGATTGCTGAAGAGCGCGTTCAAGTCCCAGGGAATCCCGACAGGATTCACCCATGTGGATGTCCAAACCCGATCAACGCCAGAAACCTCGGATCTCCGGCGCTCAGGGCTGGTTGATGAACCGGCAGGAAGGCCTTGTTGTGCGCTTTCAACAAGCCATGCCCACGTCCCATGCAGAGTGGGTTTGGGTGGAAACGGGGCGGTTGATTGCTCCTGGCCAGGCCACGCCTGAACATCGCAGACGCTTGTTGCGCGTCAACGCCATCAAAGCGTTCGAAACGATGCGCCTGACGGGTTGGGAGCGCACCATCGCCCATTGGTAATCAGGCCAACAGCAGACGTCCCATCCGTCCGCAACTTAAATGAGAATCATTCCCACTGATTCTTCATGGTTTGTTTGTTCGAACACTGTTCTTTTGGATACACATCGATCGGATCATTGGTTAAAAAGTGAATGTGGAAGTGAAACACCTTCCAATGCGTCGAGCGGGTGAGCTGAGGGGCTTGCCCATTTTTTTGGCTCATTGATCGCGCCAGGGATACCGTCCCTCCTCAAGCAGAACTTTGAGATTGCGCTGGGCGATGGCTGCCGTGGCAGGGTCTGCCCAGCGTTCGAGAAGGGGGATCGCACTCTCAACGGTGGCGATGTCCTCGCTGTGCAGAAGTGGCATCAACCAGAACTGCCGCCTGGCGCGTTCCGGTTCGTTCTGAATCCAGCTCTGCCGCAGTGCTTCGCGGCTGAGGTTCACGGCGCGTGCATCCCCAGCAAAGGCTTGGGCCTGTCCGCGCCAAACATGACGGCTGAACTGATCCAGCAGCAGAACCAGCGCGAGTGCGGAACAAGCCTCTTGCTCCCAGGCGATGAGATCGCCGGTTTGCGCCGACAGGCAAAGAGCACCGAAGCGTTCCCCGATGCGTTGATCGAAGCTTGGATCGCGCCTGAACCACTGCCAAGGGCGACAGTCTTCAAACCAGAATCGGAGAATCGCGTCGGAGTCTCTGGCCGGTTCAGTCAGAACCACGAACCCGTTTCACGGCCAGGCCTGCTTCGCTCGCTGTGACCGCCGACAGCAGCACAAGTCCGAGAAGCCCAATCAACTGGTTCTGGGGATCGGCGTCTGGCTCAGCGTTCAAGCCCAGGGCAGCACCGGCAACAAACCAGGCGGTGGCGAGTGCCGAGGTCATCCAGTAGGCCTTCCAGCGGCGTTGGTAGAGGTACCCCGCTCCCAAGCCCGGAACCACGTTGAGAACGACGGCCACCCATCCGGCAGAGGCCGCAAGGATCTGCTCCGGGCTTGGACCTGCCTTTGTTTCCGGTGTTGTCATGCTTTGCTCCGGCTGGCGGCATAGGCCACAGCGCCTCCGGCCACGAGGGTGAGAACGCCGGTACTCAGAAGGAACCCGGTCAGCATGATCAAGCCAAGAAAGGAACCCAGCAGCGACATCTTCACGCGCAGAAGCTTGGACTTGATCAGAAGCACCAGCAGCAGCGTCACTGTGGCCTTGAGGCCTGCCATCTTCGCGGCGCTGATCGGGCAAAAAGGAAAGAAGGGGGGGAGCATCGACGGGAGGTGCGCAAAGGGTGCGACGCTTTCACTCTGACGTGTTCTCTCTTCTGCTGTGGCTCGAAGTCTGCGATGGCTTGCCTTGTGCTTCCTGCTTCTGCTCTGCATCGCCGTTCCCTTGAAACCTGTCTCGGCGGCCTGGATCTGTGATGGCGATCGGCTCACGGCGGAAGACCTCAGCCTTGGCCGGGAAGCGATTGGCGTGACTGCGGCTCCCCTGCCGAACAGCGCGGCAGGCACTGTGCCGGGTGATGGTGTGTTGCTTCACTGGCGCGGCGTGACGCTTCAGCTTCCTCGCACCAACAATGCGGGCACGCCGAGTTACACCGACGGGCGTTGGTGGTGGCAGGTGGAGGATCCCCTGCATCCCGATTTCCGCGAGCGGCGCGGCACCGTGATCAGCTACGCCTGCGAGGCCGTGGAGTGAGCTCAAGCTCCGGGGGCCAGGCCCTGAAGCAAGACGTATTCGTACACCGTTACAGCGAGAACAAGGAGTCCAATTCCACTGAGAAGCAGTCGTCCGTCCATGGTGGTATCGGGTCAGCCGCAGTGGACTCAAGATCACTCCATGATGGTGTTTTGAAGAGTCACGTGCACGATCCACGCTGGATTCTTGTTGCCTGGGGGGTCGTGGCTCTGGCAGCGGCCCTGCGGTTCTGGCGAATGACGCAGCCCTTCCGGGCCGGTTTGACGACGCAGAATCGTTTGGCGTCGACCGATCTCGATCAAGCACGTGCGTCGTTGGAGCATTCCTGGCGTGAGAGCGAACGACGCGGCACCAGCTGAGGATTGCTTTCAACGCCGTTACATTGAAAGGATGAATCCGTCGATGTCACGACAGCAGATCGAAGAGGAGCTTGAGCAAGCCCGGGAGATGGGGCGATGGCTCAGCGATGAGGAGCGTGAACAACTGGCAGCGCAGAAGCAGGGTGAGCGGCTTGCCCTCGAGCGCGATCAGCGCTTGCGCATGCGCCTCATGGTGTTGACGGGTGTGTTCTTGCTGATCCCACCGTTGTGGCCTGTGGCCGCCGGCCTTGCGGTGTATCTGCTGTTCCCGCAGTCGTTTCGTCGGCTGATGCTTCTCGCCGGAGGCAGTCTTCTTGTGCTCGTCGCCTTGGGCGTCGGCACTGTGGGTGTGGTCTTGGCACTGCTCTGGGCCGTTCTGAGCTGAGGTCGACTGAAGCGTCAGGATCTGTAGAGATTGTGTCGTCTGCGACAGACACGAGTGATTTGCGACACGATCAAGCCGTCCGCGCGTGTGGTGACGCAGACCGCGGACGAAGGCTCACCGCTCGGATGCATCCGGGGGAGGAGCCTTCATGGCCGGCGCATCGGGGTCAAAGTCGACCGTTTCAGAATCCTGGTTTTGGATCATGTCCTCGTCGTCCAACGTGGCCGCAGCAGGGTTGGCGACAGTGATGAGCGCGAGACAGGCCGTGATGATCAAAGCTGCAGGATGACCCAGGCGAGTGAGCAGCCCACGATCAGAGACAGAACGCCCAGGAGGGCTCGCCAGAACCTGGGATCGTTGGGTTGAAACACCAAGCACGTCAGGCGCAGCTGTGGATCAGTTTGATTGAGCCGTTGTCCACCTGACGGAGGAGATCCGTGCGTAGGCGTCGATCCTGATCATCCAGTTCCTGGAGCATCAGGACCGTGCGGTAGCTGTCGACGGTGATGCGGCTGTGCAACTTGGCCTTCAAGTACAGCTCAACCATGGTTGAAACTTTGCGGCGTCAACGCTAGTCATGGCCGAGTCGGCAATGTGACGGACCGAGCAGGCTCTTCAGCCCTGTCCCCCGCGTAGAAACGGGGATGGTCCTTGGCGCATGATCCAGCTGGTGGCTGCTTTCTGGGTCTGCCAGGCCTGCATGAGTTGCTTGGCAAGTTGCCGGAGTTGATCGGGATCCTGGGTGGTGTCGAGGGCGCGGTTGAACTGTTCGATCTGAAACTGTTGTTCCGTGCTGAGCTGAATACTGCCGTTCATCGAGATCTCCAGTAACGGATGAAGGCAAGGTACGGGCTTAAATCAAACGATTTGTTGCAGATCACACGCTTGTGCCTGCGTGTCAGCACATGCGCACTCCCGATCTGCTAGGCGGCGCTTAAAGCAGGCCGCGGTGTTGCACGAAGCGCTGGATCATCGCCCAGGAGCCCAGGGTCACCTTGAGGGCCACCAGCAGATTCAGTAGCGGAATCCAGCCTCCGCTCAGCAGACTTCCGAACTCACCGGCCCCTGGCGACAGCCCTTCGAGGGCCAGGAAGGACAAAACCACGAATCCCATCACTGCCGCTTTTTCCCAAAGATCCGCATTCCAGCGTTCGTGGAGCCGGCGACTGCGTTCACTTCCGCCGCTGATCAGCACCAGGCCAATGGCGGTGCCGCCGGCAACTCCTGCCGCGAATCCCCCGCCCGGGCTCAGGTGGCCTCGCAGTGCCAGCTCCACCGCCACCAGAGCTGCCAGCGTTGCCACTTGTTCGCACACCACCCGCGAGGGAATGTCGCTCAGGCTTCGGATCCGTGTCCGCAGGGGTTCGTCACGCAGCAGCATGCGCACACCGATGGAGGCCAAGGTGAACACCACCACTTCGCCGACGGTGTCGAACAAGCGGATGTGCAGAATCACCCCCGACACGAGATTGGGTACCTCTCCTTCAGCGGCCAGCCCGCTGATCAGTCCACCCATGCCACCCACCTGAGGCAACGGTCCTGTGAGCGGTGCTGCGAAAAGCGCGATCGCAGCGAGCACATAGAGCCAGATCATGGTGTTGGCTCCTCTGCTGGGATCAGCACCCCGCCGTTCTTGCGCCAATGCTCGTAGCCCGGGCTGCTCTGGAGACGTTGCTTCAGGGATGGCTGAACGATTGTGAGGCGACCTTGATCCTCCAGCCATCCATGGGGTGCTGAACCCTGCCGCACCAGCCGGAGCCGCAGATGCAGGGGCTGGATCCAGTGGCTCAGAACCTCGGCTTCAGCGTCGATCGATCCCTCAATGGCTCCCTCCGTGGCACCCCCCATTGCGCTGCTGCGTCGATCCTCAAGGCGCAGGGTCATCGACGAGCGCAGGGCGATCACATAAAGGGTGGTGGACAGCAGGGTTCCCACCATTGCTTCGGTGAGGGCCACATCTGGAGCACCCAGGAGCACATAGAGCAGTGTGGCCACTGAACCGAAGACGCCGCGCAGCATCAGGGCCTGGTAGGGGTTGTCCTGGCAGACCATCAGCACCGATACCAGCGGAAGCAACGCGGTGATCGGCAGCAGCAGCCCGAGGGAGCCTTGAAGACTCAACAGTGAGAGATCGAAATCAGGAAGCATCACCCAGCTCCCGCGCCTTGGCATTGAGTAGTCGGCTCTGGTGAACCCCCCGGGCGACCACGTAACCGAAGATCGTGTTCCAGAGCATCAAACCCAGCATGGCCAGGCCATAGAGCGGCCACCAGTCGGGACGTCGAATCAGAAGCCCCACCAGCATCAGCAGCGATCCCAGAGAGTCGGAAACCGTGAGCTTGTGCAGCCGGTCGAGCAGGGGACGCACCTCCAGCAGAGGCCAGCTGCCCCAGAACCAGAGGAACAGTCCCGCCATCAGAAACAGAAGGCTCACGGCCTCCTTCAGAAGCACAACACTCATGGCTCTCTCTCCTCCAGCAGCCTGGCCAGCAACAGCATTCCGGCGTCACCGGCGCTGAGCATCAGTGCCCCCACCAGGGCAATCATCCGATCTCCGCGCATCACGGCCACCACCAGGGCCAGCATCGCCACTTTGGTGCCAATGCTTCCAAACGCCGCCAGGCGATCCCACACACTGCCGTTGCGGCAGAGAAGAGCGATCGGAATCAACAGGGCGATCACCATGCCCCAGAGCAACAAGGTCATTGCGGTGTCCTCTCGCCATCCGGCGCCTGCCCCCGGCGTGGTGCAGGGCGCAAGCGATGGATCCTGTAGCGATGGTGCGATCCCTCCACCGCATCCTCAACGCGCACGAGGTCGAGCACCAAGGTGAAGGGTGTGAGCGTGATCGCCAGCAGTTCCAGAAACACGACAAGCGGTGTGGCGGTGCCGCTGGCACGGTGCTCTGTTTCGTCACAGCGTTCGCATCCACCGGCAAGGATCAACGCCATCGCTTCGCCATAGGCCTGGGGAATGGCGACCAGGCTCTGCCCGACCGCCTTGAGCAGCGGCGCGATCCGTTCGCCGTGGTGGTGCGCTCTTGGTAAAAGGATCGCCACCAGCAAACCGAACAGGAGGTTGGTTCTGCCTGTTTCGCCTGTGAGCAACACCCACAGCAGCAAACGGAATCCCAGGCTCAGAATCACGGTCATCCCCACCCCTCCATGACATGCAGGCTGAGCAGCATTCCCGCTCCAACCACAGCCAGGCTGCCGATCAGATCCTGGAGTGATTCCAGATCAGGCCAGCGGCGTTCCAGCGCAGGTCGCCACCGCTGCAGACCCCGATCCAGCAGCAGACCGAGAGCGAACACCAGTCCGGTCACGGCCAGCTTCTGACCGTCGTGGGTGGGGGCAACGGCGAGGCCGATCAGAGCCGATGTACCGATCAACACCACCACAAGCAGACTGATGCTGCCCCCTGCAGGTGCCTGCACTGTGCCTTCACTGCTGGCGCTTCCGCCGGGGGCACACCACGGAGCACCCCAGAGCCTGGCGTAGATCGCCACACTGCCGATCGAAACCAGAAGCACGGCGGCGGCCCAGAACGGCGGCAACGCAGTCTCCAGCTCCGATTTGGCGGTGGAGCCAATCAACCAGGGGAAGCCTGCGATGGAGAGAGATCCGAGCCAGAGGGGAACCTGCAACCTGGCCGTGAGGGGACGCTGACGCCAGGTGTTGAGGTCGGTGGAGTCCACGCCTCCACTCATCAGAAACAGCAGGGCTTTCCCGAGGCCGTGCGCGAAGGCCATCAGTCCTCCGGCCACCGGTGAGAGGGCCACAAGCCCCATCTGGGACAGCGTGCTCCAGGCCAGAAGTCGACGCAGGTCGGTTTCGGTGAGCGCCCGTAAGAGGCCGAGCACGGCGCTGGCGATGCCGATCCAGCGAATGAGTGGTGCCAGCCCTGGGTCGATCTGCATCAGTCGCAGCAGAGGCAGAACTCCGGCAGTGACCACCACCCCTGAGTGCAGTGCGGCGACCTCCGGCCTGGCTGCCGCATGACTGCGAGGAAGCCAGAGCCCGGGCAGGAACAATCCCCCCTTGCTGAAGAGTCCCAGAAGAATCAGCACCTGGGCACTGCCCAGTTCTAGGTCTGCCATGGCCTCCATGCTGAAGCTGCCTGTGCGCACATACACCAACCCGGTACCGATCAGGTACAGGGTCATGGCCGTGCTTGCGACCAGCAGATACCGGAGCGCGATCCAGTTCGAACGCGGCGCCTCCCGACGCAGTTGCAGCAGGAAGGCCGCGATGCCCACCACTTCCAGAGCGACATAAAGACTGATCAGGTCTGTCACCACGAAGCAGGTGTTCAGTCCGCCGAGCATGACGGCAGGCACCAGGGGGCCAGCGGCTCCCACAAGGTTGCGGCTGGCCAAACGGGTGGCGCCCAGCACCACGCCATTGAGCAGCAGAAACCAGGCAGCCGTGGCATCGATGCTCAAGCTGATGCCGTTGCTGCCGATCAGGTTGAGGCTGATGCTTTCGCCCAGCAACAGAGACGGCAACGCCATCAGCACCGTGGCCAGACAGCAGAGCAGCAGAGGCAATTCTCCCAGCGCCGGCACCAAAGCACCGAAAAAGGCCAGCAGATAAGGCGCCAGCAGCCAGCCCACCACCACAGCCGGCGTGAGCAGGGACACCAGGATCGTTTCAGGGGTCATCAACACGGGTCGTCCCTGTCGAACGTGCGCACATCCAGGAGGGGATCACGCATGGAGAGGCGGCTGATCACCACCAGCAGCAGGGCTTGGGTGGAGAGTCCGATCACGATCGCCGTGAGGATCACAGCCTGGGGAATCGGATCTGCGACAGCGGCCAAGGCCTGATCGGTCTCGCCGTTGGAGAGAATCGGGCTGCGCAGACCGGTGCGGGCCGCCACCAGCACAAAGAGCGCCACCACCGATCCGCCCATGACATCCATGGCCAGCACCTTCAGGTAGAGGTTGCGGCGGAGCAGCAGCCCGAGAAATCCACTCAGCAGGCTGAGCAGAATCAGCAGTTCCAGGAGTCGGATGGTGGCCATTCAATGGCTGACCGACGGGGACTCTGGGTATTCGGCGCTTCGACCTCTTGCAGGAATTGCAAATCGATCCCTCACCACCTCGAGCGGGTCGCTGAAGTGATCCCAGGGATCAATGTCGCGAATCAGGTCGGTGTTCACATGACTTCCATGCTCGAGGCCTGCGAAGACCCTGTCGGGATCCAGTTGTCTCCACTCCCCCGGGATGAACGGAGAGACGCCGATGCCCAGTTCAAACTCGGCCATCACAAACATGATCACATCGAAGGGATCCAGGCGCTCGAAACCGGCCTGGAAGCCAATCACCCCACCTTCCTCGGCGGCCGTTGTGCCATAGCCTCCGAGCACGTGGCAGCAGTCATGGCGAAACACCGGTGGTGGTGGTCCTCCCAAGGCTCCGGGAAAGGCGAAGTCATTGCGCTCGATGAAGTCGGCATAGGCCTTGCCGAAGCTGCCAGATGGATAACTGCGCAAGCTTTGGAAGCGCTCGATCATGGCGCGGTCCTCATGACCGCTGATCACCTTGAGGGTTGACGCAAACGCCGGAAGCCCACCATCACGCACCGTGGCTTCAATGGCCTGCCGCAAAAAACCACGTCGGGCGATGTCGAAGCGAACAATCGTCTGGCGATCCAGCATCACGTTCCTGTAGGTGCTCACCGGTCGGGCATCGACCCCGAACGCCTCGGCAGCAGCATCCAGCAGGGAGAGGGTCTGGGGGTCAGGGTTGCCGTCGAACATGGCGACGAGCGTCATCCCCCGCAGAATCCGTTCTTTCCATTCGGGATCGGGATCACAGGCACTAACGGCCTGCGCCATGGCCGCGGGCGTGAGGCTCGGGCGTTGTTGCAAATCACAGTCCACCTGCAGAAGGTGGTCGCGAATGGCGGAGATCCCGGCAAGGGCGCGTTCCGATGGTTCGCCCCGCAAGCGGGCCACGGTCATCAAGCAGGACAATCCGCTCTCCGCCAGACAACGCCGAAGCTCGGAGCTGAGGGGCCTTCCGGGATGAATGACCATGGCGATCACCGGCGCTTATCAGCCAGTGATAGCCATGGGGTGGGAAACAGCGTCAGATCGCGATGAACCTGTCCCGTCTGTCATGACCTGATTCAACTGTGTTTGCTTTCAGCGACGGCCAGGGCAGCAGCAGGATCGCCGCTGAGATCGGCCTTGAGGAATGCTGGCGTTTCAGGGAGAGCCAGATGCAGGGCCTCTTCCCGATGCAGATCCACCTCGATCTGATCGCATTGCAGGTCAAGGACGTGGCCGGCGTGTTGCCGGTCATCGGTCAGTAGATGCAGATGGAATCCAGGCACGTTGATCGTGCGGGCATAGCTGGGGGTCCAAAACCCAACCAGGGTGCCGTTCACCCCTTCCTGCTGGAATTCGGCCTGATGGGAGGTGGCGCTGACAAGGTCTGTGCCTGCTTCAGCGCGACAGGCCACCCGGTAACGGATGGAGTTGAAGTGCCCACGCAGACGCAAACCGACGAACAGGTTGTCGTTGTCGCGCAGTGCATCGAGGCGCTGAGTCAGGTCCTCCCATCCCTTGATGTTGCTCAACTGCTCTGTCTTGTCTGCGTGGAAGCGGGTGGTCACCCAGAACGGGGCTTCAGCATCGGCAGGTGCTTCGCGCACACTGCCGTCGCTGCGGGCTTGCCAGCAGACTCCATCAAGCATGATGCCCTCGCCATCGAGGCTGTCGTAGGTCCCGAGGCCGAAGTCGCCATGTTTCAGGATTTCGGCAACGGTGACGCAGCCCTGGTAGACGCCCTGGACGAGAGCGCCCGAGGTGGAGACCTGATAAAGGGTGTGATGTTCCAGGTCGAGGGATTCGCTCAGCAGGCTTCGCACGAGGTGGGATGGAGATTCGCCACGTTGCCTACTCTCTTCGCATAGGGCCTGCCAGAGGCCTGCACCAAGGCGCAGGCTCAGGGTGTGCCCGAGGTCGGGATGGGTTGTCATGGTGTGGGATAGGCGGTCGTGTTCAGTGAATGAAGTCCTGGTAGACGTCTTGCATCAAACGCTGGTTTTTTGAGTAGTCGACCGGGATGTCGATCAGCACGGGCACGTCCTGTTGCAGCCCCTCACGGATCAGGGGAAGCAGTTGGTCGGGGTCATCGATTCGGTGGCCGCGGCAGCCGAAGCACTCAGCGAATTTCACAACGTCGTAGTCGCCGAGCTTCACGCCGGAAACTCGCCCGTAATGGGCTTCTTCCTGGAATTCCACCATGTTGTAGGAGTGGCTGTTCCAGATCAGATGCACGAATCGGCTGCCGATCCTTTTGGCCGTTTCCAGTTCGGTGGCTGTGAACAGGAAACCGCCATCCCCTGATACGGAGAGGATTGGAGCATCGGGATAGAGCAACCGCGCCGCCATCGCCCAGGGCAGGGCTACCCCGAGGGTCTGCTGGCCGTTGCTCACCAGCACCTGACGGGCATGCTGGGCAGGTACATAGCGATTCATCCAGATGTAATGGGAGCCAACATCCAGGGCCAGAATCGTTTCAGGAGTAATCACCTGTTGGATGTCGTGCACCACCCTCAGGGGAGGGACCGGGCATCCGCCCATCTGGGCCCCCTCGGCCACGGTGCTGTGCAGTTCCGCCATGCGCTCAGCGGCTGATCGGCGGAAGTCCTCCTCCACCGTCAGCTTCAACATCCCCTGTAAAGCCTCGAGGCTGGCGCCAATGTCACCGATCAGCTCCACTGCGGGGATGAAGGCCTGGTCCTGATCTGGTGCCACCACATCAGCGGCAATCAAGGGGCGGGGGTTGCCGGTGTTCCAGAGGCTCGGATCAAATTCCACGGCATCAAAGCCGATCGTGATCACGGCATCTGCTTCGTCGAGTAATTTGTCGGCCGGTTGGTTGCGAAACAGACCCACCCGACCGGCGAAGTGCTCGGGGACAACCCAGCGGCCAGGCCCCTGAAACGTGGAGCAATACGGAATCGCGGCGGCCTGCAAAAAGCGCTGGAGGGGCTCGGCTAGCTGGGGTGAAGACGCTTGCATGCCCAGCAAAGCGATCGGCTTGCGGCTGGTGTTGAGGACCTCTGCAGCCCGCTGCAATGCCGCCACTGGGGCGGGTCCAATCGAGTGGGACTGCCCCCAGGCGCCAGGTGGCAGTGCATCCAATGTCGCCAGCCCTACATCCTTGGGCAGACCGAGATACACCGCTCCGGGGCGCCCACTTTCCGCAGCACGCACCGCATTGCCGAACACCTCCGGCAGGTCATGCACGGTGAGCGCGGATTGAGAAAACTTCGTCACTGGACGCATGACATCCACACCGTCCAGTGCCTGGTGGGTGTGTTTGAAGCGGTCATCGAGGGGCACTTCACCGCCGATGGCCAGCACTGGATCACCCTCCGATGTGGCGGTGGCCAGACCCGTCACCAAGTTGGTGACACCGGGGCCAGAGGTCACCAGGCACACACCGATTGTTCCAGTGAGCCGACCGAAGGCCTGGGCCATGAACGCGGCATTCTGTTCATGACGGCAGAGCACCAGCTCGATCGGTGAATCGAGCAGGGCGATGAACATGCTGTCGACCTTGGCTCCTGGGATGCCGAAGACATGGGTAACACCGTGGTTCTCGAGCAATTTGACGAGGGCCTGGGCTCCATTCATTGATGGCTGAAATGGCTGATCCTCTTGTTAGCAAGAGATTTCTGATGGCTAGTGATCTACGAGACTGCTGAATGTGCGGGGAGACATGGCCAATAAAAAGAGGGGTGACACTGGTCACCCTCTTGGTGGATTCCCTTTGGGGAAACAGCGTCAGATGCTGTAGCGATACCCGAGATAACGCAGCTCAGTGGTTTTGCGTTCAGCCTTTTCGGGCTGATTGGCATCCAGTGATTCAGCGTCACGCTGATCCTTCGCCATCACCTGCTGGGCCTTTTTGAGGGCCTCAGCTTTGATCTGACGAGATTTGGTCAATTGAAGGGTGTTCATAGCTGAACTCCACAGTGTCCACACCCCCGTTGCCTGGTGCGGAGCGAACTGCAGCCATAGGGCTCAACGTGTTTTTATTTTAATCCGATTGGCAAGGGATCGTCACGCGATGGCTGCCTTGTATTCCCTGCTCCTGTCGGTTGCGGCGGCTTCAGGCGCAATGCTGATCGAGCGCCCGTTCTGTGACGGCGTCAAGAAGGCCGGGCAGTATTTCACCGGTTCCAATGTGTTCTGTCTATCCACCGCTCTTGTGAACACCGAGGCCCGGGCTGTGGAAACCCTTGCCCATGAAATGGTGCACCTTGCCCAGGATTGTGCTGGAGGGGGGTTGCAGACGGACGCGTATGCCCTGCTGCTTTCAGAGCAGCCCCCCAGCGTGGCCGCGGCCGAGGACGAGGCCTATCAATTGGAACGCGATCCTCGGCGCGTGTTGGAGCTGGTGCGTCTCCACTGCTATTGATCACCATCCAGCTGGTGGATCTCCTCGATCAGGTTGTGATCGTTGTGGGTGTGCTCGCGAAGTTGCGACTGGTTGGGTTGGCTGCGGCGTTCGAGATCGGGTGAATCTTTCAGATGTTGACGGTCGCGATGCTCTGGATGAAGCCTTTCGAGAGCAGCTTTGTCGGGACGACGGCCGCTTTGATGATGTTCGTTGCTCATGACGTCGTTGTGCGGAATGAGGATGGACCTTGTTCTTTCATCTGTGCATCCGTTTCAGTATTGATCTCTTCCATTGATTCACCCCCAGAAGCCTTCAATTCTTCTGAAAGAACCTCAGGAGTGATGTTGTTGTAGCGGGCGTGATTCAAGCTGCGATTTCGCGTCATGTCGACGTGGAGAGGCTCAGCCTTCACGTGGTGTTGTGCATCACCTTGATGCCGGCGAGCATCCTGACTTTCCTGTTCGGGCATGACCCAGACTCAGACGGTCCTTGACTAGCCAGACAGCAGATCGCTGTCATGTGATCAGAAGTACCGATGACCCGCCCTCGCGATCGCCCCAGCAAGATCTGTCCTGTCTGCGGGCGACCTTTCCAGTGGCGACGAAAGTGGAAGGATGTGTGGGACGACGTGAAGTACTGCTCGGAGCGCTGCAGAAGGCATAAAAAATCCTCCGAAAGGATGTCGGAGGATTCTTCGCCGGTGCCTTAAGGCCCCATCACCCGGCCGTCGAATGAACGCTAGAGAGAAGTTTCTCCAGTGCCACTCTTGCAGTCATCAATAGGCCTGGTGTGAGGATTTGCGCAAGCCCCAGATCTAGTGTTGACGGCGGGCGAATGAATCGATGAGTTGCTCTTTCAGGTGCTTGTTTCGTTCCGTGCCCCATATGTGGTGTGGGGCGCCTCTCCTTGACGAAATGCTGCCCCGGTTCAATAAAAAAACCCCGCCGAAAGGCAGGGTTCAGGCTCGGCAACGCAAAGACGTCTGACCTTGTTTCGACTCTTTGACGCTGACGATTCCTCACACAAGAGCACTTTCACGCCTGAACTGTCACAGTGCCAGTCGCCTCGGGACGGTTGTCGGTCCGTCCTTGTTTGTCGTGTTTGGGTCAAGAGATGTGAAGTGGCGGATCCTCGCCCTTGTGCCGGTTCTGCAGGCGGCGTTGAATGAGCTTGCGAGGTTCGGGCGATTGAAGATGTCGGGCAGCATTTCACAGCTTGTTCTGCAGGCGATTACTCACGTCGACTGGGTGGGATCGATCGCTGTTGTGTTGTTGATGGTGGCGATCACGATGGTTGGCCATCGCATCAATCACCCGATTCTCTGACGTCTTAGCTGAAGACTAACGGCCAAAAGGATGCACCGATGTTTGAGATCATCTGTGTGCTGATGCTTCCGCTGATGTTGATCGTGTATTACGTAATCCAGCGCTTGATTGTCCATCACAGCAGGATGGAAACTCAGCTCTTGATTCATGACCTGGTGATTGAGGCGATGAATAAGCACGACAGCGACTTCGGCGACTGATTGGGTGGGTGGAGATCCTCACCCTTTGCAGTGTTTTATGAGAAGCGAAAGGGGTTACAACAATTTCAGTTGCAGTTAATGAGATGACACTGACCTCCTCCCATGGCTTCACTTTGGAATCAGTAGATGTGGCTCACGGATCCGTGATCACCGTGTTTGCTAGGGGCCGCCTCAGTCATCAGGATTATGTGGATTTCATTCCGCAGCTGGAGGCCGCCATCGCGGAACAGGCAGATGAACGACTGCGACTGGTTTTCGATGCCCGAGAACTGGATGGATGGGAGCCGCAGGCTGCAATCGATGATCTACGCCTCGGCTTGCGTCATGGGCGTCATGTTCAGCGTGTGGCGCTGGTCACCGAGGCGCGCTGGCTGGCGTTGCTGAGTTCTGTTGTCGGTTTGCTGATGCCCGGTGAGTTGCGTCATTTCGAGGATCGGGCATCTGCGGATGCCTGGATTCGTGCATGAGTTGACCGCTCTTAGATTCGAGACGGTTTCAAAGCAGCCTTTGCCGATTTGCGATTTACGCAGGATCTTGATTCGATGCACGATCGTCCCCGGATTGATCGGTTGTTGTCTGCTGGCGGCTTGTTCATCGCCTCGTGAAACGGAGCGACCTCGCAACGACCCGGATCAGCGCCCCCGGGTTCTCGCCACCTTCACCGTGCTGGCTGATCTGGCCAGAAACGTGGCGGGTGATCGCTTGAAGGTGGAATCAATCACCAAGCCTGGCGCAGAGATTCATGGCTATGAATTCACGCCCAGTGACATCGAACGGGCCTCGCGCGCTGATCTGATTGTGGAGAACGGGTTGGGCCTGGAGCTCTGGGCGGGGCGTTTCACGGCTGCGGCCGGCGATGTTCCCTCGGTCACGCTCACGGAAGGGATTCAGCCTCTCTTGATCCAGAACGATGCCTATGCCGGCCGGCCCAATCCCCATGCCTGGATGTCGCCGCAGCGCACCGAGCACTATGTGGACCAACTCGTGAAAGCCTTTTCCTCTCTTGATCCAGAGGGGGCGCCGACCTACCGGGCGAATGGAGAGGCGTACAAGCTCAAACTGCGAGAGCTGGATGGCGAACTTCGTCAGGCCTTGCAATCACTTCCGAAGCAACAGCGCCTGCTGGTGACCTGTGAGGGGGCCTTCAGTTATCTGGCACGCGACTACGGACTGGATGAGGCCTATCTATGGCCTGTTAATGCTGAAAGTCAGATCACGCCGCGTCGCATGGCCCGGCTGATTGAACGCGTCCAACGGGACCGGGTTCCGGCTGTGTTCTGTGAGACCACGGTCAGTGATCGAGCCCAACGGGAGGTGGCCCGTGCCGCTGGCAGCCGTTTCGGTGGCAATTTTTACGTGGATTCCTTGTCGGATCGCAACGGTCCTGCCTCCACCCTTCTCGATCTGCAGCGCCACAATGTGAAACTCATCCGAGAAGGGCTGGGGACTACCTCCGATCCAACGCCATGACGATGCGCATCGCTGCTGAGCAGCTCTGTGTGGACTACAACGGCACGGTGGCGTTGTACGACGCCTCGCTGAAGCTTCCATCCGGATGCATCTGCGGGCTTGTGGGCATGAATGGTGCAGGCAAGTCCACGCTGTTCAAGGCTTTGACGGGGTTCATCCGCCCATCGCGAGGACGAATCCGGATCAACGGCTGCAGCATCGCTGAGGCCCAGCGCCAGCAGTCCGTGGCCTATGTGCCCCAGAGCGAAGAGGTGGACTGCCAATTCCCAGTGTCGGTCTGGGATGTGGTGATGATGGGGCGCTACGGATCGATGAATGCTCTGCGGATTCCCCGGAGTTCCGATCGGGTGGCCGTCCGTGATGCTCTTGAACGGGTTGACCTTTTGGAGCTGAGCCGTCGTCCGATCGGCACGCTCTCCGGTGGTCAGCGCAAACGTGCCTTCCTGGCCCGCGCCATCGCTCAGCGCGCTGACGTGCTGCTTCTCGACGAACCATTCAACGGCGTGGATGTGCGTACCGAGAAATTGATGGCTGACCTGTTTCTGCAGTTCCGCCGAGAGGGATGCACGATTCTGATCTCCACGCACGACCTCACCCACGTGCGTGATTTCTGTGATCTCGTGGTGCTCATCAACAAAACCGTGCTGGCCTATGGCGAAACATCGGAAGTGTTCACACCCGAAAATCTGTCTTTGACCTTCGGTGGCTTGCCCCCTGACCTGCTCACCGGGAACAGCTCTCCCTGAGACTGGGTCGATGGATCTTCTCCTGGAACCACTCAGCCACGCCTTCATGCTCAAGGCGCTGTTGATCAGCGCCCTGGTGGGAGGAGTTTGCGGTCTGCTCTCCTGCTACATGACCCTCAAGGGCTGGGCTCTGATGGGCGATGCCGTTTCCCACGCCGTGCTGCCGGGAGTGGTGCTCGCCTATGCGCTGGGGCTTCCCTTCTCTCTCGGTGCCTTCGTGTTCGGCGTGGGGTCGGTGGCCACCATCGGCTTCGTGAAGCAGAAGTCGCGGATCAAGGAAGACACGGTGATCGGATTGGTGTTCACGGGCTTCTTCGCCCTGGGGCTGGTGCTGGTGTCGAAGACGCGCAGCAACATCGACCTCACCCACATCCTCTTCGGCAATGTGCTGGGGATCTCCTCCGCCGACATCCTCCAAACCGTGCTGATCTCCAGCGTGGTGATCGTGCTGCTGCTGCTGTTCCGCAGGGATCTGCTGCTTTTCTGTTTTGATCCCACCCATGCCCGTTCGATCGGGATCAACACCGGTGCCCTGCACTACCTGCTTCTCTCAGTGCTGTCGTTGGCGGCGGTGGCCGGACTGCAGACGGTGGGCATCATTCTCGTGGTGGCCATGCTCGTCACCCCCGGAGCCACGGCCTATCTGCTCACGGATCGCTTTGATCGCATGACCTGGCTGGCGATTGGCAGCAGTGTGCTGTCGAGTCTGCTGGGGGTTTATGTGAGCTACTGGACCGACAGCTCCACGGCGGGATGCATCGTTCTTGTGCAAACCGGTCTTTTCCTGTTGGCCTTTCTTCTGGCACCGCGTCATGGCGTGTTGCGCCGTGGAAACCCTCAGGCCTGAGGCGGTTCTGAAGGGTCGTGGTCATGGCGGTGGTGGAGGTCGCTCACGTGTGGATGGGTGTGCTGCATCGCTTCATGCTCGTGTTCATGGGCATGCCACAGCGGCGCTCCACCGGGATGTTGATGCTGGTGATGGGGATCGGGATCCTCCGCACTGTGTTGATGGCGGTGGTTGTGATGCATCGCCGCGTGGTGATGCCGGTGGCTGTGGTGATCACCGATCAGCAGGATCACGCCACCGGCCATCAGGCCCGCTGCGAGGACCAGGGCGCTGCTCAGGGCACTGCCCAGCACCACCACGGCAAACACGGCTCCAACAAACGGCGCCGTGGCAAACAGCACGGCTTCCCGTGCCGCTCCAAGCTGACGCAGCGCGATCAGATCTAGCCAGATCGAGATGCCGTAGCCCAGTGCTCCAATCACCAGCAACGCGAGGCTGCTTCGCATCGGAGGGAAGGATTGCTGGAACACGGCTGACATCACCAGCAGTGGCAGGGAGGCTCCGAGGGCTTTGATGCAGGAGATCTGCAGGGGATCACGCAGGCTCAGGGCTTGGCTGAGGTTGTTGTCCACCCCCCAGGCCAGGCAGGCCAGGGCGATCAACACCACCCCGCCAAGAGAACCGCCACCCAGGTGGCCTCCGCTCAGGATCAAGGCTCCAGCCAGGGTGAGTGCGGCCGCGCCGAACCCACGCCGACCCAGGTGCTCGCGGCCAATCAACACCGCGACGATCAATGTGAACAGGGATTCCAGATTCAGCAGCAGCGACCCTGTGGCGGGGGAGAGCCGTTCAAGCCCCATCACCAGACAGAGGGGGCCGACCACTCCCCCCAGGAGCGTGAGCAGGGCCAGGCTCGGCCAGTCGGAGGGCTGAACCGGCGTTTCCTCTGCGTTCAGGTTCTCTTTCGCGCTTGATCGCAGGTGCTGCATGGGCAGCAGGACGGCACTGGCACCGAGGTAGAGCAGGGCGGTGACGGCCAAGGGGCCACCTTCAGAGGCCAGCTCCGCGATTAATGGAGCACTGCAGCCGAAGAACACGGCGGCCAGGAGACCGGTCCAGTAGCGACGCATGTCCGTTGGTAGACCTCATCACCATGCCAAGAATTGCTGAACCATGGAATGGTGGGTTTCGGATATTGCAGCTAAACCAACAATGAATCGACTTTTGCAAATGATCGGTCGTTGTTTGTCAGTGGCTGCCGCTGCGGTTCTGGGGGCCAGCGCTCTGGCGCCCCTGCCTGCAGTCGCGGATCCTGAAGTGCAGGTGTTCAGCACCATGGTCACTGAAGAGGAGGTGATCAAGGCCCAGCGCGGCTGGTGTGCTGCTTTGGTTGCGATCAGCGATGCCTATCAGACCGGTGGTTACGCCGCTGCAAAGGCCAAGGCGTCTGCAGTGATTGATGCGGCCTACGGCTTCGACTACGGCCCGATCGCTTTCAAACCCACTTACACCACTGGGGAGGACACGTTCCGTTCCACCCGCGCTGGAGCTCTGGCTTATTTCGTGGGTCCTGATCCCTCGATTCCCCAGTTCGGCAAGAACCAGGGCTTTGCCACCTATCGCCATTGGAAAAGCTGTGAGATCGAGGACTACGTGATCCAGCTGTTCGGCAACACGGCCAACACCATGGGTTTGGTGCGGGTGACGGATGCCAAGGGGCAGGTGGGCGTTGTCGAGAAAACGTGGACCTTCGTGCGCGAGATGAATGGCACGCTGCGGATCGTTCTCCACCACTCCTCGGCACCGTTCGATGCGCGCTGATTGGTGACAGGGATTCTCGCTCTCGTCGTTCCTGATGGAGAATGGGACCCCTAAACCTTTCATTGCAGCCGATGCAATTCCAGTCCACCCGTTTCAGGCGCAAGAGCGCTATGGCGCTCTTGGGTTTGCTCACCCTGGTGGGTGTTGCTTCGGCCCGCGCCCATCACGTGCCCGGTGATGACCACAGCGGCATGGTGTTGTCGGGTCAACCTCAACACTCCGATCAGAGCTCAGGCGGCAAGAAAGCCATGTTTGATACTCGGGAGGAAGCCGAGGCCGCTGCCCCTGGTTTTGGATGCAAAGGTGCGCACGCCATGGGCAGCAAGTGGATGCCCTGCGAGAGTCATGGTCACGGCATGGGGGGGTGATCCCATGTCATTGCGTGACGATCATCTGAGGCCTGCGTGAAACCTCGCAGCAGGTTTTGAACAATCAGGTCATCCGACAGGCATGCCATGCGCTTCGTTGCTTCGTTCGTTCTGGCTTTATTGATTGGCTTGGTTTCGCCCCTTGCCGCCGATGCCACCGATGCGGTGCGTGGCGGTCAGATCTTTACAACCAATTGCGCCGCTTGCCATGCCGGCGGCGGCAACATCATCAAGGCGGAGCGCACCCTGCAGGAAGCTGATCTCAAGGCCCACCTTCCCAATTATCTCGGTGCCCATGAATCAGCGATCGTGGCCCAGGTCACCTACGGCCGCAATGCCATGCCCGCCTTTGTGGATGTGCTCAGTGAATCGGAAATCGCCGACGTTGCTGCCTACGTGGAAGAGCAATCGTCTCAAGGCTGGAGTTAGCACTCGGGCCAGGGAATGACACGTGCCTCCACGGCTTGGGCCATCTTCCAAGGTCTGCTGATTGAGGCCCTTCCCTTCCTTCTGCTGGGAGTGGCGATTGCAGGGATCGCTCGGTGGCTCGTTCCCCAGTCGGCCTGGGTTCGCCGGCTTCCGCGCAATGCCTTTCTCGCACCGATTGTGGGGGCACTGCTCGGATTCGCTCTGCCGGCCTGTGAATGCGGCAATGTGCCTGTTGCCCGGCGGCTTCTGGCCAGCGGAGCACCCCTTGGAACGGGGTTTGGATTTCTCTTCGCGGCTCCGGTTCTCAATCCGATCGTGCTGGCCAGCACCTGGGCTGCGTTTCCCGATAAAACCTGGCTGCTCTGGGCCCGGCCTCTGGGTGCATTCCTGATTGCCTTGGCGCTCAGCATGCTTCTGGGAATGCTGGGTGAATCCCAACTCCTGGAGCCGGCTCTGCTGGAGGAGAGGCGCCTCACCCAACCGCTGTCTCGGGTGGGATTGCTCGAGCGTGGTAGTGGTCTGGTGGGGGGCAGTGCATCGATCTCTGAACGGCCCCCATCCGCTGATCGGCTTGGACCCGGTGAGTTGCTCGGCCACAGCACCCGGGAATTTCTGAGTCTTCTCACCTTGCTGGTGCTGGGCAGCGCCCTGGCGGCGGTGGTTCAAACCTGGTTGCCCCGCAGCTGGCTTCTGGCACTCGGCAGTGCGCCGACACTGTCGGTGATCGCCTTGATGCTGCTGGCCTTGGTGCTGTCGGTGTGTTCCAGTGTGGATGCCTTTCTTGCGCTGGGGTTTGCCGCCCAGGTCACCCCTGGGGCACTGCTGGCGTTTCTACTCCTCGGTCCTGTCGTTGACCTCAAACTGGCTGGACTGTTCACTGTGTTGCTCACGCCCAGGGCGATCGCTATCACCGCAGTGGCGGCGTCATTGCTGGTGTTGCTGATTGGTCAGTGGGTCAATTTTCTTCAGCTCTGAGTTGCTCACTGAATTGATGTCTCTGCTGCAACGCCTGCGCCGATCCCCCTGGTTGATGCCTCTGGCCTTGGGGCTGTGGGGCTGGCTGTTGCTCTGGAGCAGTGCGTCTGGACGTTTGGATCTGCTTCTCAATGCGGCCTTTCACCCTGTGGTGACGGCAGCCGGGGGTGTTCTGCTGCTGCTGGCGTTGATCCAGTTGCGTAGGGCCCGAACCCGTCCGGTTGGACCACTTCCGCTGGGCGTGTTGTTCTCGCTGGGCGTGGCCCTGCTGATGCTGGCCTTCCCCCCGGCTCCCTCCTTCAGTGATCTGGCAGCCAACCGTCAGGACAGTCTCCCTGAGGCTCCCCAGCTCAGTTTTTTCCTCCCCCCCGAGCAGCGCACACTGACGGAATGGGTGCGCTTGCTGCGCAGTCAGCCTGATCCGGATCTGCATGCTGGAGATCCGTTGCGGATCAGTGGTTTCGTTCTGGCGCGGCCTGGGGAGCCTGCGCAGCTGGCCCGTCTCACCGTGCGTTGCTGTCTGGCCGATGCAACGCCCGCCGGTTTGCCTGTGGACTGGCCTGAGGGAACGGATCCAAAGCCGGATCAATGGCTGGAGATCGAGGGAACGATGACGGTGCAGGACCGAAACGGCGTGCCGACGAATGTGGTGAAACCCAAGGGCATCAAGGCGATTCCCCGGCCGGAGCGCCCTCTGGAACCATGACAGGCCGATTCTCTGGATCCAAGGGGCACTGGCTTGCGGCCAGTCTGACGTTGCTGGCCGGGGTGGCGCTGCTGCAGCAACAGCTGCTGGCGCGGCGGCCGCCCCGTTTGCTGGCGGTGGCGGTACAGCCGATCCGCTCCGGTGCTGCCGCTCTGGATGTGACCTTCAGCCGACCGATGGATCGCGCCACGGTGGCCGATAGCCCTCTCGTGCCCGAGTCCCCCCATCGCTGGCTCGGCCGGCAGACCCGGATGCGGCTGCTTCTGGAGTCCGGCGACCCTGTTTCAGGTCCTCTGCAGTTGGATCTTCGTGGCCAGGACCTGCGCCGCCTGCCGATGAAGCCGCAATCGTTGTGGTGGGATCCCAGGCCCTTTCTGCTTGCTGTGGCACCCGGGGACGACGGCGAGCGCTTGCTGATGCGGCTCCGTGATGGCCGCTGGCGTTCCTTGATGCCGGCGCAGCAACGCATTCTCCAGGTGGAGCCCCTCGGTGACGGACGGGGTGTGGCCGTGGTGGGCGATGACGCCGAGACCACCCAGCAGGTGTTGTTTCGCCGGATCGATCAGCGCTCTCTCAGCGCCGTGCCATCAGGGCTGGGCGACCCTGACCTGGGCCCGCTGGAGACCCTGGAATCGGGTTCACTGCTGTTCGTGCATCTCAGCGCCAATCAGCGCGGTGATCTCTTGATTCAGCTCGGGGGATTTGAACCCGGGAGTGACCGGATCTGGATCCTTGAGCAAGGCTCGGAACGTCGTCGCCTTGCGCTTGAGGCCAGCGGTGCCCTGCGCTTGCTCCCTGACGGCACGGGGCTGGTGCTTCCCTCGTTCGAGGGGCTTGAATTGTTGCCTCTGGAGTCCAAGCAAGGAGCCGCCTCACGGCAGACGCTGCCTGGCAGCCGTGAGGTGAAAGCGTTCTGTTCTGGGTCTGGTCGTGCGCTCCTGGTTCGGCACTGGCCCGACTATCGCCGTTCGGTTGAGTTGGTGATTCCCGGGCGTCCACCACGCCAGGTGTGGATCGGTGAGGCCGGTGTGATGGCTGCCGCCTGCGATAACGGTGGCGAGCGGTTGTGGCTCGTGCTTCGTGAGGCGGGACAGCAGGCCCGAGATCGGCTTCTGCTGCTCGATGCCGAAGGCCGCACGCTTCTGAATCGATCCCTCGACGAATGGCGCCTCAGCTCCGGAGCTGAACTCGACTTTGATCCGGTGAGCGATCAATTGCTCACGGTGCTGCGCCGCCCAGGGGACGATGATGCCGGGCGGGTGGCCTTAATTAGCGGACGCACGTTGGATCTGACCGTTCTGGACCAGCCTGCGGTGCTGGCCCGTTGGCTCCCTGCCGGTGGGGCCTGGGCTGGCAGATCCAGAGGGTCTCGATAGGTTGAGTGGGAATCGTTCTCATGATGGATGGGGGGTGCTCCCCTGGTTGCCGACGCGGTGTCGGCTGCTTTTGACAATCGCGTCGTTCTTCAAGACGTGTCTCTGACACTCCAGCCAGGCACGCTCACGGCCTTGGTTGGCGCGAATGGTGCCGGGAAATCCACCCTCCTGCATCTGTTGCAGGGGCAGCTCTCCCCCACGATCGGCCGGGTGCTCTGCGATGGCGTTCCCGTGCAGATGTGCCGCGATCAAGTGGTGCTCATGCCCCAGCGCGGACGGATTGACTGGTCGTTTCCGATCACGGTGCGGGAGTTCGTGGATCTCGGATCGGTGCGATCCAGGTCTTATGGCTGTTGTGACAGAGATGCAGCACTGCAACGGGTCGGTCTGACAGCCCTAGCCGGTCGTCGCCTGGATGCCCTGTCCGGAGGCCAGCAGCAGAGAGCTCTGCTGGCGCGTGCGATCGTGCAGCCGTCTCGCGTGCTGCTGCTCGATGAACCCTGTGCCGCCATTGATCCCCCCTCGCGGGCGCAGTTGCTTCAGCTGATGCGGCAGCTGGCCGATGCAGGCCAGACCTTGCTGGTGAGCAGTCACGACTGGGGCTCGGCCCTCGATCAGTACGACCGTGTGATCGTGCTCGACGGACGCGTGCTGGCCGACGGATCGCCTGATCAGATTCGGCATCGGCTTGGCGATCAACTCGATCCGGGAGCCCACTGCCATGACTGAGATCGATCTCTGGCTTGTTCCCCTGTTGATGGCCCTGCTGGTCGGCGTGCTCTGTCCGGTGACCGGCACCCTGTTGGTGACGCAGAGGCGGGTGTTGCAGGCGAATCTCATCTCCCATGCCGTTCTGCCTGGCGTTGCTGTGGCCGTGGCGTTCGGCTTGGATCCTGCGATCGGTGGAGTGCTGAGCGGTCTGCTGGGATCCCTACTGGCGGAACGCTTGCAGCGGGGTCAGTCGGCTGGCCAGGAAGCGGTGATCAACACCGTGCTGGCTGGATTTCTCGGGCTGGGCGTGCTGCTGATTCCCCTACTCAATCTGCGCCTGGATCTGGAGGGCTTGCTGTTCGGCGATCTCCTGATCGTGGACTGGTCGGATCTGACCCGGGTGCTGGTGGCGACCGCGGCCATGGGGTTGCTGTTGCTGACGCGCTACCGCCAGCTCGTGTTTCTCGGGGTGGATCCTGAAGGTGCGCAAGCCTCTGGTTTACCGGTGCGCAGTTTGCAATTGATGCAGGCTCTGGTGACCTCGATGGTGATTGTCAGTGCGATGGCGGCTGTCGGAGTGATCCTGGTGATTGGTCTTCTCTGCGCACCAGTGCTGCCCGGCTTGCGTCGGGTGGGCAGTCTGAGAGCGGCGATGGTGCAGTCCGCTTGCATGGGACTGGCCGTCAGTGCCATCGGTTTTTTGCTGGCGGTGCCCCTGAACCTGCCTCCCGGTCCCCTGATCGGGGTGGTGTGCATGGCGCTTCTATGCCTGCCGAGGCTGAAGTTGGCCGGGTAGCCCATTTCTGGACAAGCGAATGAGAATGATTATCATTTTGGTATCGCGTTTCCATGCGTCTTGTTCGTCCCTCTTCTTCCGTCGGCCTCAGGGGTCCTGATTGCTGCTGCCGCTTCGGTGCCCACCGTGGTTGCTGCGGATGGAGTGCTCTGTGACATCACCAAAACGCTGGTGGCTGATCAGGCCAAGGTGGTCTGTTTGATTCCTGCCGGCGCCGATTCCCACACCCTGGCGTTGCGTCCTGCCGATCGCACCAATCTCAGCAAGGCCAATCTGGTGCTTGTGAATGGCTACAACCTCACGCCAGCGCTGAATGGCGTCAAAGCAGGTGGCCCTGTGGTGTCGATCGGTGAGATCGCTGTACCGAAGAACCCGGTCAAGGATCCGCACATTTGGCACGACTCATCCAATGCGGCGGCCATGGTCAACACCACAGCCTCAAAGTTGAAGCCGCTGTTTCAGGGTCAGCAAGACACGGCCATCAATCGCAGGCGGTTATCGATGGACTCTGTGTTGAAAGCCTTGGGAACCTGGACTGGAGCTCAGATCCGCACTGTTCCAAAAGCGCAGCGCGTTCTGGTGACTGGCCATCGCGGCTTTTCGTTTCTGGCCAGGCGCTATGGAATCCGTGAACTTCCGGTGATTGACGAGTACGCCACCGGTGGCCGGATGCGTCCTTCCAGCCTGCGTGCCATCAGCAAGGCCATCAAGGCTTCCGGCACCAAGGTGATCTTCCCCGACGCGTTACCTCCTTCGAAGACGATGCGCCGGATCAGTCGCTCCAGCGGTGTGCCTTTGGCCAAGCGACCGTTGTTCGGCGATGGTCAGGCACCTGGACAAAGCCTGATTCAGACAGCCACCGGCAATGTGTGCAATTTCGTGGTGTCTCAAGGAGGGACGTGCGATCAGAAGGCGGCTGATCAGCTGCAGAAGCGCTGGGCTGCGATCAATTGATCGTGTTCATCTTTGATCCTTTTTTATCACTCTCTTTTTCAGTTCTCTTTCCCATTTCTCTTCGTCCCCCAATGGCTCGCTTTCGCTCCGTTGCACTCAACACCATCTCAACCCTTGCTCTGTTGATGGCTGGCGATGCTGCCGTTCGCGGTGCACAGGCCCATGGCGGTCATGGAGGCGATGGTGAAGATCTGCCTGCTGGTGAATTCCGCACCATTCCGATCATCACGATCGAAGGCCACGGTGGATTTGAGAACAATCTGGATGGCCGCCCTCAGCACTACGCGATTGATGGCCAGTTCGGGGTTGTTCTGGAATGGGGTCTTCCCAATAACGGCAGCTTCGCGATCGAAGCCTCCATGGGCCCATCGTTGGTGTGGGGTGAAGCTGAACACTTCTACGGCCGTGTTCACGTTGAACAGGGCCACGATGATCATGGGGATGAGGATCATGGCGATGATGACCATGGCGACCACGCCGAGGGTCACCATGACGAGGATCATGGCGATGATGACCATGGCGACCACGCCGAGGGTCACCATGAGAAGGATCATGGCGATGATGACCATGGCGACCACGCCGAGGGCCACCATGAGGAGGATCATCACGATGATGATCATTCCGATCATGCCCACCATGGGCATGCCCATGGTTCAGGTGCGCCATTCCGCCGGACGGATATCAAGGGATATCTGGAGGCCCGCTATCAACCGAACGAACGTCTTGCGTTCTCTGTGGCTTGGATGCCCTACTACGTCACTGGAGATGAGGGTGAGGATTTTGGTACTGGCCTGAAAAATGAAGTGGGTGCTCAGGTGATTTATGCCTTTGGCGATGGCGATGTGAATTTCGCTCTTGGTGATGGTCTGGAAGACATGGTTGACGGAATCTTTGTTTCCGTTGAAAACCGCACAGGATGGGAAAGCGACGGCACCTTTATCGGTAATTACACCGACCCCTGGCTCGGCTTCGGCTTCAATGTCGACCTCCTCAATATCACTCTGTCTGGCGGTCCACGTTTCTACACTCCAGGCAGTTACTCAGGCCTGTCTCAACGGACGGACTGGGGCGGTGAGATCGAACTGGAATACCCAGTGGCTGAGAATGTGGTGTTGTTTGCCCATTGGGAACCTGTTTACAGCACCGAAGGTGGGAATGGCTGGGGAGTGGGATTCCAGCACCACGTGGGCACTGGACTGACGCTTAGTTTCTGATTCTGGTTGAATCAGATCAATAAAAAAGGCCGACATTTTGATGTCGGCCGGAAAGAGATCAGTACTTCAAACTTCCGCTCGCTGAGTCGAGATTCAGTCGATCAAGGCAACCCAGGCAAAAGCCAGGCCAATGCCCATCCAGATGCCAGCACTGAGACGGCGGCCTTGCTCCCCCAGCTTGGCAACAACGCCCTTGGAGCATGCCGTGACCAGCAGCAGTAATGCCCCTTGACCGATCAGCAGGCCGAGGAAATAGGTGGCAAGAGGTGTGGGCTCGGCTCCCACGATCGTGCTGCCCAGCAGAAATCCATGCAGACCGATCAGTGGCAGCAGCCACTGCGCCGGCAACAGGGTGAGCGCGATGAGCCCTTCGGCAACCAGAGACAGGGACACCAGTGCCTCGGCCCAAGGTGCGATGGCCTCGGAGAGAGGAATGAACTGCGACAGGGCGCTTCCCCCGAGACCCACGGCGAGGAGGGGAATCACCCAGGCCATCGGGCGGCGCAGGCCGATGAAGGCAATCGCCAGGAGGAACAGGAGATGATCAGGGCCAAGAAGCGGATGGCCGATTCCGCTCAGCAGTCCCTGCCAGGCCGTCAAGCCAGTGCTGTCACCCATGCCGAAGGGATGGTGGGCGTTGGCTGGTGCCGCAAGCGAAACACTGAGCAGCAAGGGGGCTGCCACCAGGCCTGCCCTGCGCACAGCTGCTCCAGGAGTGGAAAAAGTCAAGGTCGATCCTCGTCGTGAAATGGCCTGGCGGGCGTTCTGACTGACTTCGCGTGGGGCGAAGCTTCACAGCTGCGGGACAGCGACGGATTTGCACCGTTCTTTCCCCGTTTCCATCAGCGGCTGTTCCCCGCTGAAACCAGCAAACCAAGTTACCTCTTATCTCAAATCCGTACTTTCCCGACCTCCGCTCTCAAAGGTGCCCGTCCTGTTCCCACAAGGATGGGTTGGCGGGTGTAGATCTCAACCCTGATCCCATGGCGGGCAATGCTGATCAAGGCTCGGCTCACAGCCAGTGCGATCAGAACTGAGGCACCAGGCCAGCGCCAGGCCACCAGGAGGTTGATCAGGTCCGCCATGGGGCATTCACATCTTGTCCTCACTTAGCAAGGGCACGATCGAATCAAAGGGTGACAGCTGAGCGGCAAGCGGGCAGCATGGGGCACTCACGCTGAAACGCATGCGTCGCATCGCTCTGGCTCTTGTGGGTGTCCTCGCCGTACCGCTTGCTGCGGAGGCAGGGCTGATGGACATTCTCGAGAGCATGAAGCCAGCTCCGCCTGTGCGCAATGAGCCTCAATTGCCGCCGCTGCCTCCCACGCCCGGGCGAGGCAAGAACTGGGTCGGCGATCGCATGCCCAAGAAAGACATGCCGATTCTGGTGCTTGCCGGCCATGCGGATTCCCAGAGGATGTACGGGTCAGGAACGCCTGGTCGAGCAGTTGATCTTGGTGGTGCAGCTCCGATGCAAGCCGGCATCACTGACGAGCTCTACTGGAACTTGCGCACAGCGAAGGCTGTTGTGGCGGAGGGCAAGCGCCAAGGGTTGGATATCACCTTTTATGACCCGGGGGTGCGCACGATTCGCAATGGCGATGACCCCCGCACGAATTGGAGTGTGGGGGGCGAGCATGCCGCCAAGGGTGGTTACGTGGTGGAGATCCATTACGACGCCTATGCGCCCCATGGCATCGGCGCTGGAATCATTCCCGCCGTGGCCTTCGGGTTCTCGGTGATGGATGAAGCGCTGGCCAAGGAATTCGGTGCCTACCCCTACGACTACCGAGGCATGTTGGGCGGTCCCCGCAAGGGGGTCTCGATGCTCGAGATCGGCATGCTTGAGGGTTCGCTGGAGGCCGGACTGCGTGATCCCTCCAAAAGGGAGGCCACGCTCAATCAAATCGCCAAGAGGGTGGTGACAGCTCTTCAGGAGGGACTTGAAGAGGGCCAGTCGCTTGACATGGTTTGCAGGATGCGGGGAAGGATTGCTGCTGATTGCAGCTGACCTTTTTCCATTTCTGCGGCTGCCTCAGGCCATGATTGAGGTTCATGAATCTGATCCTGCTCAACAGCGACGACCAGTGGATTGACACGCAGCGCGTCCTCCTCAGGGATCGCCGTGCTGAGCACATCCGCAAGGTTTTGCGCTCCCAGCAAGGGGACACCCTGCGGGTTGGAATGCTGGGAGGCCAGCGGGGCACGGGATGCATCCAATCCATCGATGATCGCTCTGTGCTGATGACTGTGCAGTTGGGCGATTCGCCACCTGCGCGTCACCGGTTTGATCTTGTGCTGGCCTTGCCCAGACCCAAAATGCTCAGGAGAATTCTGCGCACCGTGGCGGAGTTCGGTGCGAGCCATCTTCATCTGATCCACACTGCCAGGGTGGATAGGAGTTACTGGCAGAGCCCTCTGCTTTCAGACGCCAAGGTGGATGAGGCCTTGCGCATGGGAATGGAGCGCTCCAGCGACACAATCATTCCTCAGGTGCACCGCCACCGGCTGTTCCGCCCTTTTGTTGAAGACCGGTTGCCTGAGATCTGCCAGGGCCGGCCTTGCTGGATTGCTCACCAGGACGCCAACGTTCGCTTGTCGGCTGTTGCGGTGCAGCCCGCCGTGGTGATGATCGGGCCAGAGGGTGGTTTTGTGCCCTTCGAGCTGACGCTGGCCGAGCAAATGGGTGCGCAAAGGGTTCACCTCGGCGGTCGAATTCTGAGTGTGGACACTGCGTTGACAACTGTTCTTGCGCAGGCGTTGTGACTGCGGGGGGCAGAATCAGGCCCAGTGGATTTCGGCGTTGATCAAAGGAACGATGCTGCGTTTCACAGGGCACTGTTCGGCGACCCGTTGTAGCAGTGCACGCTGGTCGTGATCGAGTTGCTCTGGGAGTTGAAGGGTGACGCGCAGGGTGTCGATGCGTCTTGGCCCGTCGTTGCTCATCACTTTGTCCACACTGGCGCTTGCTCCCTCAAGCGACCAGCCCCGGCTGCGGGCGGTGATTCCCATGATTGTGAGCATGCAGGTGCCTAACGAAGTGGCCAGGAGATCAGTGGGGGAGAACGCTTCTCCCTTGCCTTCGTTATCCAGGGGCGCGTCGGTGCTCAGCCTGGCTCCAGATCCCGAATGAGTGGCCTCGCAATGGAGATCACCGGTGTAGGTGCAGGTGATGTTGGTCATGTTGAACTCACAAAGACGGGTTCGGAGGTGAGAATGACTTCAGAAGCAACATTGGGATTTTGCAGCTCTGATTGCAGAGCCTGGTTGATTGCATGACGTGTGTTGTCAATTTGAGATGGTTGTATGGCATGTTCTGCATTGCAATACGCAACGATTAAAACTGAACGGCCAAGTTGTGTGATCAGGAGATTCTGGAGGGCCATCGCGTGATTCGAGCAGATGCCCTCAACTTGCTGTTCGAGGCTCTTGTCGTTAGCGAGATCACTTGTGCCGCCGCTGACCTGCCAAAGATTGAAAATAAAACCCTGGATGGCATCTTTCCCGATCACAACACTGCAGATGATCAGGAGAATCGAGTCGAAAATCGGAGATATCACGGCGAGAGGCGTGATCTGCAGGAGTGGGCTTGCCAGGAGCGCGATACCCGTCACCACAGTGTAGGCACCATCGGCCACGACATTCTGCATCTCATTTCTGAGGATGAGTGATTGGCGGCCAAGCTTGATCCAGTTTGACCTGTAGTTCATCCAAAGAAGACCACAGATGATGGTCATGATGATGGTGTAAGGGAGAATCTGTCCCAGTTCAAGAGCAGGGGGAACATCGCCGTCGATATAACTCCATATCGTGTACACAGCGTTGAAGATTCCAAAGCCAAGGACGCCCGCTAGCACCAGGCATCGGAACATCACATACACAGCCTCCTGGCCTCCGTATCCATAGGGATAGCTGCGGTCTCGAGGTCGACTGGCATTACGACTGATGCTCTTTCCGACCAGGATGGAACAAAGCATCACTGTCGAATAAAGAGAATCAAATAGAACAACCGATGAATTGGAGGCTACGCTTGCCCAGAGGCCATAACCAGCCATAAAGGCATTGGCAATAATTCCGTATTGAAGGGCCTTTTGCTCAAACTTCTCCTGGCTTTTGGCTGGCATGATCTGATAATGAATGGTTTTGATCGATGACGATGGAGAAAATTAAAATTGTTTAGCTCAGATGCGATTGCCTTCTAGTTCGGGAATCAGGCTTCTCAGTTTGTCGTGGTGTTCGCGAAGGGCTTTTTCTGAATCGCCGAAGTAGCCTTGATGCCAATATTTTGATGCTGTGGCCTGATAATGAAGTGCGCAGATGTGTTTGTCTTCTTTCAGCACGATGTCGTTGATGTCGGTGGCAATGTCCCTTGCTTGTTTCATGCTTTCGCTTTCATTGGCGTAGCTGTAATCGGCTCCGTTCATGATGGACTGGGTGGTGCTGAGAGGGATCGAGCGGTAAAAGCCCGCGGATTCCGGGTAGAACACCAACACTGAGCTTGGAAACAGGCCGATGTACAGCCAGGCCTGGGGTAGAGCACTGAATGGTGAAGGGTGCTGTTCCACGAGCGCTCGATAGCGCTGGTTGAGTTCCTGACGCGACGGTGTCTGGTTGAAAGGGCCCCGAATTCGGTGGGTGCCATCGAGCCAGGGCCCTTCTTCGTATCCCTTGCCATAGAGATCAGTCAGTCCTGGGTGTGCCGAGGGGCAGTGGTAACACTCGTTGTCGACATCGACCATGGCTTTCCAGTTCACCTCCTGAATCGGACTGGTGTAAAAGCCGCTCGCAGGTTGCAGAGTTTCCAGGGGGTAGATCTCCAGTTCCTTTTCATGCCGTGCCATCAGGGAGGCCACGGATCCCTGGGGGCCCGGTTCGAACCGAAGAAACAGGAATCCTCTCCATTCTTCAAGATCCAGCGCCTGCAAGCTCCACTCGCTTGGATCCAGGGCTGGAAACTTGTCGGGCTGCGAAGGGGTTTTCAGTTGTCCCTCGAGCGTGTAAACCCAGGCATGAAAGGGGCAGAGCAAGGCACCACGACAATGCCCTTTGTCTCCCTCAACGAGGCGTGATCCTCGATGGCGGCAGGTGTTTTGAAAAGCGCGGATGGTTCCATCCTTGCCACGAATGACCAGTGCTCTTTCCCCGAGGAGATCGAAGCTGAGCCAATCCCCTGGTTCGGGTATGTCATTGGCATGCCCGACAACATGCCAATGGGTCAGAAACACACGCTCTTTTTCTAGTTCAAGGATTCGCTCGCTTCGATAAGACCATCCAGGGAGCCCCTCTCTGTTCCAGGATTCGCTTGAAGGCATGGACGGGATGACGCTGCCATACCACTAGCCAAATTCATGTGATGTGGCACTGGATTGGCAATCCATCGCCGAAATCACCAAACCCAGGGAATTAATCGGGTTGTGCGCTGACGATAGGCCGCGAAATCGGGATATTTTGCGCCCATCGACGTCTCTTTCTCTCCAATGCGTTGGAGGTAGAGAGCTGCGATCGCCAGGGGGACAAGAAAGGCCCAGGCCGAACCTGCAACTACAGCGAAACTGAGATAGCGCATCAGATCTCCGCTGTAGTTCACGTGGCGGATCTTGCTCCAGATTCCATCACTCACCAGATCGCGGCCCAATGTTTTCGCCGTCATTTTCTGGACGTCGGCAGACGTGTTGATCAAGCTGCCGAAGTAAAACAGTGGGATCGCCGTTGCTGTGGCAGCAATGGTGAGTGGATTTGGGTTGAAAAAAGCAAGAAAGGCCGGAAGTGAATAAAACACACCGATGATCAAGATGGCGCTGATCAGTCCTACAGGGCCAACCTTTTCCTGGAATAAAAACGTTCTTCGTTCCGGATAGATCCGTTGTTCAACGAGCCACCACACGCAGTAGCTGATGTGCATGCAGGCATAAAGAATCTGTCGCTGGTCTGAAATGCCCACGATTGCAATCAAGCCAATCACAATCGCGATGGTGATCATCTTGGCAATGTTGATTGCCGTGAGCTGGCTGACCATAACGACCTATTAATTCGTGGAGCTTTCCAATGAACCCTGATCGGGAAAACGCACAACAAGCAGATCGTCTTTGGTGAGTTCGCCTTGTTCGTTGAGCAACTCAGGGTGAGTTGTGACCAGCCCGGTGCGATCATTGCGTTGCATGGCGCGAGCCATGACAGCTTTGCCCGGACGCATCATTTTGAAAGCCTGGAGAAGCAGAAAAAGCAGGCAAGCTGCGTAAACCAGGGGAAACAAAGAACCAGCCATCGAAATTAATCCTTTTTCTTGAGTGAAGGCAGGTCGGTTGGCTGAGACAGCACGTAAACGACAGCGGCCGTGATGACGACTCCAAAAACCACCATGCCGATGATGAATGGGGTGTAATCGGTCATGGCTGACTCCGCGAGATACAAACCTTAACAATGCCCATCGCTCTTCGCGTGCTTAGCGTCTAGAAGAACGCCTGAGCAATGCATGCGCTGGGGTCAGGCACTGAATCAACGCGACCGTCAGCCCGAAGTGATGGATCAGCCAGGGCTGGATCCCGCAGAGCATGCCCGTGCCCTTCGCGGTCTGCGCCGGATCAACGCGATCAGCCGCAGTTCTTCCGGATTGCTGCGTTCGCTGCAGGAGCTGCATGCATCGGTTTCAAAACCGATCAGCGTTCTGGAGCTGGCCTGCGGCGGCGGTGACATTGCTATTGATCTCGATCGGATGGCCAGGCGTTCAGGATTGGCGCTGGAGATCCGTGCCTGTGATCTCAATCCCGAAGCGATCCGTCTGGCCCGCGGCAATGCCCAACGCAGGGGCGGACAGGTGGAGTTCAGCGTGGCCGATGCCCTCGCGGAGCCCGCTCAGGATCAAGTGGATGTTGTGTATTGCACGCTGTTCGCCCACCATCTCGACGATGACGCTGTGGTGACACTGTTTCGGGTGATGGCAGCGCGCGCCAAGCATCTGGTGATCGTTGACGATCTAATCCGCAGTCGACTCGGTTATGCCCTGGCCTGGGGGGGGACGCGCTTGCTCAGCCGTTCATGGGTGGTGCATACCGATGGCCCGTTGTCGGTGCGAGCAGCATTCACTCCCCAGGAACTTGAAAGGCTGGCCGAGCGTGCGGGACTCTTCGGGGCAACGCTTCAGCGCTTCTGGCCTCAGCGCCAAAGGCTGATCTGGAGTCCACCGTTGTGATCGGCCCGATCTGGGATGTGGTGGTGATCGGCGGCGGTGTCGCTGGAGGGATCGCTGCTCTCGACTGCGCCCGAAGGGGACTGAAGGTGCTCGTGGTGGAAAAGCGCGCCTTTCCCCGTTGGAAGGTGTGCGGATGTTGTTTCAACGCGCAGGCCCAAGGGGTGCTGGAGGCGGTTGGTCAGGGAGATCTGATGGCGCGTTGCGGTGCCCAGCCGCTGCAGCAGTTGCGTATTGGCTTCCACGGCCAGGCTGCGGCTCTTTCCCTGCCCGGTGGGTGGGTGCTCTCCCGGGAACGTTTTGATCAGGCCCTGCTGGAGGCAGCCGCTGCTGCTGGTGCCACGATTCGCTTTCAGACGCGGGGACAGCTGGGTCCGGCGTGTTCCGCGACGCGGAGTGTGCGGCTCAAATCAGCTGCTGGAGGGCCACAGGAGGAGGTGAAAGCGAGGGTTGTGCTCGTGGCGGCCGGTCTGGTGAACCACTGCAGCCCCGAGCACTCCAGCGTTGAAACCGTCGCCACATCCCGGGTGGGGGCTGGCTGTGTGCTGCCGTCCATGGCCCATGGTTACGCCAACAACGTGATCCATATGGCCCTGGGAAACGGGGGATATGTGGGATTAGTGCAACGGGAGGATGGAGCATTGAACCTGGCGGCGGCTTTCGATCGCTCCTGCGTCGCGGCTGCAGGAGGTCCCGCTGGAGCCGCAAGATCCGTTCTCCTGTCCGCGGGATTTGACCTGCCTGCCGATCTCATGGCCGGGCAGTGGCAGTTGACGCCAGCCTTGACCCGCCGCCCTCTAGCGGTTGCCGGCAGCCGCTGTCTACTGATCGGTGACGCCGCCGGTTACGTGGAACCATTCACCGGCGAGGGGATGGCCTGGGCACTCACTGCTGGGGCTGCTGCCGCTCCATTTGTCGTTGCGGGGCTGGCTGACTGGAGCCCAGGCCTGGAGCATCGCTGGCTTCAGACCCTGGAGTCCCTGGTTGTGCGGCGTCAGAGGGTTTGCAGGGCTCTGGCCACAGTGCTGCAGCGCCCGATGCTCACCTCAAGCCTGTTCAGCCTCTGCAGGGTCTGGCCGGCACTCCCGGAGCGAATCGTGCGCCGCGTGAACCGCGTGCAGGTGCCCCCAGCGGAGATCGGTTGATGGCCCTCACACTGCATGGCATCGGCACGGCCGTTCCCCACGGTTCCATCACCCGCGATGAGGCGGTTGCCTTGGCCGAGCATGTCAGTGGTGGCGACAGCCGGCAGACAGCGCTGCTGCAACGCATCCATCAGCGCAGCGGCGTGCGTCGCCGCGGCAGTGTGTTGATCGCTGATCACGGTGACGACGACTCGTTTCTGGAGCGGGTGCCCTTCTACGGCAGCACCAGCCCCTCCACAGAGGAGCGCATGGATGTGTTTCAGCGCCATGCCGCTGCGCTGGCGCTGAAAGCCAGCTCAGCAGCCCTTTCTGAGTCTGGGGTCGCGGTTGAGGCGATCACCCATCTGATCACGGTCTGCTGCACTGGCTTCGAGGCTCCGGGGGTGGACCTTGCTCTGATCGAACGGCTTGGGTTGCGTGCCGATGTTGCGCGAACTCACGTGGGCTTCATGGGCTGCCATGCAGCGCTCAATGGCCTGCGGGTGGCTCGGGCGTTTGCTGAAGCCGATGCCGACGCCGTGGTTCTGATCTGCTGCGTGGAGCTTTGCAGCCTGCATCTGCAGTACGGCGGTGATCCCGAACAGGTGGTGGCCAATGCCCTATTCGCCGATGGTGCCGCTGCCGTGGTGGCCTCGGCGCAACGTTCCACATCGCTGCCGGCTCTTGTGCTGGAGACCAATGGGTCCACCGTGATCCCCAGATCTGCTGGCTTGATGCACTGGAGAATCACTGATCACGGCTTTTCCATGGGCCTGTCGCCGCAGGTGCCGCAGACCGTGGCGCAGGCCTTGCGCCCCTGGTTGGATGATTGGTTGGGCGCTTGGGATCTCTCTCCCGCGTCCATCACCAGCTGGGCAATGCATCCCGGCGGGCCAAGGATTCTCACGGCTTGCGGTGAGGTGCTGGAACTGAGCCCTGAGCAACTGCAAACGTCACGGGCCGTGCTGCACGACCACGGAAATATGTCTAGCGCCACGGTGCTGTTCATCCTGCAGCGGTTGCGCCACTCAGCGAACCCTGGCCCCTGCCTGGCCCTGGCCTTTGGCCCCGGCCTCTGCGCCGAAGCGGCCTTGTTCCGGCTCATCCATGGCTGACCTGCGGCCCCCCGCAGTTGCCTCTCTTTTTCGACAGGATTGAGTTTTGTTGCAGAGCCCGTGATCGCCCTCGTTCGTCGCCTGGCCGGGCCTGCAGCCGCCGCCACTGGTGTTCTGGGCCTTGCCGTTTCCGGCACAGTCTGGAATTTCTATGGACGCTTGCCAGGCCTGAGCGGAACCATTGCCTCGCTGCTCGTTCTGGCGGTGGGACTGGTGCTTCTGCGGCCACTCCCCGCACCGACGCTGCCCGAGCCGTCCAGCGCCGAGAAGCCCGCCGCCGCTTCTGAGCTTGCAGCTGCAGAAGATTCACTTGCCTCCGGTGAATCGCTCACCACCGCTGAGGCCATCGCCCGTGAACTGGCTGAAGAGGAGAGCCGCAAGCCTGAGGTGGTTCTGGTGACCTACGCACCCGAGAATCTCCTCCCCGGCACCACTCTTCCGGTTCGCAAGCGTCGCCCCGGAGTGTCGTTCAATCCTTATCGGGAGATGACCGACGAGCTCTTCAAGAGTTCATAACCCCTGATTGATTCATGACAGGAAATCTGCAGGCCATTGGCTTTCTCTTCGCCTGGGTTCTTGGTTGGGGTGTTGGAGGATCGTTGATCGACGCCGGATTGATTGAGTTCGGCGTTTATTCGCTTGAAACAGGCCAGATCGGCACAGCCATCACCTTCGTTCTTTGGTCTCTGCTGTGGGGCTGGGGTGGATTCAGGCTTTACCAGACCCTCACCGACTCCAGCCCGTCACAGGACGATCCCTGAGCGGTTCCCTTTGGCTTCCTCACGACTTGTCGCGGGCGGATGCTGTCACCAGCAACCCTCCCCGGGGTGAGGGACTGGGGATCTGCTGAAGCGTCAAGTCTTGATCCGGTGCCAACTCCAGCCGCACGCGCTGCAGAAGCCCAATGGCCATCAGACGGATCTCCAGCTCAGCCAACGCCTTGCCCAGGCAAACGCGGCCGCCGCCGCCGAAGGGCAACAGGGTTTGGTTGAACGATCCATCCAGGTGCCGTTGCGGCCTGATCTCTGCCAGGTCGCTGGATCCATCGCCAAGGTCGGCTGCAAGCGCCACCTGAATCACCCGATCTGGTGGGACCGCCACACCACCTAATTCAACGGTTTGCTTGGTTCTGCGGAAGAACCCACCCACTGGCGGCGTCAGGCGCATCACTTCCAGCACGGTGGCGTCCAGGCGCGGGCAGCTACGGGTCGTCAGGTTGGGCCAGGGCTGATCCAGCAGTTCCGGCAACAACCACTGCTCCACATCGGGGTTAAGCAACAGGGCGCGCATCAGACAGCTCAACGACGACGCGGTTGTTTCGTAACCGGCGAACAGCAGCAGGAGCAGTTGTTCCACCAGATCGTCATCGGTGAGTGGAATCCCTGCTTCATCCAGGCCACCGCTGAGCAGGTCCAGGCCTCCCCGCGTTGCTGATGTCTGGGCCACAACCTGTTTCAGGCGACCCAGCAGGCGCTTCTTGGCCTCCAAGGCCTTGGCGAAGGGAGTGCCAGGAATGGCGACGGGAATCGAGAACAGGGCCCGGGTCCAGATTTCGAAGTCGGCGAACAGGGCCTGCCGGTCGCTGGTATCCAGGCCCAGCACGGTGGTGGCGATCACGGCAAAGGCGAAGCGCCGCATGCAGGGCACGAGCTGAACCGGTGCCTTGGCTTGGATTAGATCCTCTGCCAGCTCCTCCACCAGTACGGCGATCGAGGGGGTGTAGCGGCTCAGAGCTGCTGCGGAAAACAGCTGGCCGACCACGCGACGGCGCGCTTTATGACCGTCCCCGCTGCGATTGGCCAAGGAGCGGTTGCCGAGAAGTTGGCGAACGCTCTCTGGCCACCAACCCTCGAGGACGTCCTCCTGAGCGAATAGATCAGCAATGGTCTGTTCCCCGCGAATGAACACGAGGCGCTGGTTGAGCAGCCGCGTTTCAAACACGTCGCCATGGGCCGTGAAGCGCTTCTGCGCGAATTGGGGGTCGCCGAAGAAGTCGAGGGTTTCCTTGATGCCGGTCACGGCACCCGTGCTCGGGAGGGTCTTGGCGGCCATCACGCACGGGAGAACGAAGGGCACCACGCTATCGACAACGCAGAGGTGCTTTGATCGGCCTGTTGATCTGAACTTGACGATGGCCGAATCGGGCATGAATGACGCTCTTGCTGCGCTGGTCGCCGATGTGGGGATGGGCAATGTGATCGATGCAGAGCTGCTCGAGGGTTGCCCGGTTGCTGCCCACGAGCTCGACGAGATGGATGCCGATCAGGCGGCGCGGGTGGCGGCGCACTGTTTTCAGACGCTCTTTGATCACCGCGTGGAAGCGCCTGTGGGGCTGGAGGCGGATGCCTCTGCGGGTTCGTGGAGCGGCACCCTTGATGGCTTCTGCTTCACGATTAGCCGTGATGATCTCGGCGATTTGGTGCTGGATTTCAGCAGAGCCCAGGCATGACCATCGAGGAGCTCCGCGGAGACCTTGGCCGTCGAATCGGCAAGAGAGTGGAGGTGCTGTTCACCCGTGATGGAGAGCCTGCGCTGGAGATCAGCGATCTCTACCAGCCGTCTCCCGCGGGCTTTGGGGGGCAGCTGCAGCTTCGCGATGGATCCCGTCTGGCCTGGGAGCTGTGGCTTGAAGACGGGGAGCGCTGGAACTTCCACGCATCACCCATTTCCTGATGAACGGATCGTTTTTGGCTGTTTGCTTCAGGCAAGAAGCCAAGTGCAGATATTAAGTTGTGTTTTGATGATTATCCCAAGGTCAATATGGCTTGATACGCATCAATAATTGGCTTGGATCGGAAGCCGGGATGATGTTTTGATTCCGCACTGATCCTGTAGTTCTTGATTCGTGCTTTGCCGCATTGGTTATGGTTTGTCTATGAGTATTGAACTGCAATTAGTTGTCTCCCGAGGCACCGCGCGTGGTCTTATTAATGGATCTTCTGCTGCTGATTATGGAGAGGTGATTTCACTTTGCAAGGTGCTTTATCTTGAGGGGGATTATCAGCTGGCATCTGATCTTCTTCAGTTAGCAAAGACTTTGCAGCCAACTCCTCTAGAACTGGCTCAATTCGGCTCTATTGATGAGTCTTCTCAACGGATGAAGGGTGTTTGAAAGGGCAATGCAAGTGTTGCTGCTTCAGAGTGATCGGCGGCTTGGTCACTCAGCGCCCCTCTTCAGGAATTGGCTGCCACTTGGTTTCCAGCTGGTGAACTGGGTCTGAGGGGCTTGGACCCCAGTTGTCCCTGGAACTTTGTGCAACTGGGCCGGATGGTGTGCAACTACAACTTATTCCTTAGCTGAAAAATGCCTCTGGATTGAAAACGTGAATCTCGGGAAGCAGCAGAGTCCCTTGCATGGACTGAGAAGGAAGCCTCTTTAAAGCGTTTCGGGCTTCAATCGGCTTGGCCGGTAAGAGATCAGAAAAGCCTGTTGACTGTCACTCTCTGACTTCACGGCTGTGATTAGGTCTTCACCTGTGTTCCAGACCCAGACCTGGTCGTTGTGGCTGTCGTGCTCAAGGCTTGTGCTCAGGGGTGGGCCGTGTCGAGCGCGCAGGCCTGCAAGCACCTCAGTCATGTCATCGATGGCGAACTCGTAAGCCAGGTTCGTTAGCCCTTTTTCGGGATCGACTTCAAAGGTGGCCTGAGAGACGGGCAGCCGATCCAGAAACACATCGCGAGTCACGTAGCGACCGGACCGCTCTTCGTTCACGGTTTTCCCTTCACCCATATGGGTGGTCACCTGCTCCAACGGCATTCCCCAAGCCAACCCTTCAACGCACGCGTCCACGCGGCCTGCGCTGCACAACAACAGCAGCCCTAAACACGCAGTGATCAGAAGGTTCTGGAGTTGGGGCAGCACCTTCATGCGGCGATCATTCACTGTGCAGATTTTGTTGGCTCATGGCCCTGTTGCCTACTGCCTTTTGTGAAGGCAAGCCCTGAATCATCCGTTCAATCTTGAATTGCTGTCTCCTGAGCCGTCTTGGTGCCGATCAGCCCAGCTTCGGGTGAATTCCAAACCACTCGCAGCAGTAGCCCAGCCTCAAGACCAAAGCGATCAAGACAGCCGAGGCTGCTGCCACAAAGGCGATCCCCAGACAGAGCTGCCGGTTTTTCTCGTCTTGCGCCGATAGGACCATTAAGAGGGAGAGGGTGTCAGCACTTACACATGCATCTTCCGCTTTTGCAAGGTCTACCCCAATTCAGCAGCCAGTCCCGCCTTTTCTCTGTAGACGGCTATGAAGCGCGACTGATGCGGGGACGTTCAGCAATCAAGCGTTGGCAGCGGCGCTGCAGCGATGACCACGACCCAGCGATGGATGGGGTTACCTAAGTCTGCTTCGAGGCGGGTGTTCTCCATTCCTCAGGCCATGGTGATCAGTGATGTCCATGCTGCTCCGCTTCCCCGTGTTTGGAGCACACCATCCACATGGATCCCATTTGGTGTGCCCCCTTGCAGCCGAACTCTGGCGCTGCTGCTTCTGCCTCCTGCTGGGTCTTGAACATCGCCTGCTTCGGCTGATCACCGTGGGGGTTGGCGAAGGCTGAACCTGCGGACATCACCAAGATGGAACTGAACAACAGAGCTGCGCGCTTCATCGGTCGATCGGATTCAACCCTCACGATGCAATTGACGACAGCAGTGCGCCGAAGATGTTGTTGTGCCTCCTGAAACGGAGCAAGAGGGATGCAGTGCCTCGTTCAATTCAGGGCCAACATTTTGTTCCGGCCGCTGCCATGGCCTGATTCGAGATTTCTTGAAGAATCTTTTCTTCTTCTGAAGGTCGCGGAGCTTCAGTGGAATCATGCATGAGTCAAAAGACCTACGAATGCGTCACTTTCTGTCTCTCGCGCTGGCGGCTTTGATCGCTCTTATTGCCCCATCCATGGTGTCCGCTGCTGATTCAGCGCATGGCGAGCAGATCTTCTCTGCCAACTGCGCTGCATGTCATATGGGTGGAGGCAACGTTGTTAACGGTCAACGCACGCTCCAACAGGACGATCTCAAGGCTTACCTGGCTAACTACAACGAAGGCCATGAAGAAGCAATCGCTTACCAGGTGACCAATGGCAAAAACGGCATGCCTGCGTTTGGCGGGAAGCTTGGTCCAGACGACATCGCTGATGTTGCCGCCTATGTTGAATCGCAATCGATCAACGGCTGGGCCTGAGCAGTCAACTCTACAGATTTGAGCCTTTGACGGTTTTTAATAGAGCCCCTGATTGGTCAAACAACCAGGGGCTTTTTCTTTGAGTAGATATAGAAGAGGGTATTTCCTTTGAAACGGACTCTTCCTCTTACAGGTTGTTTGATTGTTCGATCTGAGCGTGAACACGGCTTTCCTGATTCAGTTGTGAACAGCAAAGGGTGGAAGACCACTCGTTTTGAATTGATTTCTCCATTGCAGCGAGTGTTTAGGGCATTCAGTTGGGGCACTCATAGCCCTGTTGAGTGCCGGTGTTCGAGGGTGTCCCCTGGCCTGCTCCATCGCTCTGCAGAATCACTGCATTGATGGGGAGCATGCTGGCGTCAATCCTGCTGATCAGCGCTGGGGTTTCTGGCCGCTGCTGCCACCTGGTTCTCAGTTGTTGAAACAGGTCTGAAAGGCTTGTCCCTGTATCGTCCCTGGGATTTTGTGCAACTGGGCGTGATTGTGGGCAACTGCTCGACTCCTCGATAAGCATCACGAGGCTGGGAACCTTGAAGTGGCGGGACTGGGATACGTCGCTATTATCCTTACTTATGGCTTATGGGATTCAAGCGGGAGCGGCTTGAGGAGTTGTTGCTGAGACCAGGATCTCTGGGCTTGGCTAGTCGGTCGACAGCAGCTGGAGAAACGCCATCCGGTCTGGCTGGTGAACAGGCAAGACGGGATGCTCATCCAGATCAAGCTCGATGCAGCTACGCAACATGCTTCGTTCGTTCTGTTGAGCTAACGCTCCTTGTCAGCACGGCTTGGGCAACCCGTTAGACAGCAGCGGATGCTGAGGCATCTAAGCATCGAGATGTGGATCAAACTGCTGACGATCGGTTGGCAGCGCTGCGTGCCGCCATAAGAAAAAATATGCACTATCAGGACCAACATTCTTTTTGGCGCAAATATGATTAATAAAATTTGTTCCACGTCAAGGTTTTCATTTTTATGCGTTCTCTTGCGATTGCTTTGTCTTTTGGGATGGTGTTTGGTGGATTGGCTGATCGGGGACTGATCACCCATGCCCAATCGGTTGATGTCACAAACATCAAAGATGAACTCAGTCCCGGTGAATTCAGGGCCTATGGAGAAAGTTCACCGAAGAATCTGAGGTCTCGCATTGGTGAGCTCACGTTCACCAAGGGTGGTTTTGCAGGCGGTTACCCCAGTCTTGAGACCATCAAGACTCTTAAGAACGAGCTCGATTTTCACAAGGCAACGCAGGCGTACATCTGGGCCGTTCCGATTGTTAGTTATGCCCGATGGCTTGAGTCCCATGAAGAGCTTTTCGGGGCCAAGGATGGTCAGATCGTGCGGATGATCTCTCCTAAGGCGAAGCAGGGAATTCTGACGGCAAATGCCACCACTCCCTATGCAGTTGCCTTTGCTGATCTTTCAAGAACAGGGCCATTGGTTTTTGACATTCCTAAAGGAATGTCAGCAGGAGTTGTCAATGACATCTGGCAGCGTGGCATTCATGATTTTGGGATGTCTGGTCCGGATCGAGGCAATGGCGCGAAGCTGCTCATCCTTGCGCCTGAGATGGCGATTCCAAATGGTTTGGATGCCAATGAGTACACCGTGATCCGTAACGGCTCGAACATTGTGTTTCTCGGGATCAGGGCTTTGATGCCTGATCCTGCTGAGGCGGATCAGCTGTTATCAAGTTTCCGCATCTTCCCTTACGCAAAACGGGCCAATCCCACCCTGCATCCGATCATTGATGTGGACGAAAGCACGGAGTGGGGGCAATGGCAGCCCCATGGGATGGCCTACTGGCAGGCATTGAAGAAGATCATGGATCGCGAAGTTTTTGAAGATCGCGATCGTTTTTTTCTGAGCATGCTCGCTTCGCTTGGTTTGGAGAAGGGTCAACCTTTTCAGCCCACGGCGGCTCAAGCTGAAGTCTTGAAAGAAGCTGCCGTGATCGGTGAGGCGATGCTCAAATCGATCACCTTTGATAAGCCTTTCTCGAACAACGCTCCCTACAAGGGCACGAACTGGGATCAGCTGATGGTGGTCACGGTGGACGATCGAGACGGTGATATGGACCAGCTGTATCGCAGGGCTGCCTTTACCTGGGAGGCTGTTTCAAGGGGTAAGGCTTATTACATCGAGCAGGCAGGCATCGGACAGCAATACCGTACGGCTTACAAGGATGGTAAGGGCAACTTTTTCGAGGGCGACAAGCACTACAAGCTGACGATGCCCCCCAATGCGCCGGCTGAGGTGTTCTGGTCGATTGTGGTTTATGACGTCAATACGCGCACGCTGATTCTCAACGATGAAGGAAGGGCTGCATTGAGCTCGCGAACCGGTCTGATTCAGAACGAGGATGGTTCAGTGACGGTGCACTTTAGCCCTGAATTACCGGCTGGCGTTGAAAAAGCCAATTGGATCCAGACCAATCCTGATGAGAGCTGGTTCTCCTACCTGCGCTTTTATGGACCGACTCAGGCCTATTTCGATCAGACCTATCCCTTGCAGGACATCATGCCTGTGAACTAATGACTACATGAGCAAGCCTCGCTTCGGGTCTGCTAGCGAAAGTTTTACTAGGGACGTGTGTTCAGTCCTTCCGATCACATCAAAGTTTTCAGGCAATTCAATTCAACAACAAGGAGATTTGAGAATGAAAATCAATCGACTCACCCTCACTGCAGCATTTTTTGCAGGGTCAATTGCCGTTTTACCCCTCCAAGCGCAGGAGAGCCCAACCTATAAAGCGAAGGTTCCCGAGCAATTGCTAACTCCCGACAAGATGGAGAGCAGCTATCTCGGTGAACTGAGATTTCAAGACGGTTTTCCAACGAAGGAAACTGCCTCCAAAGTGAGCAACTTCGTGGACATCTCCCGGGCGGTTGAACTGTTCATCAATGGAACACCAGCCGCTTCGATGTATGGAATGCTGAACGGGCACGTCAAAATCGGTCTGGTGCCCAACCACTCAGTGGGGATCACTGAAGAGTTGATGAATGCCCGCTCCCTGTGGCTCACGCCACAGACGACCACGCCTTACGTGCATGCGGAAGTTGATGTAAAAGACGGACCCGTGGTGATCGAGATTGGCACACCGGTGCTTGGTTTTGTGAATGATGCTTTCTTCCGTTATGTCACGGACCTGGGGGTGGTTGGCGCCGACAAGGGCAAAGGTGGCAAATACCTTTTCGTAGGTCCTGATTATAAAGGGGAGATCCCCGAAGGATATTTCGTTTCCAGGACATCGACCTACCGTCATTGGGCGTTGATGCGTATTGCCGCCAAGCCAGGTGCAACGAAGGAGGCCATTGAGGCCTTCAAGAAAACCTTCAAGATTTATCCACTTGCTGATGCCAACAATCCGAAGCCGACTGGGTTTATCAATCTCTCCAGTAAGCAATACAACACTATTCATGCCAATGACGCGAGCTTCTTTGATGAGCTCAATGAAGTGATTCAGTATGAGCCCGCGACCGCTTGGGATCCTGAGCTGGTAGGGCAAGCTGGGGCGATTGGCATCAAAAAAGGACAGACGTTCAACCCGGACGATCGGATGAAGAAGATCCTCGCCGAGGCTTCCACCATCGCCAATGCCTATGCCCGGACTGTCGTCTTCAGCCCTCGTAATGAAGAGGTTTACTTTTACCCAGGGAAGCGTCAGTGGTATTCCCCTCTGGCTGGAGGCAGCCATGAGTTTCTCAACAATGGCGAGCGCGTTTTAGATGATCGCCTGATCTTTTACTACTACGCCACGGGCAGCACCCCAATGATGGTGAAGCCGATGGTTGGCAAGGGATCGGTCTATGCGATGGCCACTACTGATAGCAATGGTGTGCCTCTGAATGGAGCGAAGACTTACAAGGTGACGTTGCCAGCGCCGATCCCGGCCAAAGACTTCTGGTCTTTCATGGTCTACGACAATCAGACCCGATCGATCCTCGAGACCGATCAAGTCACCGGTGGGTTAGATAGCAACTCAAAAGGTGTGAAACTGAATCCCGATGGATCTGCGACCGTCTACTTCGGCCCTAAGGCTCCGGAAGGACAAGAAGGGAATTGGGTGCAGACCATGCCCGGAAAGGGATACAACGCGATTCTTCGCCTTTACGGACCGCTTGAACCATGGTTCGAAAAAAGCTGGATGCCAGGCGACTTTGAATCAGTCAACTAGCTGGACAATTTTCATGCCCTCAATGCATTCAGACAACTGCACCACTTGCGTAGCGAGTGGTGCAGCTCTGCGCCGGAGTGGGTGGTTTGACCCTGGCCTGATCCATTCCTCTGCAGAATCACTGCATTGATGGGGAGTGTGGTGGCTGGAGCTGGTGTGAATCCTGCGGATCAGCGCTGGGGTTTCTGGCCGCTGCTGCCACTTGGCTTCCAGTTGTTGGAACAGGTCTGAAGGGCTGGTCCCCGAGTTGTCCCTGGAATTTTGTGCAACTGGGTGTGTTTATGAGCAACTCGCGATAATGCGGAGAGTCGATTCAATTCGCTGCATTGAGGAATCCATGAACGCTTCGCGTTTTGCGCATCTGTGTTCAGCTGCCGTGCGACAGAGCTTGGTTGGAGCCTTTGTAGTCGTCTCGCTGCTTTCAGCGAGTCAACCGCTTGAGGCGCATGGTGATGTGAAAGGGGATGCTGCGATGCCCGTCAACAGTGGGGCGACCGGGCCTCAGATGACGGTGTATCGATCGGCGAGTTGCGGTTGCTGTACGTCATGGGGATCCCACATCGTTTCAGCGGGATACCGCATTGAGGACCATGTCACCGAGGACATGGATGCCGTGAAGAAAGCGCGTGGCATCAGCCCACAACAAGCTTCTTGCCATACCGCGGTTGTGGAGGGGTATGTGATCGAAGGGCATGTGCCCGCTTCTGCGATTCAGCGTCTTTTGACAGAACGGCCCAATATCCGAGGTCTGGCAGTTCCAGGGATGCCAATGGGTTCTCCCGGGATGGAGGTGGCTGGCGTCGAGGCTGAACGTTTCGAGGTGCTTGCCATTGCCCATGACGGAACAACCTCCGTCTTCGCGCGTTATTAAGCGGTTTCAGGGAGACCGCTTCGGGGAACGGGGGTCATCGCGATGGTTTTAACAGCATCGCTGCACCCGAAACTGTGACGATGACGGTGAGCCCACCCAAGAGCATTGGGTAGACGGGCTGAAGATTCAGAACACCGAAATTCCCGGTGTGGATCTTCAGCAGCCAGAAGGCATCAATGTCTTGCTCCAAGAGCAAGCTGTAGAGAGATCCCGTGCCTGCGGTGATCAGCAACGGAACAGCGGCGATTGGAACCAGCCAACGGTGAACTTTGCGTGCTCGCCGTGAAAGCGGTCGTTGGTTCATTGCTTGCGAAGTTGGCGGTGGAGTTTACGCTCATCTGCGCAGGGCATCCACTTTCCGTTGTTCTGATGCAGCGTATTGCAACCAATCTCACTGGCACGTTGTTGCGCGTCAGCTTTGGATTGGTAGATGCCTTTGCTGTGAGCATGGCTGGCCATGGGATGGACAACGAAAGCAGCGACGAGGGCGAATGAGATGGAGATCCATCCCATCATCGTTGTGGTGAAGGCATTAAAAGTGATTGCTTTCACAGCGCGAAAAGGCCATCAAATTTGTAGTAGTCCGGCTTATTCAGTCCTCCGCTTTGCAGCATCTTGCGGAGTTCGATGATCTCTTTGCGCTGGGCGACGATGATCTCGCGCGCCAGGCGAAGGACGGTGGGGTTGGTGGAGTTTTGCCGAGCCTCATGGGCCATCTGAAGTGCGCCTCCATGGTGCTCAATCATTCCCTCTAAGAACCACTGCACCCTGTTGTCGCGCGTTGGCTTCGTTCCCGACATGCGCATCGCGGCAATCACATCAGGACTCATGCGCACCAGATCTGCCATGGAGTTGGGGTCCCCGTTAGGGCGCAATGCCACGGGATAAACCGGTGCATCCGGATACCAGGCTTTGCGCCATTGGCGCATCGCCTTGATCTCACGGGCCTGCTCGTTCCAGATGCTGTTTGCCAACGCCCCCACCCCAGGGGCGCCGATGTTGAAGACGTACTCACTCATCCGCAACGCCCCGGTGTGATGCTCGACCATGCCATCGATAAAGCGCAGGTCGTAGGTGCTGCCTGCTGGTCCCATGCCATGGGCATGGTGCTGATGGTTGCCGGAATGGGGGGGTGCAGCCTCTTTCGTTTTTTCAGGTGCTGGGTGATGCATCCCATGGTCCATTTGGGCCAATGCGACTTGAGGGGGCAGTGCCGAGATGGCGGCCAGAGCAAAAGCGATTCGACGCATGGAAAGAACAATCACGTCGCTATTGTGGAGTCTCCAGTAAGTGGAGAGTCAACCCTTCGTGCCTAAAGCGCCTGGCGATCTACTCAAGATTGGAGTTGTCTCTGCAAGAAGCAACATTTCGGTGAAAACGATTCGTTTTTATTGTGATGAAGGTTTATTGCTGCCAGTATCACGTACCGATTCCAGATATCGATTGTTTGATGAGTCTGTTTTTGACGATCTTAGTCTAATCCTTCGTCTGCGGGCCATGGACTTGCCTCTTGATTTGGTGAAAAAAGTAATTCAGGCACAGCGATCTGGAATCTGTACTTGCAGTGATCTCAAGACCACGATGCGCGAAAAATTAAGCGAGATTCATGAGCGCCTGGATGAATTGAAGGTGCTGGAGACTGAGATCAAAACGATGTTGAAGAGCTGGGAGCCTTGTGGCGGGGCTTGATCAGTCGCGTGATCAGCTCAGTACTCAGGCTTCGATCAAGATGTTGCCCATCATGCCGAGCTCCTCGTGATCGAGGATGTGGCAGTGATACACGCTCTTGCCAGCAAAGTCGCTGAAGCGGGTGCGCACGCGCACGGTTTCGCCAGGGCGCACCAGCACCACATCCCGCCAGGCCCGGTAGGGCTCAGGCCTGCCATTGCGGCTGATCACCTGCATCGGATTCACATGCAGATGGAAGGGGTGATCCATCACGCCTGTGTTCAGCAGCTCCCAGTCCTCTGTGTCTCCCAATTGCACGCGCGTGTCAATGCGCCCATGGTTGTAGCTCTGGCCGTTGATCAAAAAGGCCATGCCCATGCCTGGTGCCATGCCGTGATTCATCACAAATCGGCGCGTACGCAGCGGGCTGGGGAGCTCCTCCACCGCTAAGAGCTGCTGCGGCAGAGGCTGCGGCGCTACAACGCCATTGGTGCTCACCGTTGCGATGACATCAGCTTGTTCCTGGCCAGACACCGCTCTCCCCATGCCCATACCCATACCCATGCCCATACCCATGCCCATACCCATGCCGCCCATCATTGGGCGCCCCAGGCGCCTGTAGGGGAGGTTGTTCAAGCGAAACCGACCACCTTCGGGAGCCACCTGCACCAACACATCGGCACGCTCGCCGGGCACCAGCAGCAACTCCTGCAACGGCAGTGGTTGCTCCAGTGCACCACCATCAGTGGCAATCAGATGCATGGTGTGACCCTCCAGCGCCAGTCGCCAGAAGCGGGCATTGGAGGCGTTGAGAAGGCGTAGGCGCAGCAAGCCGCCGGCTGCAACCTGCAGCTCGGGCTTCACCTGGCCGTTCACGCTCAGAATCGAGCCTTCTCGGCCAAGCATCACACCAGAACCGGAGCGCTGGTTGGCGGCTGGAAGATCCTTGAGCACAAGCACTTCTTCCTGGGCCGCCTGCACTTCAGGGATGCGATCGAGATCGCCTCTCACCAGCAGCGCACCACCCAGGCCACCAAACACCTGGTCAGCCACCGTTCCATGGTGATGGGGGTGGTAGTAGAAGAGGCCCGCCGGGTGATTGTCCGGCAAGGAGAAGCTGCAGCTCTGTCGCTGGCCAGGAGCAACCCTCAGGAACACATTGTCGGCTGCTCCGCTGGGTGGAATGTGCAGGCCGTGGTAGTGCAGATTCGTTGGCTGAGTCAGGCGGTTGTGCAGCTGGATCCGCACCGCATCACCAGGCTGCAGTTCAAGCTGGGGGCCAGGGAGTAAGCCGTTGTAGGTGAGTGCCCGTCCTGATGTGCCAGGGATGCTGATGGACGTTTCCTGCGCTACCAGATCCAGCTCCAGCAGGCCAGCTTGAGAGCGCACTGGCGACGTCGCCGCCGCGTTGATGCTCCTCCGTGGATCTGCGGCCCAGCCATGGCAGCCATGGCGCAGAGCCGCGACTGAGGCTGCTGCAGTGCCACCGGCTGCCAGGGCGAGAAAGGAGCGCCGGCTGATCACAACGCACCCCCAGAAGCAAGAGCCATCACTGGCTGAATCAACATCGCCAAACCCATCAGCCCCATGATCAGATTCTCAGCGAAGCTCACCACCCCCAGCGGTGTGCGGGAGTTGCCGCCCACGCAGGCACAGTTCAGTGCCAGGTGATCGACGAACACGGCTTTGCCGACGGAGACCATGCCCATCACACCGAGAAGCACTGCTGTCACGCCAATCACAGCTTCAAGGCCCATACTCTCGGCCGATTGCAGCATCCCAAGTCCCACCAATAGCTCAACAGCGGGATACAGTTTTCCCCAGGCCTGCCAACGCTGCGTGAGCAGGTCATATTTGCGGAAGCTTGCAGCGAATGCCGCAATATCCATCAGCTTGAGCATCGCCAACAGGCAGATCGCCAGGCCCATGTAGCCCCGGATTTCGCCCCCTAATGCCAGGTTGATCAACAGAGCGCTCAGGAACACAGCGATCACTGGTGCGTAGGACACCTCTGCTGTTTCCGCGGTGACACCAAGCCGTTTCGCCAGCTCGGTGTAGCCCCCAATGCGCTCCGCGCCGGCAAACACCTGCGGCGTGGTGGTCACACCGTGGGCATGCTTGAAGGCTTCCACCTCCGCCTGGCTGCGCAGAGGATGATCCTCAAACGGAATCCCCTGGGCGCGCAGGAGCTGAAGCGCGCGCTGCCCCCACGGACAGGCATGCTCGGGCGTCTCCATCCTGTAGAGACGCACAGCGCTGAGTTCCGGCTTAGCCATCACCCTCCACCGTCTGGAAGGCTTGGGTCCGGCCGGATTCGGTGAAGGTGAACACCGTGTAGCTCTCTGTCTTGAACGGTGATTCCATGCCGGGCGAACCGAGCGGCATACCGGGTACGGCAATTCCGGCCACCTGTGGGCGTTCCTTCAGCAGCCGCTGAATCGCCGACACTGGAATATGACCCTCAACCGTGTAACCCCCAATCCGGGCGGTGTGACAGGACTGCAGCTGAGGTGGAACGCCGTAGCGCTGCTTGATGCTCGCAAGGTTGCTCGTCACGTAGTCCTTCACTGTGAAGCCGGCTTGCCTGAGGTGGTCCAGCCAGCCTTTGCAGCAGCCACAGCTTGGGGAGCGATAGGCGGAAACCACCGCAGGCACAGGTATGGCGGCGACTGGAGGCATCAACAGAGGCACAGGAGGACGGCGACTGCTTCCACCGTAAACACTCCAGTCGGTGGAGAGTCAATGGGGTGGCTCAGCCGCCGGAATCTCCAGGGAGAAGCAGCTGCCGCATCCAGTCCTGGAGTGCACCTGGATTGCTGCGCGATGGCGGACGGCGATGGCTTGCGCGATGGCCAGCCCCAGCCCACTGCCACCCTGGAGGCGTGAGCGAGACGGATCCAGTCGCGTGAAGCGATCAAAGATTCGGCCCTGCATCTCCTCAGCGATGCCAGGTCCGTTGTCGGTGATTGAAAGCTGGAAATGGCGACCCTGGTGCTTCAGGGAGACGTCGATCGCGCCACCTGCTGGGCTGTGCTGCATCGCGTTGCTCAGCAGATTGATCACAAGCCGGCTGAGTTCTGTCTCCGCCCCAAGCACCTTGGCACTGGACATCCATGACGTGTGAATCAGGCTCACCTGAGCAGCCGCAGCTGTCTCTGAAAAATCCTCCATCACATCGGCCGTGATCTCGGCGAGATCACACACCGTTGCCGGCTCCCGCTCGCAGGGTCGTTCAAGGCTGGCGAGCAACAACAGGTCGCCGATCAGGTTCTGCAGGCGCCGGCCCTGGGCCAGCACCCGATCCCAGCGTCCTGTCTCCACCACTGCCATCAAGTTGGCCAGCGGGGTGCGTAATTCGTGGGCCACATCGGCGCTGAACTGCTCCTGTCGCTGATAGGCCTCCAGTAATGGTGCCATCGCCAATCCAGCCAGCCACCAGCTGGCAGCGCCCATGGCCAGCAGCGCAACGAGGAAGACAGCATGTCCCAACCACACCAGCTGTTGTGCTTCCCGGTCCAGATCGTTCAGGCTGTGTGAAATCTGAAGGAATCCCCAGACGGGTTCTCTGTTGCTGTTGGAGTGATGCAGATGAATGGAGTAGGTGAGCCAGCGCCGGCCAGCGGGTTCTTGCGTGAGCTGCCAACCTTGATCAGCCGCTGGCGGGAGCAGGATCGGAGCCCCGGGGGAGCTGGCCAGCAGAGCACCGTTGGGATCGAGAACACGCAGCTTGTAGCGGTCGGAATCGGTGGCACTGATGGCATGGCGTTCAACCAATGAATCCGGTGCCTTGCAAGGCTCTCCTGCAATACAGAGGCCCGGTAGAACCGAAACAAGTGCGGGCGTGGGCCGGGCCGCCTGCGGCAGCAGGTCAGGCTTGAGACTGTCGTGCAGGGTGCCGGCAAGAGCTTGCAGTTCACGCCGGATGGCGCTGTCCTGGCTCTGCAGCAACAGCCGTCCCATCGCGAACCCCGCGCCGTAAAGGAGTGCACCCATCACCAGCAAGGAGAGTCCCGCCAGTCTCAATCGAGCTTGAAATAACAGGCGATGCGCTGGCGTTTGGATGGTCATCACAGCAACACCGCAGCATGCGGGTTCAGCCGATACCCCTTACTCGGTATGGTTTCAATCGGAGAAGCAAGCCCATGAGAAGCAAGCTTGCGCCGCAGCAATCGCACCTGGGCGGCAACAACATTGCTGATGGGATCCTGCTGCAGATTCCACAGTTGGTTGCGCAAGCGTGAGCCGGAAATCACCTCACCGGGGTGTTCCAGGAAATAGCTCATCAGTTGCTGCTCTTTCGTGGAGAGCTCAATGCAAACCTCAGCTGCGGCTGTTGCCACGAGCAACTGCCCCGCGGCGAGATCCAGCCGGAAGCAACCGGCTTCCAGGAGCGGCGCCCGATAGCTGGGCTGTCGCCGCTGCAACGCCCGTACCCGTGCGAGCAGCTCCTCCATCGCGAAGGGCTTGCTCAGATAGTCGTCCGCGCCGGCATCCAGGCCCTCAACCCGGTCGGCTGTTTCGTTACGGGCCGTGAGCAGCAAGAGCGGTAGCGCCAGGCCCCGCGATCGCGTTCGCCTGCACAGATCGAGGCCGCTGAGCTCCGGGAGCATCCAATCAAGAATTCCCAGGTCGTAGTGGGCCTGATCACTCCCCAGAAGCACCCAGCCGTCCTGACCGCTGACGCAGTGATCCACCACATGGCCCTGGCCCTCCAGGACTGCCTGGATGGATCGCGCTAGATCCATCTCGTCCTCCACCAACAGGATCCGCATGGGCATCGGCGTGGCGGATCAACAGGGCACAGATCTTAGTGAGGGCAGTGGATTTCATCTGTTTTTCATCCCGGTTGTGCCAACTTCCGCCTATCCAGTGCTTCCCCAGGCCTTTGCTTCCCCGAATCCTGCAGCTGGCGGCCAGCGCCAGCCTTGCTGCCACAGCCTTACTCGCAGCGCCCATCGCCACGCCCCTGGCCCTGGCGCATGTGGGCCATGGCGATGAGTTTCAGCAGCAGGGCGACGCACGCCAGGTGCGCCGCAACGCCGAAACCGATGCCCTGTTGGGGGTGGCCACGGCAACGCCGGAAGACGGGCCGGATGGGCTCTCGGTTCCCTCCACTGCTCTAGTCGATGCGAATGGCAAGCCACTGCTGTTCGTGCAAACCCAGACCACCTACGACCCTGTTCTCGTGGTGACGGGTTCCAGACAGGGTGACCGGGTTGTGATCACCGAGGGCCTTGATCCCACCGACGAGGTGGTGATCTCTGGCGCCCTCTCGCTGTACGCCGAATCGAAGAAGACACCACAGGCTGAGCCGGCAGCAGATAACAAAGCCGCTGCGCCACAGGACAGCGCGACGGCGAGCCCGTCCGCTCTACCCATTCCCGCCCTGGCAGCTGGCGCGGTTGTCGTACTCACCGCTGGGGCTATCTGGCTGAACCGCCGCAGGAAGACGGATGCTTGAGCGGTTGCTCAACACAACGCTGCGGTTTTCGATCGCACGCCGCTGGCTGATCGTTGCCGCCGCGGTGGTGATCAGCCTCTGGGGCCTGCTGGCGGTGAGCCAGATGCCCCTGGATGTGTTTCCCCCCTTCGCGCCGCCGCAGGTGGATGTGCAAACCAGCGCCGCTGGGCTCTCACCGGAAGAAGTGGAAACCCGCATCACGCTGCCGATCGAATCGGCAGTGAATGGCATTGCCGGGGTGGAGACCGTGCGCTCCTCCTCCAAGCCGGGTTTGTCGATGGTGCAGGTGGTGTTCAACCAGAACGCCGACATCTACCGCGCCCGCCAATCCGTGGCGGAGCGGCTGCAACAGGTGAGCGCCCAGCTGCCTACCAATGCAGATCCCCCCGAGCTCTCCCCGCTGGTGTCGCCTCTGGGCACAATCCTGCAGGTCGCCTTCACCGTGAACGGCGATGGCGCCACATCGCTGATGGATCTGCAGCAGCTGGTGTTGCGCTCCTATCGCCAGTCGATCCTGGCGGTGCCCGGCGTCGCCCAGGTGACGATCTACGGCGGCGATGAGCAGCAATTTCAGGTGCTCCTTGATCCCCAGGAGCTGCAGGCTCAGGCTGTCTCGCTCAAGGCGGTGATGGAGGGTGTTGGCTCGGCGATGGCCACCAGCCCTGGAGGCTTTCTGATCGGGGGTGGCCAGGAGCGGTTGATTCGCCCCTTGGCTCAGGTCACACAGGTGAGCGATCTGGCGGATGCGGCGGTGAAGAGCGAGCAGGGACGATCGGTGCTGCTCTCAACACTGGGAGAAGTGAAGCGCGGTGCAGCGCTCAAACGCGGTGACGCCAGCTTCAACGGCAAGCCAGCTGTGGTGCTGATGGTGACCAAGCAGCCCGATGTGGACACCCCCACGGTGTCCCGGGCAGTGGAGCAGCGCTTGGCCGAGCTGAACCGCACGCTGCCGAGCGATGTGCAGGTCCAGACCACATTTCGTCAGAGTAATTTCATCGATAGTGCCATCCGCAATGTGAGCGAGTCGCTGCTCCAGGGGGTGGTGATCGTTTCGGTGGTGATCGTGCTGTTTCTCATGAACTGGCGCGCCGCCGTGATCAGCCTCAGCGCCATTCCGCTGTCACTGCTGATTGGCCTGATGTTGATGAAGAGCCTGGGCCTGGGCATCAACACCATGACCCTGGGTGGGCTGGTGGTGGCGATCGGTTCGGTGGTCGACGACTCGATCGTCGACATGGAGAACTGCTATCGGGGGCTGCGCCGCAACCGGGCCAGCGACACGCCCAAATCGCCCCTGCAGGTGGTGTTCGACACCTCGGTAGAGGTGCGCCAGCCCGTGCTGTTCTCCACCGTGATCATCGTGGTGGTGTTTGCGCCGATCTTTTCGCTCACCGGCGTAGAAGGGCGCATCTTTGCGCCGATGGGCCTGGCCTACCTGCTGTCGATCGCGGCCTCCACCCTCGTAGCGGTAACGCTCTCTCCCGCGTTGTGCGCCATCTTGCTTGCGCCTGCGGAGCTGCCAGAGGAGAACACCTGGCTGGCTAACCGGGCTGAGCGGCTCTACCGGCCAATCTTGGATCTAGCGCTGAGATCACCGCAGCGCGTGCTGGCCATCGCTCTGGCGCTGATCGTCGCCACCACAACGATCCTGCCGGCACTGGGCCGGGTGTTTCTACCGGAATTCCGCGAACAATCGCTGGTGAGTTCGATGGTGCTCTACCCCGGGGTGTCACTGGAGATGACCAACCGAGCGGGGCTTGCACTGACCCGTTCGCTGCAGAACAACCCGTTGTTTGCATGGGTGCAGGTGCGCACGGGCCGCGCCCCCGGTGATGCCGATGGGGCCGGCGTGAACCTAGCTCACGTGGATGTGGAACTGAGCGATCAAGCCATGGCCAATCGGCCCGCTGCCATTGCCGAGCTGCGGCAGGCTTTTTTAAAGCTGCCCGGTGTGGCGCCCAACATCGGCGGCTTCATCTCGCATCGCATGGATGAGGTGCTCTCGGGGGTGCGCAGCGCGATTGCAATCAAGATCTACGGCACCGATTTAGGCGAACTGCGCCGCATCGGTGAGGCGGTGGAGAAGGCCATCAAACCCATTGATGGAGTGGTGGATCTGCAGTTGGAACCGCAGCTGCCGATTCCCCAGGTGCAGATCCACTACGACCGCCCGCTTGCGGCGGCGCTGGGGCTCACGGTGGAGGAGCTGTCGCAAGCAGTGGAGATCGCGCTCAACGGCAAGGTGGTGGGCCACGTGGTGGAAGGGGGTGTGCGCAGCGATGTGCTCGTGCAGCTTCAGGAGAATGCTCGCCAGAACCTGGAGGCCATCCGCTCGTTGCCGGTGGCCTTCAGGTTCTGGCATGACCGTTCCTCTCGGCAGTGTTGCCTGGGTTGAGGAAGGTCTGGGGGCCAACATCGTCAACCGAGAAGATGTTTCCCGCATGATCGTGGTCTCCACCAACGTCAGCGGCCGGCCCCTCGGCACTGTCGTCAAAGACATCCAGCGCACCATTGCCCGTGAGGTGCCACTGCCTCAGGGCTACACGATCCGCTACGGCGGCCAGTTCGAATCAGAAGAACGGGCAACCGCGTCTCTGGTCTTCTACAGCGCTGTTGCCGCAGTGGTGATCGGTGTGCTGATGGTGATTTCGGTGAAATCAGTGCCCGCCACAGTGGCGATCATGCTCAACCTGCCCCTGGCCCTGATCGGAGGTGTGGTGGCGGTGTTGCTCACGGGAGGAGTGCTATCGATCGCCTCGTTGATCGGCTTCATCACGCTGTTTGGCATCGCCGTGCGCAATGGGTTGTTGCTGGTGGACAACTACAACCGCCGCCACGGCGCAGGGCAACCCCTGGGCGAGGTGATCCGTGAGGGAAGCCTGGAGCGCCTCAACGCCATCCTGATGACAGCCCTCTCCTCGGCACTCGGAGCCTTGCCTCTTGCACTCGCTTTCGGGGCCGGGAATGAAATCCTGCAACCGTTGGCTGTGGTGGTGCTCGGTGGATTGACCACCTCCACGGCCCTGACCCTGCTGGTGCTCCCGGCGCTCTATGCACGCTTTGGCCATTGGCTGCTGCCCGCCCGCGACGGTTCGGCGTCGTCTCTTGCCTCTCTCCCGTCATGAACCTGAGCCTTAACCACCTCACGCATCACCTGCGCCAACCCGGCGTGCTTCTTCCTCTGGCGATCTCCGCATCTCTGCTGGTTGGAATCGGTGTGGGTCGCCAGAGCAGCCGGCCGGTCTCTGCGCCATCGGTTGCGGCGATGGACCGTGCGGATGCCAATGGCAGCGTGGCTCTCAGCGAAGACCAGCTTCGGCGATTGGGATTGACCACTGTTCGCCCCGAACTGAGCTCGGGCACGGAACGTCCGATCACTGGTTTTGTTGAAGCAGCAACATCGTCGCGCTCAAGCGTGGGGATGCCTGTGGCGGGACGTGTTTTACGTCTGATGGTGTCACCGGGCACCCGTGTTCGTGCTGGCGAACCGATCGCAGAAGTCCAAAGCGCTGATGCGGCTGCTGTACGCGCCGATGCCGATGCAGCGCAGGCCACGGCGCACTCGCTCGCATACCTGTACCGCCTTGCCGAACCCATGGCACGGCAAGGTGCACTCTCGACCCAGGAGCTGGAAAGCCGCCGCATCGCCAGCGTTACAGCCGCGACGACAGCCAGGGCAGCCGCTGCCAAGGCTTCAGCGCTAGGGAAGCCTGATGATTCAGGGCGTCTGTTGATTCGCAGTCCAATTGCCGGTCAGGTCACTGCTGTGAGCACCTCACCCGGTGCCGTCCTGTCTGTGGGGGAAGACGTGGCCCAGATCAGTGATGTCACAGGGGGTGAGCTTCGCTTCCTCGTGTCACCGGGACTCGCCACGAACATCAGGACCGGACAGCTGCTGCGCGTTCGAGCGGGAGCTCAGACGCTGCAGGCACGGGTGATCGCTGTGGCACCTGATGCGCAAACCGCCGGGCGCGTGATGCTGCTCCGCGCGCAACCTATTGATGCTCAACTCCCACCGATCGGAACAGCTATCACGGCCTTTGTGCAGATCCCATCCTCCGAGCAACGGTTCATTGTTCCGCAGGATTCCATTGCCCTGATCAATGGATCACCGGTGGTCTTTCGCTATCAACGGGGGGCTGTGGAACAGGTTGCTGTGGTGGTGGCCCAGCAAACGGCGGGGCAAGCGGAAATCCTTCAGGGTGTTCGTCAAGGTGATGTGCTCCTGAGAGGCAACACGCAGATGTTGCGCAACGCACTGGATGCTTCCAAGGACAGCAGCCAGAACTGAGTGAAGTTCAGCAACCCGATCAAACCGATGGCATCCTTGAGATGCGGTCAACTCTCTGGCTTCGCTGCGGCCGTGCTGTTCGGATGCAGCGCCCCACTGATCAGTACGTTCACGGCCAGCGGTTCGTCCCTGAGCATTGCCGGGTTGCTCTACGCAGGGACGACTCTGGCTCTGGCGATTGTTCGGCTGATGAAAGGCCGAACCCAGGATGAAAGCCCCCTCCAACGGCGTGATGCGCCTGCCTTGGCTGGGTTGATCCTTCTGGGCGGGATCGTCGGGCCCGTTGCCCTGGTTCACGGCCTGGCGCGGTTACCAGCCGCATCGAGTTCACTGTTGCTCAACCTTGAGACCGTCTTCACCCTGGCCATCGCTGTTCTGGTGGGGCGTGAACATCTCGGCAAACGCGGCGCTGCGGCAGCAGCGCTCACCATCGCTGGGGCCATCGTTCTTTCGGATGGATCACTCGGCGGTGTCAATGCCACCGGAGCTGCCCTGATCGCTCTGGCGACCCTGGCCTGGGGGATCGACAACAACCTCAGCCAACGCCTGAGTCTGCGCGATCCGATTCAGATTGCCACCGTCAAGGCACTGGGTGCATCGCTGCCCATGCTCGTTCTTGCCTGGGTCCTGGGGCATCCCTTTCCACCTGCCGCCGTCTGCGGGCCATGGATCTACCGCTGGCGACGGTTGGCACTGTGCTGGGTGCACGGCGATCCGGGAATTGCACCTGCAACGATCTCCAGGCCACGATCCGCGGCAAGCTCACCGAGATTCAGCAGCGCGTCCACGAACTACAGAGCCTGGAAGCCGAACTCAACACGATGCTGAACACCTGGGAGCGCTGCGGCGGCCGTTGATGCGTTGCGCGATCAGCGCAGTGCTCAGGCTTCGGTTGAATCTGGTCTTTTGCTGCGGGTGCTCGATCGGTGATCAAGACCTGTGATCATGGGGGTGGAGCTATCGAATCCAGGGTGCGCGAGAGGCTTGGCCATGAATAGTCGTGCCGACCAGTACTGGGGTTTCTGGCCGCTGCTGCCGCTTGAGAGTGTTTATTTGCAGTGGATTTAAGGGTCGTGTCTCTGAAATGTCCCTCGTTTGTTGTGCAACTGGGCAGGAGTGTGTGCAACTGCAGCCTGGGGTTAGAAGCGATTGTTTTAGGTGTGACGGTTTTGCCTTGGATGGTGGCGATGCCGGTGCTTGATCGTCGGTGATGCAGGGCCTGTACCTGGTGAGGTGACGTCGATCTCTCAAAAAATGCGCTTAAGGCAAGTCTTCTATAGAGCGTTTTGCCTTAACGGCATTGTTTAGGTAGCGGTAATTCCCCCAGAATCTTGGACCGACCGTCTCCGCAGCGCTTCCATTGGCCACCGAGCTGTTTGACGATGACGCCAATGGCTTTTACCGCGTTGGCTGCTTTGTGCTTTGAGCGACTGGCCCGAACTTGGAGAGTGCTGGACCGCTTAAACAGCTCTATTGCCTCTGGTGACTGCAGAACCTGACCACAGGCAACGATCTGGGGGTCGTTCTTGGGTCTAGGCGTCCCGTCACATAGCTGAACTAACCCTGAGCGCTGCAAGAGATCAACGACCTTGGCTGCGTTGGCTCCGACCAGATCAACGAGGCCACCGCCAACTGCCTTGCGTTCAATGGCTGCGACTTCTTCCGCGTTCAATAGACCAATCAGACCCTTAAGAATCAGCTGCTTGACAGGTGACAGCTCCTCAAAGGGTGTCATTCCCAGAATATTGGCTACTTTGGCGACCCGTTTACGTCCCCTCTGACCGTGCTCAAAATCGCCTAATGCTTCTAAGGTCCAACCGTCTTGATGTAAGTACGCCAAGGCATAGTCAGTGAACAACGCAAGTTCTGTGATCGACCGCTCGTAATAGGCGAGTGATGTAGCGATCATCAGCTCCTCGACCGGGCCAAGGGTGTTGATGTCGCGGTCATGTTCGAGCAACGCCTTATGGATGACCTTGGCATTCTCCTCTGGATCTGAAGTGAAGAACGGACAGCTCTGGTCGACCTCGGTGCGAGGCAGGTAGCCATAGCAAGTCCCCAGGGTCCGCTCTCTGCGCGCGCCTTGCGAGACGCAGTTTGGCGGCAGAGTCAGGCCACCAGCAACGAAGCCGACTTGATGGAAGTCACCGATAAAGGAGAAACCCGACTGAGCGACGGGCGTGACAATGACGACGTCCGCGATGCCCATGTCTTTCTCCATCAGGATCTTCCGCTGCTCGGTCTCGTCTTTATTGAGGCTGTCGATTACGACAACATGCAAACGTGAGAAGGTCACCGGATGGTCCAGCTGGGGTGAAGTGATCTCCTCGGCTGTCTCGATTTCGATGAAACGCTTAAGTGCCCAGGCAGATATGCCCCTAGTGGAGTCGTCTTTCTCCTCCCCCTTAGCGCCCGTGACAACCAGTACAGGCTTTGTTCTATCGGCGTCCTGAATCGTCTCCAGTAGCGCTGCTCTCCAGATGTTCTGCTTGTTCGTCCAGCGGAACACCCCGCCGTTTTCTTCCCTTGGGTTGCCGATCACAGGCAGAGACCTATTTACCTCGCGGACGCTGTTTATGAAGTCGATCTCAGGTGCGCCTAGCTGAGCATCCATCCCGTAGACCTGGGCGGCGTTGCGGATTGTCCAGACCAACCGACAGAACGTCTCAACGCGCTCCCCAGGCGACCCCCAGAACTCCCCTGGCCCAGCCTTGCCTAACAACACGGCCTCCATTACCTGGCGGAGCTCGTCGATGATCAACAACCCTGCTGCTGGCATGACACCGTCGCGCCAGAGCAGCTCGTTGCCATGGCGCTTGTGATCTAAACCCCAAGACTGGAGGCAGGCTATGTAGAAGTCCTCTAGAGACCCGCGACCTGTGGAAACGTCGCGGCCACCTGTGATCTGAGCGTTCTGTGCGTTGATTGTTCGACGGGGGCTGATGCAGCCAACAGAGAACTTCGAGCGATCACCATTCCGCTGGCGGCTTTCCCGGTGCATGTCGACTGCCTCCCCGAGGGCTTGCTTTGACTTGCCCTTCCCGGTCCGGCAGTTGGTCAGGATCGATCGTCCCTTGAGAGTTGCCCGTAGCTCCTCCTCACTGTTGATGAGCTCTGTAGCGGGGTCAGCAACGATTGAGGTGGAGGCCCTGGGACGTTCCCAGCCGTACCTGGTAGCGGCCATCGAGATGAGCCGCGCAGTGGCATCTGCTGGATTTACTGGCTCTACAAACGACGAGCACCACTCCAATAGGCCCTTGAGGTCATGCTCACCGACCTTGTCGTAATGGCCTTGGTCGTAGAGGAGCTGGGCGGCTTGTTCGGCTCCTAAAACAGATGTGAGATTGGCGACCAGTGGCAGAACCTTCGGATAAGTGGCCTCACCTGGAATGCGCTTGTCCCAGACCTGAGCAATCGTCGCGAGGATTTGCATGGCCTCGTCGCCCTCGTAACCGAGGACACGGCCAGCGGTGCAAGTGCAAGCGACTGCTCGCCGGGTGGTCGACTCTTTTCGGAAGTCATCGACATCCTTAGGGCCACACTCGATCTGCTCGAGGGAGCATTGCTTGCCGAGTTGCAGCACTGTGGCGACTTCTCCGGTCTTCTTATGAATTGCACCAGGCAGCCGCATGGCTTGAGTGATTCGGCTTACGGCGTCGTCGGCCTTGTAGTGGATGTCGTCTATGCGAGCCACATCTACTAGCCGTTCGTGGAAGCACCGGCACACCAGCTGATAGCGCTCCACGGTGATGACCTCATTTATTGAGAGATAGGCATGAAGCGATTTACCTCCTGTGTCGACGATCGTGAAGCGGACGTCGTAGGTGTGCTCGAAGGCCCGCAGCACTGCAAGTTGCTGATCCTTTGGCAGCATGTCGCACTCAACCTTGAGGCACGGCGAGCCCTGTGACTGCGCCTTGGTGCTGCCGCCAAACATCGGGTAAAAACCGAGTTGGTGACCCTGACGATGGAATCCATCAATTGACCAGTCCAGAATTTGTTCCTGGATCAGATTGATATCGACAGGCCTGCAGTGGGTTGCACCATCAACCTTTTGCCAGTGCCAGTTGCCGCCATCTCCGCCATAGAGCGTGAGACATACCTCCGATGCCTTAATGCCTATCGCTTCAAGAAATTCGGGAATTCGCCTGATTTCTGCCTGGACTTTCTGAGAGTCATATCCGGGCTTACCAAGTCTCTGATGACCACCTTGCCGATCAGAGGAGTTGTGAGGACGTGATTTGCTTACCAACGACTAGAGAGCTGATTCTTCAAATTACTGGGGGTTACTTGAGCTTCTCTTTGCTTTTAGATCGAGATGTAGTTGAAGCCGTTTAGGTCTCTCTGACGCTTATTGGAACCCTCAAGGAAAGAGCAGCTAACGATGACCTCCTTTCCCCAGCTTCCCGGCGAGCCCGCAGATTCCTTCGAGCAGCTCCTTGTGCACCGGGAATTTGGACCTGCTCGTCAGTTCAGGCAGACAGCAGTTGTCGTGGGTTGCTCTGAGTCAACCCTTCGCCGACGAGCGGATCATTGGAACTGGAGTGAGCGCCTAGCTGACTACGACTCAGGGCAGCTGAAGACAGTCTCAGAAGCACGAACTGAAGCAGAGCTCGAGCGATATGAGGAACAGCTCGAGACCTTTAGACAAGAACAGCTCGCAAGAGCACGAACCGTTGCAGAACGAGCGGACGAGCTGCTTGCCTTGGTCGAGCGCAGCTTGAAGCACCATCTCGAGGCCGGCACTGTCCTCCATGGACGAGAGCTACCTTCCGTGATTGCCGCAATCTGCAAAGCAGTAGAGGGTTCAATGAACATCGAGGCAACGGCGCTCGGAATATCTGAGCTTTTGAATGACAACTGAGCTGATGCGAATCCTGAATATCACCTGAGTTGCAGGCGATTATCCGCAAAGGTGAGAAGACACAACTAAGTTCGCTGATGGCTTCACTTTCAGCTCCTTCGATCAACACGGGTAGTTTGTAGTAGATGGTTGATTCACATGTCGAACACTCCGATTACTTGGATGCGTACAAGAGAGTTGACCTCTTGTCTCGGGGTGCATCGCAACACTCTTGGGAACATGCTCAGGGCAGGTCTTCTTCGGGATGGGCTTCACCGCCGCAAGATCAACCCGTTGTCACCGCGCGGCGAATTCCTCTGGAATCAAGAAGCAGTTCTGATGACATTGGGGCGTCTGTGACGGCCTGAGTGCCATTTCAGGGACAAAATGAGACTTGCCACAGTGATTGCTGTCTTTTAAGTGGCTTGGCAAGCCTCTATTCCAGTTCGCCCGCAGCAACTTTTGCGCGAATCTTCCGTAGGAGCGTCTCAACATCTTCCTCAAGGCCCGGCACAGGCGCTGTAGCTCCCTGCCATCGATCGGCTCTCGCGAGATGGAATAAGGCGCATCGAAGTTCAGTAAGTGTTCGTGCAGTGTGAATAGAAGAGCGTTGATCTGTCTGCTTGATCAATGGGTCAACTTCGTAGCCGTTAATGGTGTGTGCGAAGTGGATCCATCGATCACTGCCACTTTCAGGATCAGGAATCTGGATGTCTCTCAGATCTTCGTTGGAGATTTCTTTCATAGCCTTTATTGAACTCAGAGATCTACCCGAAGACCTCTCTGATGATCTCGTTCGAGCGGAAGCGGTGATGGTCGGAATACGTCCTCCTGAGCATGTCCTCAGATGTTGAGAGAAGACCTGCAATCTGTAGAAGGTCGAGCTGTTTCACCTCCAGCAGTCGTCGCGCAGCGTTGTGCCGAAGAGTGCGTAGCCCGATGAAATCGCGATCAGCTCTCAATCCGCGCTCTTCTGAGAATTCTCGCCAGATCCAGCCATGAATGGCGTTGAGCTCTTGTTCTGTTCTCCTCTGTTGTTCTTGGTTGGGTTTCTCATTCCATGGACTGGCGGCATCTCGGAGGCGTTGCGGAGGAGTGCTCAGTTTTTCAATCCCAACGGCTTCAAGAAGCTCTTTCCATGAAGGACAGAGTTGTGCCTGCCGATTCCTACCCCTTTTGCTATCACGGCATTCCACATAACCCCCAACGACTACTTCCACCCTTCCTGGAGGAGTCCACAACAGTTGTGAGGCCATTACCATCGCGCCACGAGCACCGGTGAGAGCAACCCAAGACGTCAGCCATGCGGCTGCATGAGCAAGCTCAGAGGTTTCAGCTCGATCCCAGAGTTTCAAGATGACGCGCTGTACCTCTTCAGGATCAATCGGTCGTCCCTGCCCTGCCTGGGGTTCTTGGTAAGCAAACTCTTTGCCTGGGTTGAGTTGCTTGCCATCTGTCGCGATCCCGAAGATCAGGCATGCAGAGGAGATGGCATCGCGACGACTTCTCGCTTCTGCTGGCCAACTTGCGATCCAACGCAGCAGATCCTCTCGGCTCGTAGCCCTGCCGTTGTTTTCGGAGAGCCACTGAACGCAGCTCTTAAGCCACTTCACACGACGAGCAGCGTGCTTCTCAGAGTTCCCGTCTGTTTCGATGCGGCTTAAAGCCTGTCTTTGATAGACACCAAGTGAGCTACCAACAGGACCACCCGCATTCCTTTTGACGTTGCTGTCGAAGTCGGCTAAGGCCTGATCGATGGCACGCGAAATAGCGAGGTCTGTGTCCTCATAGGACGCATTGAGTTTCAGCCACTTCTGATCTCCCCCCCCATCAGGTCGCGTCCTGAACGAGAGGTAGATCAGCTCCTGACCGTTAGGTCTGCTTTTGCGCCTGAGAGATAGGCCATACCGCTCTGAATGAACGGTCCGGAGATACTGGGAGAGCTGCTTCAGCCTTGCGCTGTTTCGGCGTTGCCCAGTGGTGTCTGTCATCTAGGGACAGGGCGGCTTGTCTGCCTATTTTATCCCTAAGTTGTCCCTAAAACCACTTGCACAAGGTTATGCCCACTTGCACAACCTGGAACAACGGAACAGTCAATTTGAGTGATGGCAAGTGATCTGAGTGCAACTGAGGGCATCTCGCCAGCCGACCAACGCTGGCCTTGGTGGCCGCTGCTGCCGCTCTATCCCTATGGACGCCGCCGCACGGTGTTCAGTGAGCTGATCCCCGGTGAGCTCTGGAGCTTTGAGCAGCTTCAAGGGGTGTACTACGTGGCTGTGCCGATTCGTCTCACGGTGGTGAGGGTTCCCGGCGGCTTGATGTTGGTGAATCCCCTGCCGCCCACCCGGGAGCTTCTGAAGAAACTCGCGGATCTGGAGGCTGTCCATGGACCCGTGCAGACCATCGTGATGCCGACGGCATCGGGGCTCGAGCACAAGCTTCCTCTAGGACCTCTGGCTCGCGCGTTCCCGCAGGCCGATCTGTGGGTGTGCCCTGGCCAGTGGAGTTTCCCTGTGCAACTTCCCCTCAGCTGGTTAGGAGTGCCGAAACGTCGCACCCGGGTTCTGCTCGACGACGGGGTGCCCCATCCAGAGATCTGCCACTGGGTCTCTCTCGGTCCACTGGACCTCGGCGTGGGGCGATTTCAGGAGATCAGCTGTTTTCACCGTCCTTCCGGGACCCTTCTGGTGACCGATGCACTGGTGGGGATCAGTGCTGAGCCCTCCGCGGTGTTCGATCCAGACCCCACCCCGCTGTTGTTCCATGCCCGCGAGCGGGGCGATGAGCCGCTTCTGGATTCAGTTGAAGCACGACGTCGCGGTTGGGCCCGGCTTGTGCTGTTCGCCTCCTACTTGAGGCCGGAACCCCTGGACGTTCCTTCGTTGCAACAGGTGCTTCGCCAGGCGTTTCGTCCCGGTTTGCGCTCGCCCCGTGAGCACTTCGGGCTCTATCCCTTTTCCTGGAAGGACGGCTGGCAACAGGCGGCGGCGGCCTTGATGGGGGACCCTGCACCGCGTCTGCAGGTCGCTCCGGTTTTGGAGCGGCTGGTGCTACCGCGGGCACGCCAAGCCCTGCTCGGCTGGTTGGATGAATTGGCAGGCCTTGAGTCCATGCGTTGGCTGGTGCCAGCGCACTACAGCGCTCCTCTGGCGTTCACCCCTGAGATCGTCAGTGCGTTCAAGGCGGAACTACTCCAGAGGCCCTGGGCCCCAGATCAGGGGAGCTGGGACTTTCTTGCCGGGATCGACACAACGTTGTTGCGCTACAAGCTCGTACCGCCTGACCCCTTCAAAGATTGAGTTCGTCGTCGGGGCCGATGGCCATGTCTTCGTCGCCGAACATCGCTTCTTCCAATTCCTTGCGCTGCTCCATCTGACGCAGGAAATACCCCGTCATCATTGCGGAGGCCAGCATGTTGGCCAGGTTGTCGCGATTGGCGGTGACCTTCACTTCGAACTGCTCTCCAGGAAGCATTCCCAGCAGACCCTGCACGTTGTGTCGGATCACATCCTGAATGTCGTTGCTCGCGGATTTCGCGACGCGTTGCAGCACATCAGGCGATTGATCCTGCAGGTACTGAATCAGTCCGTTGACGGGTTGTCCGTCCTGGCTGTCCGTGGTCAGGAACTCCGGGTTGAACATCCCGCCGCTCTCCGTCAGGACCCTGAACCTATCGCAGCTGTGTGCTGCGTCACAGTTGAATCCGGTTGTGAGAACCGAATCGGACCGAACCGTGCCAGGGGCCAGTAGCGCCACACAGCTGTTCCGATCACCAGGTTGTCCGGCAGGGAGCCCCACAGATGGGAGTCGAGACTGGCATTGCGGTTGTCGCCCATCACCCACACCGTGCCATCAGGCACGGTGATTGGTTCCATGGCGTAGTCGATCGCTTCATCCAGCCAGGGCTCGTTCACCACGCTGTTGTTGCGCAGCAGCTGTCCATCACGAACCTCGAGCTGATCGCCGGGCAAACCCACCACCCGTTTGATCAGCGCCGCATTCGGGTCGTAGCCGGCAGCTGCCAGTTGGGGAGGAACGGCGAAGACCACGATGCTGTTCAGGGGCAGGGTCTGGTGGGTGGCGCGATCGAACCTCGGCCTCAGCTTTTCCACCAGAATTCGATCCTGGAGCTGCAGGGTTGGCAGCATCGACCCTGATGGAATCCAGCGAGGTTCCAGCACCTGCCAGCGCAGCAGCAGTGCCAGAACGACCCACAGCAGCAGGGAGATCCAGCCACTCCGGCGTGAGTCGGTCTGATCGGGTTGGCTGGGCATCGAAGGGACGGACCCGGGGGTAGGCGCTGAACGAGGATCGCATCAGCGCTGCCGATCGGTCTGAGCCACGCCATCGCCAATCTCAAGGCAGCTGTGAGCCTCCTGGCCCATTTGCAGCACCAGGGACTTCGGCAGATTGTGCTCTGCCCTGGCAGCCGTTCCGCACCTCTGGCCCTGGCGGCCGGCGGCTTGGCCAGGCAGGGGGGGCTGACGTTGGTGACCGCGATCGATGAGCGTTCAGCTGGTTTTCATGCGCTCGGGCTCGCCCTGGCGTCCGGTCGTGCCACAGCGGTGATCACCACGTCTGGGACGGCTGTGGCCAATCTTCTGCCCGCAGCCGTCGAGGCTGATCGTTCCTGCATTCCCCTGCTGCTGCTCACGGCCGACCGACCGACGCGCCTGAAGGACTGCGGCGCCAACCAAACCGTGAATCAGGAGCAGTTTCTTGCTCCTGTTTGCCGCGCGTTTCTGAGCACCCCAGGCGAGGGGCTTCACCACCAGGGCGACGTTCAGCTGCAGACCCTGGCGTCGACGCTCTGGGAGAGGGCGCTGGGATCGGCTGGGCCCGTGCACCTGAATGTGCCGTTCGAGGAACCACTCCATCCCAGCGAGAGCGAGCAGCAGGCGTTTTGGTCGGCGTGGCAACTCCTACCGGCCGCTGGTGGCGAGCGTTGTCCTGCTGAGCCACTCCCCACACCCTGGGATGGTCCGGTTCCGGACTGGTCCCGTCCGGGCGTGGTGGTGGCAGGACCCTGGCGTGGTCTGCAGGCGGACCTTCCGGCTTACCAGCGGGCGTTGCAGGAGTTGGCCCTCACCAGCGGCTGGCCTGTGCTGTTGGATCCTCTGGCTGCTGCACCCCAGGACTTACCGGGGGTGATCCGCTATTGGGACCTGATGCTGCCGGCCGGATTGCCCACGCCTGAGCCGTCGCTTCAGGTGTTGCGCCTCGGTCCTCTCCCGGCCAGCCGCCGGCTTGAAGCCTGGCTGCGCGCGCTGGGACCAGGCCAATGGCTCATCAGTGAGGGGGACTGCCGCAGCCTCGACCCCCTGGGCCTTGCCAGCCAGTGCAGCCTGGGGCTGTCCAGCTGGTGGCAGGGCGTTTGTCCCCAGCAGGTGCGTACTGGGGAGCGTCCGAGCGCCTTGCTCACGGCATGGCGTGCCTTGGAGGCGAGTGTGGAGCGTGCGCTCGCCCAGCACTTGCCCCCAGCCGGCCCTGTCAGCGAACCGGCCTTGATGCGGCGTCTGCCGCAGCTGTTGCCGCCAGCCCTGCCCGTGATGCTGGCCGCCAGCAGTCCCGTGCGGGACTGGCTGGCTTTTGCAGCAGCCGACTCCGGCCAACGCCGGTGCTTCAGTTTTCGCGGAGCCTCCGGCATCGATGGCACTCTCTCCCTCGCGGTCGGTCTGTCCCGGGAGCTCGGCCCCCTGGTGCTGCTCACCGGCGATCTGGCACTCCTGCACGACAGCAATGGCTGGCTGTTGGCGTCGGCCTCAGCTCCGCCTCTGTTGGTGCTGTTGATCGACAACGGCGGCGGCGGGATCTTCGGGCAACTGCCGATTCCAACCGTGCCGGCCGCTGCGTTTGACCATCTGTTCGCCATGCCCCAGGCCGTGGATCCACTGGCGTTGGCCAGGGCCCACGGCGTGCCCACCCGTCAGCTGGCCTGCCTCGAGGATCTGCCCCATGCCCTGGAGTGGGGACTGGACCAGAGGCGACCGGTGCTGCTGCGGGTCTGTACGAATCGCATGGCTGATGCCGCCCTGCGGCAGAGGCTGCGGCGAGAGGTGGAACAGGCGCTCTGCGCTGTTCAAGGCAGTACAAAAGAAGGCTGATCTCCACCGCCTCCATGGCCGATCCCACCTCCCAATCCGTGCTTCCTGGTGATCCGGGTGTGGTGTGGCAGCCCTGGGGGGATTACAGCGACGTGCTGCTGCATCGAGCCCAGCCGGGCATCGCGCGGGTGGCCATCAATCGCCCGCACAAGCGCAATGCCTTTCGCCCCCGCACGGTGGTGGAACTCTGTGATGCCTTCACCCGCATCCGCGACGACAGCAGCATCGGCGTGGTGCTGTTCACCGGTGTCGGTCCTGCGGACGATGGTGGCTATGCCTTCTGCGCCGGTGGCGACCAGAGCGTGCGCGGTGATGGCGGCTATCTCGATGAGGACGGCCTGCCCAGGCTGAATGTGCTCGACTTGCAGCGGATCATCCGCAGCCTGCCCAAGGTGGTGATTGCCCTGGTGGCTGGCTATGCCATCGGTGGCGGACAGGTGCTGCATCTGCTCTGTGATCTAAGCCTTGCCGCAGAGAATGCCGTGTTCGGTCAAACCGGCCCGCGGGTCGGCAGCTTTGATGGCGGTTTCGGTGCCGGGTACTTGGCCCGGGTCGTGGGTCAGCGCAAGGCCAGGGAAATCTGGTTTCTCTGCCGTCGCTACGGAGCGGAGGAGGCCCTGCAGATGGGACTGGTCAATGCCATCGTTCCGTTGCACAAGCTTGAAGCTGAGGGCGTGCGTTGGGCCCTGGAGGTTCTGCAGCACAGCCCCACGGCGATCCGCTGCCTGAAGGCGTCCTTCAATGCCGAAACCGATGGCCTGGCGGGCATTCAGGAGCTGGCTGGTCAGGCCACCCATCTCTTCTACCGAACGGAGGAGGGGCAGGAGGGGCGCAACGCCTTCCTTGAGAAGCGAGATCCTGATTTCTCGGCCTCCCCCTGGCTCCCCTAGCTAAAAAAGTTGCATCGTTCACTCCGTCTCGGCGCCGCGATGCTCCAACGCATCCTTCCAGCAACTTTTTCACTGCTTGCCTTGGTTGCGCTCCAGCCGCTCGCCTCGCTGAGGGCTGTCAAGGCGGCCGATCTCCCCCAGGTTGAGGCGCCTGAGACTTCAACAGAACGGGAACCGGATCCGATTCCTCCCCTGGCAGCACCGGTGAGCGATGCCGATTCGATGGCCCGCGTCCCGGCGGATCTCCTGCAGCGTGTGGGGCTGCAACTTGTGCTCGATCGCCAGCACCGGCAGGTGCTTGTGCTCCACGATGGTTTACTCACGCGCCGATTCCCCGCGGCCGTGGGCACGGTTGGCTGGGAAACCCCTGCTGGGCGGTTCCGTGTGATGCAGAAGGTGAAAGAGCCGGTATGGACGCACCCTGTCAGCGGCGAACTGTTGGGCCCGGAGGAGGCCACCAATCCGTTGGGATCCCGATGGATCGGCTTTCATCGCGACTGTAAGGGCCGCGAAGGATGGGATGGTGAGCAGTATCTCGATATCGATGGCTGCACGGTGGCAGGGTTTCATGGCACCCCCTACCGCTGGACGGTGGGACGGGCTGTGTCCCATGGCTGTGTTCGCCTTTACGAAGAGAACGTGCAGGAGATCTTTGAGATGGTCCGGGTCGGCACTCCCGTGACAGTGCTTCCTTGACCGACCTCTGAACCCAGCTGTATGCGCTTAAAGTCGCGCCGCCCAACCGGTTTGACTGACCATGCGCGTGCTCTTTGCTGCCGCCGAATGTGCACCGATGGTGAAGGTGGGTGGCATGGGCGATGTGGTCGGCTCGCTGCCGCCGGCCCTGGCACAGCTCGGTCACGATGTGCGCTTGATCTTGCCTGGTTACGGCAAGCTTTGGAGCTCTCTCGACATCCCTGCGGAACCGATCTGGCGTGCCCAGACCATGGGGACGGAATTCGCTGTCTTTGAGACGCGACACCCTACGAATGGTTTGCCGCTCTACCTAGTGGGTCACCCTGTGTTTGATCCCGAGCGGATCTATGGCGGTGAAGACGAAGATTGGCGGTTCACTTTCTTCGCCAGCGCAACGGCGGAATTCGCCTGGAATGTCTGGAAGCCCCAGGTTCTGCATTGCCACGACTGGCACACCGGCATGATTCCGGTGTGGATGCACCAGGATCCTGAGATCAGCACGGTGTTCACGATCCACAACCTCAAGTACCAGGGACCCTGGCGCTGGAAGCTGGATCGCATCACCTGGTGTCCCTGGTACATGCAGGGAGACCACACCATGGCCGCTGCGCTTCTTTACGCCGATCGGGTCAACGCCGTATCGCCCACCTACGCCCAGGAAATCCGCACCTCTGAATACGGCGAGAAGTTAGAGGGCTTGCTCAACTACATCTCCGGCAAGCTGCGCGGCATTCTCAACGGCATCGATCTCGAGGCCTGGAATCCAGCCACAGACAAGGCTTTGCCGGCGACCTTCAGCTCCACCAACCTGGCTGGGAAAGCCACCTGCAAGCAGGTCCTGCAGGAACGCATGGGACTGGCAGTGAACCCTGACACCTTCCTGGTGGGCATGGTGAGCCGTCTGGTGGATCAAAAGGGAGTGGATCTGCTGCTGCAGGTGGCGGACCGTCTTCTCGCCTATACCGATTCACAGATTGTTGTTCTGGGAACCGGGGATCGTGGTCTGGAGTCCGGTCTGTGGCAACTGGCCTCACGCCACCCAGGACGTGTTGCCGTCTTCCTCACCTACGACGATGCCCTTTCGCGTTTGATTTATGCAGGCAGCGATGCCTTCCTGATGCCCAGCCGCTTCGAACCCTGCGGCATCAGTCAGCTCTATGCCATGCGCTATGGCTGCGTGCCTGTGGTGCGCAAGGTTGGCGGGTTGGTGGACACGGTGCCCCCCCACGATCCCCGGCAGAAGACCGGTACGGGATTCTGCTTCGACCGATTCGAGCCAGTGGATTTCTACACCGCCTTGGTTCGTGCCTGGGAGGCCTTCCGCCATCAGGAGAGTTGGAAGGATCTTCAGCTGCGGGGGATGGAGCAGGACTACAGCTGGGCTCGTTCAGCACTGGAGTACGACCATCTGTACCGCGATGTTTGCGGCCTCAAGGAGCCCAGTCCTGATGCTGCTGCAGTGGAGCAGTTTTCCCAGGGTCAGGAAGCCGATCCCTCCCGTCACGGTGGAGCCCCACAGGCTCTCTCCCCTGCTGATGAAGGCCCCATCGAAAGCAGCGAGGCATCGAGTGCATCAACCCCGGTGCGCACCAGTCGTAACCCCCTCGCCAGGCTGCTCGGCAAACAGCGACGATGATTGTGTATGGCTGAACCCCAGGACAAAGGCGCCTTACCAGCTCCCTACCAGAGTCCATGGGAAGCCCTGCGCCGTGATGTGCCCGCTGCACTGGCTGACTTGCGCCTACGGGCTCAGGAACTCTGGCGCCGCAATCGGGAGGGAGATCTCTCCACACCGGCGTTCTGGCCCGAGGATCTAGCGCCTCTGTTCTGGCCGCTGCTCCTGGTGCTCGTGGTCGCCTTGCTGGTGTTGGGGGGACTGCAGCTCAAGGGAGCGCTCGCGCCTGAGGAGGCCCCGGATCCTCCAGGCATCGAGCGCATTCTCACCACACCACTGCCCGAGGCCAAACCTCTGGCAGCGATTCCGGAGCCCGTGCCGTCTGAGCCTGTTGCTGCTCCCATCGATCCTCCTCAGGATCTGTCACTCGATTCCATCGCTGCCGAACCTGCGGCTGCCGAGCCAGAGGTCCCGCTGTTGCAGGTCACCCCCCTCCTCAGGCTTCTGGCTGATGCGGATCGTGATTCCGCCCTCCCGGAGGGCTTGCTGCTGACAGCGCAACCGGTCCCGGAGCGCAATGGAGCTGTGCTGACGCTTGATGCCAAGCAGTGGGCGGCCCTGGCGCCATCCCAACGGCTTGATCGCACTGAAGCCTGGTGGCAGCAGCTTCAGGAGGAGGGTTACGACGATCTCACCCTGGAGGATGCCGGCCACCATCTGCTGGCACGGCCATCCCGCGTCGGCAACGGCATGATCATGTTCGATCCGCAGAAAACACCGTGACACTGCAGCTCTCCCAGCTGGTGGAGCTCTGGGGGCAGCCCCTCTGGGCGGGTGGTCCTTCCCCGGATCTGTCGCAGGCCCTTGGACCGGTCTGCACCGATAGCCGCACACTGGAGCCGGGATCGTTCTTCATCCCGCTGCGCGGGGAGCGATTCGATGGCCATCGCTTTCTCAGCAGTGCTGCTGAGAAAGGAGCACAGGCTGCCTTTGTGGCCAGCGACTGCGCCCATGCTGTGCCAGACGGGCTGCTGCACTGGAAAGTGGCGGACACGCTCGAGGCCTACCAACAGCTGGCCACCCTCCATCGCCGCCAACTGAACGCTGCCGTGGTGGCAGTGACCGGATCAGCCGGAAAAACCACCACCCGCGAATTGATTCGCTCGGCACTGGCACCCCTGGGCGATGTGCAAGCCAGCGACAGCAACAACAACAACGACATCGGTGTGCCGCTCACCCTCCTTGGAGCGCACCGCGACCATGCGGCCGTGGTTGTGGAGATGGGAATGCGCGGAGCCGGTGAGATTGAACGTCTCTCCTGTTGTGCGGAACCGGAGATCGCTGTGATCACCAATATCGGCACGGCGCACATCGGGCGGCTCGGGAGCCGCGCGGCCATTGCCTCCGCGAAATGTGAGATCACTGCCGCACTCTCGCCCCGTGGGGTTGTGGTGATCCCGGCTGGCGATGCGCTTCTGGAGGATGCGTTATCGCGCTGCTGGACGGGCCGCATTCTGCGCGTTGCCCTCGAGGGAGATGAGCCCGAGGGCGGCCCTGAGGTGAGTGGACTGACCTCAGCAGCGCTGCCGGATCCCGATCTTGTTGGTGATTTCCAGCCGGAGGATCAATCGCTGGCGTTCCAAGGTCTGCGCTTCCGCTGCCCTCTCGAGGGGCGTCACAACGCCCGCAACTTCATGTTGGCTCTGGCGGTTGCGTCCGAACTCGAGGTGCCCCTGCACTCTCTTGAGGCCATGGATGTGGCGATGCCGGGTGGACGGAACAAGCGTCTGAGCGTGGGCGGCATTTCCCTGCTCGATGAGACCTACAACGCCTCACCGGAAGCGGTGTTGGCCGCTCTTGAATTGCTCGCTCACCAACCGGGGCGTCGCTTTGCTGTGTTGGGAACCATGCTGGAGCTCGGCAGTCGCAGCGTTGAACTGCACCGGCGTGTGGCTCAGAGAGCTGTTGATCTCAAGCTCGATGGCCTGGTGGTCGTCGCGGACGGAGACGAAGGCGAGGCGATGGAGGCCACGGCTTGCTCCCTGGGTCGTTTTGCACGGGTTCAGACCCCTGAGGAAGCGGCTCTGCCTTTATGCGCATGGGTGAAGCCAGGAGACACGGTGCTGCTCAAGGCCAGCCGTGGTGTGGCGCTGGAGCGCCTGATTCCCCCCCTGCAGAACTCGTTGATCGGGTGATCAGGCGGCCATCAGGCTGGAGTGGCCCTCTTCGCAGCGGATCAGATCGATCGCGTTGGGGTGATCTTTGATGTACTTGATCATTTCCATGGCCAAGACCCGAGCCTCAAAAGCATCGCCGGCGTAATAGCAGCCCTCGATGCGATTGCTGTTGGCATCGCGGTAGCGCACGGTGTAGCGCTTGTGATCGTGCATGGATCCAGTGGATGGATGCTTCCAACCTCACGCATCGAAGGCCCTTTGCCATCATCAGTTCGTGAAGAGATTCTGGTGATTTGAATAAGTTTCTTGGGAGTTAATTGTCCCTTGAACTTGTCTTCTCAAGGGGGCAATCTGATGCGGAATCGCTGACTCTTAATGCAGCGCAATCACGTTTTTTTCAGGAATTCCAGCCCTCTTTCACCCATTGTTTGGCACGACCCAGTGCCAGGGAGCCATTTGGAACATCTTTGGTGATCGTGGATCCTGCTCCGATCGTTACATCGGCGCCGATGGTGACCGGGGCGACCAGCACCGAATTGGCTCCTGTCTTGCTTCGGTCTCCGATCACGGTGCGGTGTTTGTTGACACCGTCGTAATTCGCGGTGATCGTTCCGGCGCCCACATTCACGTCTGTTCCAAGTTCTGCATCACCGATGTAACTCAGGTGGTTCACCTTGGTGCCTGCGGCCAGGGTGCTCTTCTTCACTTCAACAAAGTTGCCGATGCGGCAGCCTTCGCCGATGTCTGCTGCCGGCCTCAGGTTGGCAAAAGGGCCAACCGCTACATCGCGAGCGACTTTGGCACCGCGGACCACCGAATGCAGCACGGTGACATTCTCGGCCAGTTCGGAATCCTCCAGCAGGCTGCCAGGTCCGAGGCGGCAGTTGTCGCCGATGCTGCACACACCACGCAGGTGGGTCTGAGGTTCGATCACAACGTCGCGTCCAAACCGGCATGACTCACTCAGGGTGCAGCTGGCTGGATCCACGAAGGTCACTCCCTGATCCATCCAATGGTCGCGAAGGCGCTGTTGGAGCAGGGTTTCGCACTGCGCTAGCTGACGACGGTTGTTGATTCCGTTCACTTCATCGGCGTCTGCCACCTCGAGATGCATGGCGCGCTCCAGCATGGAGACGGTATCGGTTAGATACAGCTCACCCTGGTCGTTGTCGGTGCTGAGGTTGGGCAGCACGGCCAGGAGCTTGCTCCAGTTGAAGCAGTAGATGCCAGCGTTGGTCAGCGTGTTGCGTCGCTGCTCTTCGCTGCAATCACGGTGCTCAACAATGGCGCTCACGCGACCGTCGTCATCGGCGAAGACACGCCCGTATCCAGTCGGATCGGCCAGACGTGCCGTGAGCAAGGTCACGTCGGCACCGCTGTTGCGGTGGGTCTCCACTAACTGCTCAATCGTTTCGGCTCGAAGCAAGGGAACGTCTCCATTCAGGACCAGCAATTCCCCGGTAAAGCTCTGAAGAGGAGCGATTAATTGCTGAACGGCATGGCCGGTTCCGTTCTGCGGTTGCTGGAGAACAAATTCCAGACCTTCGAGATGATTCAGTTGCTCTTCTACGCGTTCGGCTTGGTGCCCCACGATCAGGATCCGGCGTTCTGGTGCCAGTGTTCTGGCACTGGCCAGAACCCGCTCCACCAGCGTGGCTCCTGCCAGGGGCTGCAGCACCTTTGGCAGAGCACTCTTCATGCGAGTGCCTTTTCCTGCGGCCAGAACGGCAACGGCGAGCATGGTCTGCAGAACGAACCCGGGGGAATCTACCGGGATCAGCCGGTGGCGTCTTGCCGCCAGCGCCTTTGCCAGGCATTGGTTGCCTCCAGCTTGCAGCTGGCCTGTTCAAGGCTCCGGCGCCGCAGGATGGCAGCGCTGTCATCAGCGCTGCTGGGATCACGAAAGGGCACGGCGGCACGGGTGTGGAGGTGTTCTTCCTCCATGGCCAACAGCGCTCTCCAGCCCGGTCCTGCATCAGGAATCGGCGGTCCGGGGCGTACGGCCATTGTGCCGCTGCTCCAGCCTGGTCGTTCACCCGGAGCTGGCAGGAGCGACAGCAGGGTTAAACCGTTTCGTCGCAGGCTGGCTCTCACCGCCGCTGAACGGCTATAGGTCAGCAGACGGCCGCCTGGTGCCAGGCGTCCAGCCAGGCCTGCCAGGAACTCTTCAGTCCATAACTCAGGACAGCGCTGCGGTGAGAAGGCGTCCTGGAGGATTAGATCAAAATGCTGTTCACCGGGGATCATCTGCAACATGCGCCGGGCATCTCCCCAGAGCAGCTCGCCCCTGCTGCAGGTGTGATGCCAACCCCCGTGATCACGCATCTGTTCGAGGATCTCCAGAACGGATGTCGACCAGCTGCTGCGGAAGTGCGGCTGGGCTAAGGCCAGCTCCAGAGGTCGCCGGTCGAGTTCCAGCCCCCACCACATCAGCTCAGGAGCTGGTGAGGGAAGCGCTTCCAACACCGCGGCGCTGTTGTATCCAAGGCCAACACAGACATCGAGAACCCTGAGCGCTGTCCCGTTGCGAAATCGCTCCAGCTGGGCTGGCACGGCGAACTTCGCGATGGCTTCGTTGCGGGCACCGGCGGAATTGTGAAAGGCCTCACCAAACCGCTCGCTTTGCAGGCTGAAACTCCCGTCCGCAGTCGGATAGGCGTGCAGTGCTCCGAGGTCAGGTCCGCAGTCGTGCAAGGTCATCCCAGAACGAGGGGTAAGACACCGCCGCGGCCTCGCTTCGATTCAGTGTTGAGTCACCGCTTGCTAGCAGTGATGCCACCGCCAAACTCATGGCCACGCGGTGATCCGTTTCACTGTCCAGCGCCGCCCCTCGCAGGGGACGACCTCCGCGAATCACCAGACCATCGGGTGTTTCATCGAGGTCAGCGCCCATGGCCTTCAGTTGACGGGCCATCACGGCCAGGCGATCTGTTTCCTTGACTCGAAGCTCGGCAGCTCCGCTGATGTGGCTTTCGCCATCGCAAAAACAGGCCGCCACCGTGAGGATCGGCACTTCATCCACCAGCCGGGGCATGATGTCCTCCCCGAAGCGGAAGGGTTGCAGTGGGCCGCTGGTCACGCGCAGATCGCCGACGGGCTCTCCAGCCACATCGCGGCGGTTGAGCACTTCAATCTTCGCTTCCATCTGTTCCAGCACATCCAGCACGCCGGTGCGCGTGGGGTTCAGCCCCACGTTCTCCACGGTGAGATCAGCACCTGGGACCAGAGCACCTGCGACTAGCCAGAAGGCTGCTGAACTGATATCCCCCGGGACCACCACGTGCTGTCCCTTCAGCTGAGCACCTGGCTGCACCCTGATGTGCCGCCCCATTTCTCCTCCCACGGTGAGATCGGCTCCGAACGCCTTCAGCATGCGCTCGCTGTGGTCACGGGAGGGAGCGGGCTCGATCACGGTGGTGGACCCTTCGGCGGTGAGTGCCGCCAGTAGCAACGCTGATTTCACCTGGGCACTGGCCACAGGGGTTCCCACCACAGCCCCCCGCAGACGGCGACCCTGCACGGCCAGCGGCGCAAAGTTGCCATCACCACGGCCTCGGACCTCGGCGCCGAGCATGGCTAGGGGGTGGCCCACCCGTTGCATCGGTCGCCTGCGTAGTGAGGCGTCACCGGTAAGAACGAAGTGGCGCCCATGACGGCCTGCCAGCAGCCCGAGCATCAGGCGCATGGTGGTGCCTGAGTTGCCGCAGTCGAGCACGGTGTCTGGCTCCTGCAGTCCATCGAGGCCGACGCCGGTGACGCGGATCAAATCGCCTTCAGCAATCGGGCTGATCTCAGCTCCCATCGCCCGCAGGCAGGCGGCGGTGCTGATTGGATCTTCGGCTGGAAGTAAGCCTTCGATGGTGGTTTCACCCTCGGCAATCGCTCCGAACAGCAGGGCCCTGTGAGAGATCGACTTGTCTCCCGGGACCCTGACACGCCCCTTAAGGCTTCCGCCTGCTTTCAATTCACGGGCAGCGGCGGTGGATCCCGTCACGTGGTTCAGGAAGGTTTGGATGCTCGCGATCCTATGGGTCGGTTCTGCAAGAGAGCATCGAGGGCGTAGCCGAACAGGCTCGGATCCGGCTCTTGAGCCGCTAGATCGTCCAGCCCCAGTTCCTCCAGCCGGTCTGACACCCGTTGTTCGAGATCGTCGGGTCGGCTCAGGGGCTCTCCCCAGTCGTGATTTTTCTCCGGGCCGATCTTGGTGGTGGCATCGATGGCCATGCGACCCCCTAAACCCAATTGCTCGCTTGCGAAGTCGAGGGTGTCAAACGGCGTGTTCTCGAGAACAAAGAGATCCCGCTGTGGATCCACCTGAGCAGCGATGGCCCAAACAACCTGCCTGGGATCGCGCACATTCAGATGGCTGTCGATCACCACAACGAATTTGGTGTAGGTGAACTGGGGCAGGGCACTCCAGAAGGCCATGGCTGCCCGCTTTGCTTGCCCTGGATAGGCCTTGTCGATCGAGATCACCGCCAGCTTGTAGCTGAGCGCTTCCATGGGCAGGAAGAAATCCTTGATTTCAGGAATTTGCTGCCTCAGGATCGGCGTGTAGATCCTGTTGAGAGCGATGGCCAACATCGCTTCTTCCTTGGGTGGCCGGCCGCTGAACGTTGTGAGGAAGATCGGATCACGGCGCTGGGTCATGCAGTGGAAGCGCACCAGGGGGGAGTCTTCGACACCGCCGTAGAACCCCATGTGATCGCCGAAGGGGCCATCAGGCAGAACCTCTCCAGGGGTGATCGTCCCTTCCAGCACCACTTCGCTGTGGCTTGGAACTTGCAGATCGAGGGTTTTGCAGGGTGAGAGCCGCACACCTTCGCCGGCATAAATCCCTGCGAACAGCCACTCACTCAGTTGGACGGGGATCGGTGTGGCCGCTGCCATCACCAGCAGTGGATGCACGCCGATGGCTACAGCCACCTCGAGTTTTTTGCCCATGGCCGCGGCCTTGCGCAGGTGGCGCGCACCACCACGCACGCTTAGCCAGTGCACCGTCATGGTGTTCACCGACTGCCTTTGCAGCCGATACACCCCCACATTCGGCACCCCGGTTTCCGGATCCTTGGTGATCACGAGTCCCAGGGTGATCACGCCGCCGGCATCGCCTGGCCAGGGCCTGATCAGCGGGATCTGACCGAGATCAACCTCATCCCCTTTGTAGATCTGTTGGCGGCATGGAGGCAGCAGATCCCGGTCGGGTCGTGCTTTCACCAGATCCCAGAACACCCGCGCGAACTTCTTGGTTTCTCCAAGCCCTTTGGGAGGACGGGGCTGTTGCAGCAGGGCCAGCCGCTCTCCAAGCTCCTCCAGTTGCTCTGGGCGATCGAGGCCCATGCTCCACACCACCCGTTCCACCGTTCCGAGCAGGTTCACGGCCACCGGCATGGAGGAGCCGATCACGTTCTCGAAGAGAAGCGCCGGTCCACCACTGGCCAGAACGCGATCGGCGATGGCGGCCAGTTCGAGATCGGGATCGACGGGGGCCTGAATCCGCCTCAGTTGTCCACGCTCTTCCAAGAGTTGGATGAAGGAACGCAGATCCCGGGTGCCGGGGCCGGGGCGGAACAGAGCCATGAAGACAACACCTCAGCGGTGGGTGGTCTCGGTACTGTGACGCACGCGGATCATGAGCGTGGCCATGCAGGTTTCCTATTTCCATGTGGCAGCCGATGTTCCTGATGCCATTGGCTCGCCGGATGGACCTGATGCCGCCGTGGTGATTGATGTGCTGCGCGCCACCACCACCATCGCTTGGGCACTCCATAACGGAGCCGAGGCGGTTCAGGCCTTTGCCGATCTGGATGAGCTGCGCCTGCAGTCCCGCGATTGGCCGGAACAGACCCGCCTGTTGCTGGGAGAGCGAGGCGGCCGGATGCTCGAAGGATTCGATCTCGGGAATTCTCCCGTTGCCGTGATTCCGGAGGTGGTGCAGGGAAAACGCCTGTTCATGAGCACCACCAATGGCACCCGCGCCCTTCAGAGAGTTCGCGATGTGTCCGTTGTGATGACAGTGGCTCTCCCGAACCGCATGGCGGTTGCGCAGCGACTCCTGCGCGACAAGCCAGAGCGTGTGTGGATGGTTGGCAGTGGTTGGGAAGGCACCTACTCCCTTGAAGATTCCCTGGCGGCAGGGGCACTGGCCGACGCCTTAGTGGCGGCCGGAGCCCAGGCTGCGAACGATGAACTGCAGGCGGCCCTGGCCCTGTGGGCGCAGTGGAAGCACGACCCTGAGGCCTGTTTGCGTGTCGCGTCCCACGGCCAGCGACTGACGCGCCTCGGGAATCACGACGCCGATTTCAGTTGCTGCGCCGGTCTGGATCAGTTGAGTGTGGTGCCAACACAGACTGAACCAGGGGTTTTAAGAGCCATCCGCGTCTGAGCAGCCATACCATTTGCATCGAACGCATTCGATGGCTGTGAGTGATTTTCTGGCGGCTGCCGTGCAACTCACCAGCACGTCAGATCCCGAGACCAACTTCAGTGCTGCTGAAGAACAGATTGATCTGGCGGCCCGTCGGGGTGCCGAGCTGATCGGACTTCCTGAGAATTTCGCCTTCATCGGTGAACCTGAGCAGCGTCTCGCGATCGCACCGGCACTCGCCGATCAGGCGTCCCAGTTTCTGATCACCATGGCGCGTCGCTACCAGGTGGTGATTCTCGGCGGGGGATTTCCCGTTCCGGTGGGTGATGGTGCTCACACCTGGCAGAGAGCTCAGCTGGTGGGACGGGATGGTCAAATTCTGGCTAGTTACGACAAAATCCACCTCTTCGATGTGGACCTGCCCGACGGAAGTTCCTACAGGGAATCCAGCAGTTTCTCGCCTGGTTCCACCCTCCCTCCGGTGGTGGATGTGCCTGGACTGTGTCGGGTGGGGGTGTCCATTTGCTACGACGTGCGCTTCCCTGAGCTCTATCGCTATCTCGTCGGCGCCGGCGCCGAGTTGCTGATGATTCCAGCTGCGTTTACGGCTTTTACGGGGAAGGACCACTGGCAGGTGCTGCTGCAAGCCCGTGCGATCGAGAACACGGCGTATGTGCTGGCTCCAGCGCAGACGGGTAGCGATGTCGGTCGTCGGTTCAGCCATGGTCACTCGATGGTGATCGATCCTTGGGGAACCGTTCTGGCGGATGCGGGGGTGTCCCAGGGGGCTGCCGTCGCTCCAGTGGATCTGGATCACCTCGCTCGCATTCGCAGTCAGATGCCTTGCCTGCAGCACCGCCGAACCACGGTGTTCTGAGCTTGGTCATGCCCCGGCTGCCCTGTCGTTTCACCGCACTGCTGCTTGCCGCTGCTCTGCAGTCGGCTGGATGGTTCGTGGGATTGCCTGCTCGGGCTGCCAGTGCTCTAGCGGCCTGGTCCTTCGGGAACGATGGGGTTCTGCAGTTGCGCACGTCGACCGGCGCGCGTCTGGATGCATTCTTCGAGGCCGGTGATCGTCGTCAGGGGCCGCGGGTTTGGATTGATTTTCCTGGTGAGCTCAGTCGTCCCAGGCGGATTCCAGGGTCGGGGCCGGTTCGTGAGATCCGTCTTGGCAAGCCAACACCCGGAGCAACCCGGCTGGTGATCGAGTTTCAGCAGGGGGTGACGCTTGATCCGGGGAACCTACGGCTGGTGGGGACGGCACCGGATCGATGGAAATTGATGTTTGAGGGGCTTCCCACCCAGGGGTTGCGGTCAATCGGCGAGGGGGATCTCAACCGTGCCAGCAGCGGGCGCTGGGGTGGCGTGCGCATCCGGCCGACGCAAACACCTGTGAACGCTGAGGGCTTGCCTGACGTCGCTCGGGGGCGGTACCGGGTTGTGGTGGATCCAGGGCATGGAGGTCCTGACCCCGGTGCGGTGGGCATCAACGGAATTCGTGAGGCTGAGATCGTTCTCGATATCTCCCTGCAGGTCGCCCGCCTCTTGGAAGCCAAAGGTGTTCAGGTGACACTGACGCGCACGGCTGAAGTGGATGTGGACCTGCCACCACGGGTCTCACTGGCCAATCGGATTGGGGCCACAGCGTTCGTGAGCATTCATGCCAATGCCATCAGCATGTCGCGCCCGGATGTGAATGGAATCGAGACCTTTTACTTCTCTGATCCCCGATCGGCCCGTCTTGCGGCCCATATCCAGCAGCAAGTGCTCAATGTGTCGCCAGGCAGCCCGAACAGAGGGGTGCGTCGGGGCCGATTCTTTGTGATTCGACGCACCACCATGCCGGCAGCTCTGGTGGAAACGGGATTTGTGACCGGTGATATCGATGCGGCTCGCCTCGCCACCGCTTCCCATCGTCGCAGGCTGGCACTGGCGATTGCAGCCGGCATTCTTGAGTATCTGCAGGGGGTTCGTTGACCATCCGTCTCGGTTTGTTTGACAGCGGCCTGGGGGGGCTCACGGTGCTTCGGCGTGTGCTTGAACGCCATGGGGGAGTTCCCACGATCTATCTGGGAGACACGGCCCGGGTCCCCTACGGCAGTCGCTCTCCATCCGAGATCCGAGCTATCGCCTCCGAAGTCGTCGGCTGGCTGCGTCATCAGCAGGTCACCACTGTGGTGATGGCCTGCAACACCACCAATGCTCTCGCTCGCGATGTGGCTGAAGGGCAGGCCGGGGTTCCAGTGGTCGGTCTGATCGGCGCCGCTGCCGCCATGGTGCGGGAGTCGCGGGTGGGTGTCTTGGCCACTCCAGCGACCGTGGCATCCGGTGCTTATCGAGAAAGCATCGAAGCCCTTCACCCTGGAACGCTTGTGGTGCAGCAGGCCTGTCCGGACTTCGTTCCGCTCATCGAGGCAGGGGACCTGAGCTGTGACGAACTGCGCAGCGCAGCCATTGGCTATCTCCAGCCTCTTCTGGAGGCCTCGGTGCAATCAATCGTGCTGGGTTGTACCCATTACCCGCTGCTTCTTCCCCTCCTCTCCAATCTGTTGCCTGATTCGATCCGACTGATCGATCCGGCATTGGGCGTGGCAAGCCAGCTCGATGCTCTGCTCGGCAAGCCGTTGCCAGGTGGCCTCGATCAGCCGCTGGCCCTCGAGGCCACCCGTATCTGTGTGACATCGGATCCGCAGGGATTCGCTGATCGTGCGACGCCGTGGCTGGGGCAATGCCCGCGGGTCGAACAGATTGCTCTGCAGTCTTCGGTCGATGCCTTCTAGGATCTCGCCACCGAGGGGACCCATGACCACCGTCACCGAGTTGCTGCAGCCGGTCGAGGCGGATCTCGAGATTCTGCTGAGCGATCTGCGCAGCCTGATCGGTGCTGGACATCCGATTTTGCAAGCTGCTGCTGAGCATCTTTTTAGTGCCGGCGGGAAACGGTTAAGACCGGGAATTGTGCTGCTCGTCTCACGCGGTTTATCCCCCGATGGAGAGCTCTCGCCAAGGCATCGGCGTCTGGCAGAGATCACCGAGATGATCCACACCGCTTCCCTCGTTCACGACGACGTTGTGGATGAAGCGGGGACTCGCCGGGGTGTGGAAACAGTCCACAGCCGTTTCAACCATCGCGTCGCGGTCCTTGCTGGCGATTTTCTCTTCGCACAGGCCAGCTGGCACCTTGCCAATCTGGACAATCTCGATGTGGTGAAGCTCCTCAGCCGCGTGATCATGGATCTGGCTGATGGAGAGGTGAAGCAGGGATTGTTCCGTTACGACACGGGGCAGACCTTCGAGACCTACCTCGAGAAGAGTTACTGCAAAACAGCCTCCCTCATTGCCAACAGTGCCAGGGCGGCGGGCGTTCTCAGTGGCTGCACCGAGCCTCAATTGGAATCTCTTTACCACTACGGCCGGCAACTGGGCTTGGCCTTTCAGGTTGTTGATGACATTCTCGATTTCACCGGGAGTGATCAGCAGCTCGGTAAGCCCGCGGCCAGTGACCTCTCCAGTGGTTACCTCACCGCCCCAGCGCTCTACGCGCTCGAAGAAAATCCTTCTCTCGGCGTGTTGATTGAAAGGGAATTCAGCAACGAGGGTGATCTCGACGAAGCTCTCCGGATCGTGCGTCAATCCGATGCCATTGCTCGGACCCGTCAGCTTGCCGAACGCTTTGCCCAGGAATCCCGTGAGGCCCTGAGATGGCTGCCGGAATCCACTTGCCGCACGGCTTTGCTCGAATTGCCTGACTTCGTGCTCAGTCGCCTGTACTGAACACTGTTCGCAAGCGCGTCTCCACCTCGGAGAGTGCCTGAATCTTGGTGATTCCTTCGCAGTTGTTGGGCTTAGAAAGTCCAGCCGATGGCATAAGACGCCACACGTTGCAGCCAGCGAGTTGCGCCGATTGGCAACCGGCATCGGAGTCTTCGAAGGCCCAGCAATTCTCCGGTTGCACATTCAGCTTCAAGGCTCCCAGCTGGTAAGGGTCTGGAGCCGGTTTTCCAGCTTTCAGTGCCCTGTCGTCCCCACAAACCTGCACCTGCAACAGATTCACCCAGGAATGGTGACGGATTTTCTGTCGCAAGGAGTTTTGATCACTGCTGGTGACCAGTGCCATCGGCAGATCCAGGGAATGGATGTAGCGCACGAGAGACTCGGCTCCCGGCATCGCCGGGGCTGCGGTCATCAAATCAGTGGCAAGCGGTTGACGCACCGCGAGCAATTGCTCGGGGCTGATGGGCTGACTGATCCAAGAACAGACCAGCCGGGCGTTCTCCTGCCGGCGCTGGCCTTGCAACTGCGCAAGCTTTGCATCGGTTAGATCAGTCCCGAAGTGGGAGGCTGCTTGCCGCCATGCGATCGCGTGCAGGGGTTCTGTATCCAGAAGAACGCCATCCAGGTCGAAGAGAAATGCCTCAGGAACTGTGGTTCCAGCAAGCGTTGACGCCGGCTCAGGCATGCGGGTCAATCGGCTCCTATCTGCATTCTGCAACCGGTAGCGTCTGGCTTCAATCACGGTGAAGGGAGCCTGGCAACGCTTGGCAACGACGCACTGTCGATGGCGCTTCGTGCTGGATAACCTTGCCGAGACACTGCAAGCGGTTGCTGGCGATGAGCGAAGGTTCCACGATCGAAAGCGTGCTCAAGGAACAGCGCGTTTTTGCTCCGCCCATTGAGCTCACTCAGTCAGCCCGAATTGGTGGCATGGATGCCTACCAAGCCATGGCCGATGCGGCCAGAAAGGATCCGGAAACGTTCTGGGGCGATGCGGCTCGTCAGGAACTCGATTGGTTCACTCCGTTTGATCAGGTCCTCGACTGGTCCAACCCTCCCTTCGCGCGCTGGTTCCAGGGAGGCACCACCAATCTCTCCCACAACTGCCTTGACCGCCATCTTCACGGTGAGACGGCTGACAAGACTGCCCTGATCTGGGAGGGGGAACCCGGCGATGTCCGCCGCTTCACCTACAGGGAACTGCACGCTGAGGTGTGCAAGGCGGCCAACGCGCTCAAGTCCATGGGCGTTGGCAAAGGGGATCTGGTGGCCCTTTACATGCCGATGGTTCCGGAAGCGGCCATTGCCATGCTGGCCTGCGCTCGCATCGGAGCTCCCCACTCAGTGGTGTTCGGAGGGTTCTCCGCAGAAGCGCTCCGGGACCGGTTGATCGATGGTGAGGCCAAGGCCGTGATCACCGCCGACGGTGGCTTCCGCAAGGACAAGCCCGTTTCTCTGAAACCTGCTGTCGATGCCGCTCTGGCCGACGGTGCCTGTCCGTCGGTGACCTCCGTGCTGGTGGTGCAGCGCACCAAACAGCCGGTGGACATGGTGCCGGGCCGTGATCAGTGGTGGCATGCGCTGGTGGAGGGTCAGTCCCATGAATGCCCCGCCGAGCCGATGGCAAGCGAAGACCGACTGTTTGTGCTCTACACCTCCGGATCCACCGGCAAACCCAAGGGTGTGGTGCACACCACAGCGGGTTACAACCTCTGGGCTCATCTCACGTTTCAGTGGATCTTCGATCTCCGCGATAACGACGTGTATTGGTGCACAGCGGATGTGGGCTGGATCACCGGACACAGCTACATCGTGTACGGCCCGCTGTCCAATGGGGCCACCACGGTGATGTACGAGGGAGCTCCACGACCTTCCAAACCGGGAGCTTTCTGGGAGTTGATCCAGAAGCACGGGGTCACGATCTTCTACACCGCTCCCACGGCGATCCGGGCCTTCATGAAAAACGGCCGGACCGTGCCTGATCAGTTCGACATGAGCAGCCTGCGACTGCTCGGAACCGTTGGCGAACCCATCAACCCCGAAGCCTGGATGTGGTATCGGGATGTGATCGGCGGTGGCCGCTGCCCGATCATTGACACCTGGTGGCAGACCGAAACGGGTGGCGTGATGATCAGCCCTCTGCCCGGGGCCACCCCCACCAAGCCCGGGTCAGCGACCCTTCCACTTCCCGGGATCGAAGCCGATGTGGTGGACGCCGAGGGCAACAGTGTGGCCGCCAACGAAGGGGGCTACCTCGTTGTGCGCCGTCCTTGGCCAGGGATGATGCGTACCGTTCATGGCAATCCTGAGCGGTTCCGCCAGAGTTACTGGGAACACATCCGTCCTGAGGATGGCAGCCACATCTACTTCGCAGGCGATGGCGCCCGAAAGGATGCTGATGGTTACTTCTGGGTGATGGGACGCGTGGACGATGTCATCAACGTCTCCGGTCATCGTCTCGGCACCATGGAAATCGAATCAGCCTTGGTCAGTCACCCTGCGGTGGCTGAGGCCGCTGTGGTCGGTCGTCCTGATGATCTCAAAGGCGAAGGCATCGTGGCGTTCGTCACTCTTGAGGCTGATCGCGAAGCCAGTGATGCTCTGATCGCTGAGTTGCGGGCCCATGTGGGCATCGAAATCGGTCCGATCGCCCGTCCGGATGAAATCCGCTGCAGTGATGCTCTTCCCAAGACGCGGAGTGGCAAGATCATGCGCCGGATTCTCAGGGCGCTTGCTGCTGGGGAGGATGTGACAGGGGACACCAGCACCCTGGAAGATCGCTCCGTACTGGATCGCTTGAGAGCCTGATCTCAGGCCCACGCAACGAGAAGGTCGACCAACCGACGGATTCGTCGGCTGCGGCTTGGGTCATCAGCCCAGTCGCCGAGAAGTCCCTGCCTGAGTCCTGCACTCGCTGGAGTGAGGTGGTCGCCTGATGTCTGTACAAAGCGGCTTTGGTCCCCGGGTCTGCGCTGGAGTGCCTGAATCAGATCATCACTTTGATCGAGGGCATCGTCTCCAAAACGCACAACCAGATTGCGCTCCTGCCTGTAGAAACGCTCGATCATGTTGAGTGTTTCCGTTGGCCCGGGGCTGAACTCGGTGACCACTCCGAGCTTCGGGGCGAGGGTCCCGAGCAGGGGAATCGAGCGGTCGGCCGTGAAGTTGTTGAAGCTCAGTGCTGCAAGACCGCTGCAGCCGCGCCCATCATCCGGAGCCAGGAGATGGAGCTTGCAGCCGAGACTATGGCCGAGCCGCAACGGCATCAACGAGCTGTTCAGGCGCTCTTCAAGGAGGCGTCGGCACTGCCTCAGCTGCTGCCAGCCCTCGCGGGCCTGAAGCTGGTGGTCGAATCCCGGAACGTAACTCCAGGCGTGAACGGCATAGCCCTCATCCGCCAACCATTCCAAGAGGCGTCGGTAGCTGATCTGGGGACTGGTGGCGAGATAGCTGCCGCCGATGAAGTCCACGAGCCCGCGGATGGAGTCCGTTGGCCACAGGCACCAGCACTGTTCGCGTCGCTGCCAACGGTTCACCCTGCGGCCAGAGTGCGCACGATCGACTCCGCCTCCTTCACGTGGGCTGGTCCATCGAGAAGGTTGTTGAAAACCAATTGGATCACGCCCTTCTGATCAATCACGTAGGTCACCCGTGCGGGGAGGAGTCCGAACGTTTTGGGCACTCCGAAGGCCCTTTTCAAGCTTCCCGTTTTGTCGCTCAGTAGCGGAAACGGCAATTGGTGGCGTTCAGCGAAACGCCTGTGGCTCACTGCGTCATCCCCGCTCACTCCCCAAATTTCAGCCCCCAGTGCCGTGAGATTGGCGTAATTATCCCGGAATGTGCAGGCCTCCGCAGTGCAGCCGGGAGTGTCGTCCTTCGGATAGAAGAACAGCACAAGAATCCGGCCATCGAGGTCATCAAGCCGGCGCATCTCACCGTTTTGATCCTCGAGAGCAAAGCTCGGGGCCGCGTCGCCGGTCTTCAGTGCCATTGGACTTCAACACTCAATTCACCCTAGGAAGCGATTGCGGTTGACGAGAGAATGGATCGCTGAGATCTGATGGCCCCCACCAATGACTGACAGTGCCCTGGAGTCTGGTCAATTGGATCTTTTGCAGGGTTTTCAATCGCCGTCTCTTCCGTCGCGCCCGATTGAGCAGCCGGCGAGCGCAGAATCAGCTCCGGAGACGCCCCCGTCCTGTCTGCTGATTGTTGACACCGAAACGACAGGGCTGGATGCCGATCGTGATCAGTGCCTCGAACTTGGAGCGATTCTGTTTTCCGTCCCCCATCGCCAGGTGCTGGCTCAGATGTCGTGTCTTCTGCCTGTCGATCGCAATCCCGCTGAGTCGATCAATCGAATCCCAGCAGAGGTGAGCCGCGTGGATCAGCCCTGGGCTGATGGGCTGGCTTGGTTTGAGCAGCTGATGGAGCGCGCGGATTATTTGGTGGCTCACAATGCTGCCTTTGATCGGCAGTGGTTCGGTCGCGGTGCTTTGCCAGAGGCGAAGCGTCCTTGGCTTTGCACTCTTGAAGACATCCGTTGGCCTGAAGCGCGCAATCTCAGAGCCAGGCCTTCGGTGATTGACCTTGCTCTGGCCTATGGAATTCCTGTGTGGTCAGCGCATCGGGCTCTCACCGATTGCACTTATCTGGCTGAGGTGTTTCAGCGCTGCGACGACCTGGAGTTACTGATCGCCCATGCCCTGGAACCGCGTCGACTCGTGCGTGCCCAGGTGTCTTACGACCAGCGCCACCTGGCCCGGGAGGCCGGCTTCCGCTGGAACGAACCCGTCAAGGGCGCCTGGGCCAGGCGGCTCTCGGAGCGGGAGGAGCGGGAGCTTCCCTTCACTGTTGTGCCGGTTGACGCTGCGTTGCCACAAGCATCCTGATTTGCTTCAGCAGTCCGAAGCCTCATGGGTTTTTTGCCGATCCTTCCACCGCGGCGGCCACCCTGACGGTATGAAAGCGTCGACGCACCACGATTCCGTTCGTTTGCGCCTGCAGCGATGGCAGCAGGTCCGAACCTGGGCGCGTTTGATCCGGGAAGCGGAATGCCTTTGGCACGTCGATGTACGCGAGCTGAAACGTCTTGGAGCACTGGAGCTTTCCCAACTCCTGAATGAGGTTCCTTTCTGTCAACGCAGTCGTGTGAATCGTTGGCTCACCCGTTACAGCGTGTCGACGCGTCTGCCTTTTGAGAGCAGTGGAATGCGGTCACGTTCGTGCTGCTCGTCTGGGACCAAAGATGAGTCTTGGCGGCCCTGAACTAGGTTTCCGAAGTCTCTTAACCTACTGCTAACGACCAAATCCGTTTCGGTTAGCTACTCCTAGGACGCCGATTTCTCCCAGGCTTCCCATGAGCTTCGCCAAGAAGGCTCTCATTTTTTCCTCTTTGCTGGCTCTTGGAGCCGGCGTTTCCGCTTCTGCAGCTGATCGTCTGAACGGTGCAGGTGCATCGTTCCCCGCCAAGATCTATCAGCGCTGGTTTGCTGAACTGGCCAAGGCTGGTGGCCCTCAGGTCAACTATCAGGCCGTTGGATCCGGTTCCGGCCGTAAGGCTTTCATCGACCAGACCGTGAACTTCGGTGCTTCTGATGATCCGATGAAGCCCAAGGACATGGCCAAGGTGAAGCGCGGTGTCGTGCAGATCCCCATGGTGGGCGGCACCATCGCCTTCGGTTACAACAAGCCCGGTTGCGACTTCAAGCTGACCCAAAAGCAGGCTGTTCAGGTGGCGATCGGCAAGATCACCAACTGGAAGCAGCTCGGTTGCGCCCCCGGCAACATCACTTGGGTGCACCGTTCCGACGGTTCCGGCACCACCAAGGCCTTCACCAACTCCATGCAGGCCTTCTCCTCTGAGTGGACCCTGGGTACCGGTAAGTCCGTCAAGTGGCCCGGTAAGAACGCTGTGGGTGCCAAGGGCAACTCCGGCGTCGCTGGCACCATCCAGAACAAAGTTGGCGCCATCGGTTATGTCAACCAGTCCTACATCAAGGGCAAGGTTGTGGCTGCAGCCCTGCAGAACAAGTCTGGTGAATTCCTCAAGCCTTCTGTGAAGGCTGGTGCGACTGCACTGAACGGCATCAAGCTTGATTCCAACCTGGCTGGCAAGAACCCCAACCCCACCGCAAAGGGTGCTTATCCCATCGCCACCCTCACCTGGGTGCTGGCTTACAAGACCGGCAATGGCAAGAACACCGATGCCATCAAGAAAGCCTTCAACTTCATGCTGAGCACCAAGGCTCAGGACCAGGCTCCTAGCCTCGGTTTCGTTCCCCTGAAGGGCGGCATCCTCAACAAGGCCAAGGCTGCTGTAAACAAGATCGGCAAGTGATTCTCTGAATCAACGCACTGATCGGATCATCGAGGAGGGGGCAACCCCTCCCTTTTTATGTTTCCTTTATCTTTCTGAATTTTTAGGGGAGTCTTAAAGGACTGATCTCCATCCCTTTGCCTGTGAGGGATGTTGCGCTCCATACACTTCGTTGTATCGAGAGCTTCAGCCATGGTCTCTGCTCCTCAGTCCGTTTCCAGCCGTCGTGACGGTTTTCTTGAGCTTCTCGAGAACAATTTTCAGAAGCGCAACCTTGTGCACCTTTCCGCGGGCAGTGTGGTGCCTTTGCTGAAGAACAGCCTCTGGCTTGTCGTGAGAGGCATGGTGAAGCTTGGTGCCGTTTCCGTGCATGGTGATGAGCTTTTACTGGGCTTGGCCGGGCCTAATGAGCCATTCGGTGAGCCTTTGAGCACCGTGGAGGCCTACGAAGCCGTCACCCTCACGGATTGCGATCTCCTGTGCGTGACGATGGCGGAAGTCGGCGAATCGTCTGATCTCGCCAAAGCCCTTCTCGATGCTGTTGTTCTGCGTTATCGCCAATCGGAATACCTGCTCTCGCTTCTAGGTTTACGCCGCGTTGAAGAACGGGTTCGCGGCTTTCTTGAATTGCTGGCCCAGGATTACGGGCAGCCCTGTGATGAAGGTTTGCGCCTGAATCTTCGTTTGACCCATCAGGAGATGGCGAGCGCTTTGAGCACAACACGCGTAACAGTGACCCGAGTGATCGGCCTTCTCAGGGATGAGGGTTGGCTCAAGATTGATGCCCAGCGCCACCTTGTGATCACCCATCTGCCCAAGAAATAAGTCAACCGGATTGTCAGCTCGAGGGTGGGTCCCTAAAAAAGAGCTGATGGTTTAAGGCTTTGGCTGATTCCTCGTTTCCATTGGTTCTGTTGGCCCTGCATGCCGTGCAGGGCTATTGGTATGCAGGGCTAGTGATTGCCATTCTGTTCTCACTGTTCGGTGTGCAGACGATTGATCCGTCTGCCAGGGGGTGGTCCCACCCGTTGTTCCGTTTGGTGATCATTCCCGGCGTGTCACTGTTCTGGCCGCTCCTGCTTGTGCGTTGGGTGCGCCGTCAGGGGCCACCGCGGGAGCGCAATGCCCATCGCCTTGCCTTGCGGCCATGATTCGATCCCATCGCATCACGCACAGGCGCCTGTTCCCGTTGCTTGCGGTGCTTGCACTTGTGCTCTCTGTTTCGGCCCTGGCTTTACGTCCGGCTGTTCCGGTTTCGTCGCCTGCCTCGGCCCCGCTGTACCAGTCACTCGGTTTTTCAAGTGCGCCGCTTTCGGCGTCCAGAAGCGCCCGAGTCATGGTGAATGGACATCCCGTTCTGCTTGGTTATCAGCAGGAACCATTGGGTCAGCCAATGCTGTTGATCCAACCCCAGCACATTCAATCGGAGGCCCAGGTGCAGGTCCTGTGGACCGGCGGCGATGCCACCACTGATGAAACGCTCCCTTCAGCGGTGTTTCTCGGTCAGCTTTCTGGTGCATCGGCCCTTGCGTTGCCCCTTCCAAGCGACTTTTCCGCGGATCGCCCCGGTCAGCTTGTATTTCGAAGCCTTCCTTTGGCTAAAACCCTCGGAACCATTGATCTGGCGGCACTTCCTTCCAATCTGTTTCAAGAGAGTCGCTGATCATGGGCCATCCCTATCAAGCTGTTCAGTGGACCCGTAAGAAGCTGATTTACGACGGCATTCTTCTGGCCCTGGTGATGGGCTACCTGGTGGTGTTCACCCAGATCACCTATGCCCTCAATCGTGCTGTTGGCTCCGTAGCTGAATGGGAAGGGGTCGAAATCAGGGCCTACGGAAGCGCCGCCTTCATTCTTCTCAGCATCATCCTCTGCATTGGTCCCCTCAGCCGTTTGAACAAGCGTTTTCACGTGTTGTTGTTTAACCGGCGGCACATGGGTGTCCTCGCTTTTCTGCTGGCACTGTTTCATGTGCATGGCTTCCGTTTGCCAGCTCAACCGTTTCAAGCCCTCGGACTGTCTGTTCCCAAAATTCCTTTCCAGTTCTTTGGTGCCCTGCCCTGGTACAACGATTTCGGCGATCTCGACCCCCTTGTTTCCCTGTTCGTGGGGAATCGCCATTTCGACAGTCTCACCTTTTTCCCGTTTGAACTCCTCGGGCTTGGGGCTCTGTTGGTGATGTTCGTGATGGCGGCCACCAGCCACGACTTCTGGCTTGTGAATCTCACCCCGCCGATCTGGAAGGGAATTCATATGGCTGTGTATGTCGCCTATGCACTGCTTGTTGGACACATCCTCTTGGGTCCCCTTCAGACCAACCGTGACCCTTGGCTGACGGCTCTGGCACTCGTGTCGTTTGTGTGCGTGATCGGGCTGCATCTCATCAGTGGCTGGCGGGAGCGCAAGGCCGATCGGTCCCTTGATGCCTCGCCGGATGCTCTCACTGTCGAGGGGTTTGTGGATGTGATGGCGCTCGATGATCTGGAGGACGAGTGCGGCATACCGGTGGTGATCCGTGGTGAGCGCATCGCCTTGTTCCGTCAGGGCGATGCGGTCTTCGCCCTCAGCAATGTCTGCGCCCATCAAAATGGCCCTCTGGCTGATGGTCGCCTCAGCCATGGCTGTGTGGTGTGTCCCTGGCATGGCTGGGAGTACCGCGCTGAAACCGGTGTTTCCCCACCCCCGTTTGCCGAGCGTGTGCCGGTGTTCCCCGTTCGCATTCAAGAGGGCCGTGTGTTGGTAGCGCTCCAGCCTGTTCTCAACGCAGTGAGTTGATCGTCATGTCACAGCGCAAGTCACCCTTCTTTGTTCATTACCTACCACTGCCGCCGGAACTGCGTGCCTTTGTGATTTGGCTTGTGTTCGGCCTCAGTGTTCTCACATTGATCCTGTCGATTGTGGTTCCAGCCCTGCAGGACCAGTTCGGCCCAGGCTGGCGGCAACCAACCCGGGAGATCAGTGGCCTGCTCCTCGATGGTCCTGGTGCAGCGCAAGTGCTCATCCCCAGGCCTGAGGGTTCCGGCGAGAGTGCTTATTCCAGGGTTTTGCTGGCGAGCACCCGTAAGCTCGCCCCCCCTGCATCGGTGCTGGACAAGACCGGTCAATGGGTGAAGCTTCGCGGGGCCCTGTTTTCCAATGGCACCCTGACCGTGATGAATACCAATCGCGCCACAGTCCTGGCTGCACCCCTTTCGGCCCAACCGGTTCCCACCGAGCCGAATTCCCTGGGGACTTTCACGCTCAAAGGCGAGATCATCGATGCCAAATGTTTTTCCGGTGTGATGAAGCCCGGTGCTGGTAAGACCCATCTCGGTTGTGCCGTCCGCTGCATCAGTGGAGGAGTGCCTGCCATGTTCCATACCCGTAATGCACAGGATCAAGAACTGGATCTTCTTCTTGTTGATGAGAAGGGTGATGCTGTCAACGACAGGGTGCTTGATCGCGTCGCCCTGCCACTGGAGATCCGTGGGGAAGTGCTGAAGTTGAATGACCTCCTGTTACTGCGTGCCGACCCTTCCACATACCGCTCGCTGCTTTGAACGTCTTCGTTGTCTCGTCTTCCCATTGAGTCCATGCTTTCTCCCCAGCTTGAGGTTCTTTTCTCGCGATCTCTGGCGTCACTGCGCCCTGTGATTGTTTCGTTCCTGATCGTTCATGCCATGAGTCTCAGTGGCGGACTCGATCAGGCGTTGTCACCTTGCAACGTGCTGTTAGTCGGTAATTTCTGTGCCGCCATGCTCGTGCTCACGTTGTTCAAGCCGGCAGCCATCCTTAGGGAAATTTCAGAGCTTCCGTGGTCGATCAAAGGGTTGATGTTGCTGGATGGTGCTCTGACAGCGCTTATTTCAGCTTTGATTTTCACAGGTCTCGAGTACACCACTGCCAGCAATGCCATCCTTATCGGCCGTATGGCTCCGGTTCTGTACGCATTAATTGGTGCTCTTGCTCTGGGCACCGTGCTGGCAAGGCCTGTTTGGATTGGTAACGGCTTCATCATTGTCGGCGTGTTGATGATTGTGTTGTTCAGTACCGGTGGCAATGTCAATAAAGGCGACGCAATGATGATCGCTTCCACATTTGTGTTCTCGATCGTGTCGATCATTGGCAAAAAGCTGGTGTCAAGGAAGATCTCCATGCCAGTGTTGCTCTTTGCGAGGAATCTGTCCGGGAGTGTAATTTTCTTTTTTGTTGCGATCTATTTGTTTGGTGTGCATCATTTCGCCGATGTTTTCGCTGGATCTCTTTGGGTTGTAATGCTTGTTTATGCTGGCTTGATCATCGTTGTTTCCCAGTGGCTTTGGTATAAAGCGTCTGCTGAATTGAACTCCGTGAGTATGGGACGTTGGGCTTCGCCTGCTCCACTTGTTGGCCTTACATTCGCCTACTTTGTGAACAACAACATCCCTGACAGCAAGCAGTTAATCGCAGCGGTTGTCATTCTGGTGGGAATCGCTATTACCACCTTCGGGAAGCCAGCACCTGTGGCGCAAGTTGCTGAAGATAAGCGTGAAACCAGCAGCAAGGCTGATTTGTTGATGCAAGGGGACAACGTCGTTTCGCCGTCCGTATGACGGTGGCCATTGGTGTGATCTGCGATGCCCTGGCGTATCGCGATCAATCCGGATCTGACGTGATCCGCTTCTATCAGGCGTTGGCTAGAGATCAGGAGTTTGAGTCGTTTCACCTCCCTCTGCTCGACTTGCGAGCGTCGTTGATGAGGGGTGATACCAACAGGCTTCCTGCACTTCGTCTCAGCGATCGAGCTGCAGCCACCCTCTGGACGGCGGAGCCTCTCAGGGATCTGCAGCTTCTGCCTGCAGAGCGCTTTGATCTGCTGTTTTGCAGAACGCTGAAGCCGTTCCCTCCCCGTCACCTCGAATTGCTGCAGCAGCTGGAGCCACTCACGCGCTTTCTGAACCGGCCCTCCAGCAAGATCAGGCAGCTGGCTTCTTGGTTCCTGGCTGATATTGCCGGATCCTTTATGCCTGCGTCGCGGTTGATTCGCTCGTCGGAGGCCCTGGCCGACGTTCTTGAGTTCTGGGGCGACATCGTGATCAAGCGACCGAACAGCACCCAAGGCCGTGGTGTGTCCCGCTTGCGTCGATCCGGTGGGGGTGTGCAGTTGAGTCAGGGGTTACGCCAGGTCGAGACCTTTCCCTCTCTGGAGCCTGTGATGGGTTTGATCGGTGATGTTGCTGAGGAATGGTTGGTCATGCCGTTCCTTCCTGGCACTTGCAAGGGAGATAAACGCGTTCTGGTTGTGGATGGGGAGGTCGTCGCCGGCTATCGCCGGCGATCGCGGAGTGGTCATTGGATCAACAATGTCTCCTTTGATGCCGACTGTGAACTGGAAGCGGTCTCAGAGGACGAGCGTTGCGTTGTTGCAGCCACGGCCCCGGCCTATCGATCGATGGGGCTGCGGGTGCTCGGTTACGACTTTCTCACTGGTGACACGGGAGAGCCCGTGGTGAGCGAGATCAATGTGGGCAACATTGGCGGTTTTTCCAGGGTGGCTGAGCTGGGTGGTCCTGATGCCATGCAGCAATTGTTGGGATGGATGCGGATTTTCGGTCAGTCCGAAGGCGACCCGTTGATCGAGTCAGCTCAGAATCACCATGCGCCAGCGATGGCTGCGATTTACCAGCAGTCGGTTGATCAGGGCGGCGTCACCATGGACGCCGGCTTGATTACGGCAGAGTCCTTCCGGCAGCGGTTGAGCGCCTGCGGAGAGAGGTCTGGCTTCTGGGTGCTCACCCTGGGCGGGGAGGTGCTGGGGTGGACGGAGTTGCGGGCTTATTCGCCGCGTTGGGGTTATCGCTTCACGGCAGAAACATCAACCTATGTGCATGCGTCTGCACGGGGAAGGGGATTGGGTTCCAAGCTTCAGAGCTTTGTGATTGGCAAAGCGCGGGAGATGCGCTATCGGCATTTGGTGGCCAAAGTTGTGTCCAGGAATGACCAGAGTGTGGCGTTTCATCTGAGGCATGGTTTTGAGCATGTCGGCATTCAGAAAGAGGTGGGATTTCTCGGAAATTCGTGGCACGATGTTGTGATCCTTCAGTGTTTGTTGGTTTGAGATGGCTGTGCCTGGAACAGCGCTTGGCATGTCTCGGCGTCTACAAGCGCTAATTGCATCAATTGGTGAACAGCCTCCCTCGAGCCTTGCCCAACTTGAGCGCCGCGTTACTGATGCTGGATTGGTTGAGCAGGATCTTTTGCCATGGGCAGAATTCCATCACCCTTTGGAAGATAGTTATGGGCGGCGATTGGTCTGGAAATCTGATTTTGTTGAGCTCATGGTGATGAGCTGGATCCCTGGTGATTTCAGCGCAATCCATGACCATGGTACGGCTCACTGGGGAGTCGTTCAGTCTTTTGGTCCTGCAACGCATTCGTTGTTCAGGCTTAATGGATCACAGCTTGAATTTGAGCGTCAAAGTGACTACTACCCTGGTCAGATTCAAACAGTTGATCATCGCCTGATTCATCAGATGGGCAACGCCAGCAGCAATCCTTTTGTGAGTTTGCATGTTTATGCGGCTCTCCAGCCATTGGCCACCATCACCGCCAATGCCCGTGTATTCGATGTGGTGGAAGGGGTAATCCAGTTCACTGATGGAGGCGTGTTCTTTGCCTTGCCTGACAGTCAGGTGAAACGTCAGATCACGGGACTGAGGGCCAAGTCCTCGCTCGTCTCCCATCAACGTCGGTTGCGGGATGCGCGTCTGCAAGTGATGGCCCACGCCTGAACAAAAAAAATCCCTCCGTAGAGGGATGAAATGCCCTGAAAAGGCGACGGTGAAATCGGAGCGGCGGGATTTGAACCCACGACCCCCACTACCCCAAAGTGGTGCGCTACCAAGCTGCGCTACGCCCCGTCAGAATCAAGTTATCACAAGGCATCCACGGCTTTGATCCGTCGACGGATGCGACTGAGAAGACGGGCAGTGAGCCGCTCTCGCGATTCGCTTGCGTAACCCCAGATCCGCAGTTCTCTGGACAGCTCCCGCAGCTCTCGCATCGCCATGGAGGCCAGCTGCAACTCCGGCAAGGTTCTCCAGGCCCGCGACGTCATCGGCAACGGCGCTTTCGCTCCCCGCTCACCAAGATTGATTGTGCCGTCAGCGATCCATTCCGGGATCAGCACCACAAGCACGGCAATCAGCCCGTAAAGCTCCACAAGCCCCTTGGGCAGGGGATGGAGGCGACGCCTTGCTGATGGCTTGGGAGGGGATGACACGGGACTTTCGTGGTCAGATTGCGAGGGTTCCAGGCTTGGTCGGACCCCGATCGAGCTCTGGCCCCGAGTCTCGCCAAAGGAACGGCTGGCTGTCCGGGGACGGTGCTCGGAGAGAGAACGCCAGGGCGAACACCATGAGCACCGTCGCGGCCAGGATGGCGATGACCCAGCGATCCGGGAGGGTTCGGTTCAAGGGTTCAGCGCGATCGGACTGTTGTCGCCACGCAGCACGCAATGGCTGATCGACCAGTCGTAGTGCCCCCAAACTTTGTCCGGAAGCCGGTAATCGGCACCATCGAAGTTCCCGAGACGCACCCCTGTGGGCATGGCCGAACAGTAAGGCCTGCTCCCTGGTCTCGCCAGATATTGCTGGTGATAAGCCTCGGCGAAGTAATAAGGGCGATCGGCGGCGATCTCCGTGGTGATCTCACCATGCCCAGCCTCCGACAGGGCGTTCTGATACCAGGCACGGCTGGCCTGAACCAGCTGCATCTGGCGGGCATTTGTTGTGTAGATCGCCGATCGGTACTGACTGCCGCGGTCATTGCCCTGGCGATCTCCCTGGGTGGGGTCGTGACACTCCCAGAACAGTTTGAGCAGGTCACTCACGTCGATTGCAGGTGAGCTCCACACCACGCGCACCACTTCCGTATGACCGGTTCGTCCGCTGCAAACCTGGTCATAACTCGGATGATCCGTTTGCCCGCCTGCGTACCCAACAGACGTTGAAATCACGCCTGGAAGTCTCCAGAACCCTTTCTCCGCGCCCCAGAAACAGCCGCAGCCGAACACGATCTCTTCCTGATCGTCCATCAGGGGCGCCCGCAGTGGCGAACCGAGCACGACATGGCGCTCAGTGCCATCACCCTGCTCAGGTGTCCCAATGGATCCTGTCAACCAGTTGGGGAGCATGGCAAGGGAATATCAGAACCCAAATTAGGTCGTTGATCCTGGATCCAGGCGAATGTGGTTCAGGAGAGTGGTGACAAAGGCAAAGAGCAGGAATGGAAGGCTTAGAACGAGAATCAGTCCCACACCCACCAGGGCAAACAGGGGTCTTGAAGATCCCATGAGCGCAAGTCCTGAAGCGAGGCTCACGAAGATCACAGCCATCCAGGCCAGGATTTGGCCGTAGATATCACCGAACGTGAGGGTGCAGCGAACGTGAAAGGGGGTGTCGTTGCCTGACGTCATGATTCCGGGGCAGTGAACTCAGCTAAGCCGAGGGCAGCAGCTTTGTCCGCCGTTCATTGCGCAAGCTTTGCGTCAGGCCACTGATTCCAGCCGTTCCGCGGCCTGTTCCCGCTCCCAGAGACTGCGGTAGAGCCCCTTTTCTTGAATCAGCTGGTTGTGATGGCCTTGCTGCACCAGGCGTCCCTCCTCGAGCACGAGGATGCGATCGCACGCAGCAGCAGCAGAGAGCTGGTGACTGATCATCACTACGGTTCGTTGGGTCTGACGTCGCACCGATGTCAGGATTTCTGCGGCCGTGTTGTTGTCCACGCTGGCGAGGGCATCATCGAGCACCAGCACAGGACAGTCCATCAACAGGGCCCGGCCCAGGGCCGTGCGCTGACGCTGGCCTCCGCTGAGTGTGATTCCCCGTTCTCCGACCAGGGTGTTCATCCCGTCAGGGAAGCCCCGCACATCGCTCATTAATCGCGCTTGCTCCGCAGCGGACTCCACCCTGTCCATGGAGGCCTCAGGCTCCCCGTACCGGAGATTGTCCGCAAGGGTATTGGTGAAGAGATAGCCCTCCTGGGGGACGAGAGCGAGCTGAGCGCGCAGGTCTTCGAGGCGAAGTCTGGTGATGTCGTAGCCATCGAGGAATAACTCTCCTGCCGGTACGTCCACCATTCGACCGAGGGCTCTTGCCAGGGTCGTCTTTCCACACCCGACGGGTCCCACCACAGCCACGAGTTCTCCAGCTCGAATGCGGAAGCTGAGGCCGTTCAACGTGTCCTTTGCACTGTCTTCGTATCGGATGTGCAGGTTGCGGGCCTCAAGTTCGCCACGCACTGGCTGTTGAAGTGGGGTCAGTTGGCCGCTGTCGCGAATCAAAGGTTCTCTTGAGAGAAGTTCCTCCACCCGCTCAAGGCTCACCTGACCGGTTTGAAAGGTGTTCAGCGTGAATCCCAACAAAGCGGTCGGGAACACCAGCCGTTCCACATACAGAATCAGCGCCACGAGTCCGCCGATCGACAGCGTGCCCTGTTGAAGCTGCCCACTACCGAGAGCCAGCAGGAGGAGAAGAGAGATCGAGGAAATTCCCTCCAAGAGGGGAAACAAAGTGCTGCGGGTTTTGGCCAGTTGGATCGCAGAATCGCGGTAGCGGCGATTCCGAGAACTGAACGCATCGAGTTCCTGATCTTCCTGGTTGTAGATCTTGATGGCAGCGATGCCTGAGAGGTCTTCCTGGATCAGTTCGCTCAGTCCTGATAACGCCTCCTGTTGCCGGCGCTGCTGATGCATCATTCTTCGCCCGAACAGTCGGACGGATCCCAGCATCACCGGGTAAAGCGCAATCGCTGCCACGGTGAGTCCTGGGTCAATCGCCAGCATGGCCGGCAGGGTGAAGGCATAGGCCAACGCGGTGTTCGTGAGACTGAGCACAGCAAACCCCAGCAGCCGGCGAACGTTCTCCACATCACTGGTGGCTCTGCTGATCACTTCGCCGCTGCCGGTTTTTTGAACCCAGCCGGGCTCCTGTTGCAGCATCTGGTCAAAGAGCTTCTGGCGCAGCTCCACCTCCACCTGGCGCCCCACACCGAACACGAGTTGACGGGAAATCAACCGCACCACCGCCATCGAGCTCGCCAGGAGAACGATCCAGCCGGCCTGGGTCAGCACATCCGACAGCGCAAAATCGTTCTGAAGATCGTCCACGACCCGCCGGACTTCCAAAGGGATGGTGACGCTGAGAATGTTCACCACCACAAGAGCGATGGCGCCAAGCATCACCGTGCGTCGGTGAGGTTTCAGGTAGCGGCCGATCAGATCGAGGCGGAAGGCGGCCATCGGAGATCCTGAACAGACAACAACCTAGGCATCAGTCGATGCGTCAGGCTGCGGCCAATCGCGAGCGTGGCGTGTCCGATTCCGGTGATCAGAACCATCCTCTCGAGGCGATCGACCGCGACACGGTGGATCGCCTTTTGGCGAGCGAACGTCCAGGTGACCAAGACGTCACTGACTTGGCAAGGCTTTTCATGCGCTACGAGCTGTTTCCTGGTGCTGCCTCCCTTCGTCATGACCTCGATCGAGTCCTGACCTTCTGGGGCATGTCCCGTGATGACCTCAACAGCCGGGCGCGCGAGCTTTGGTCCGCCGGCTTTCGTCCCGGTCAGTCCGACGCAGACGAGGTGGGATCGGGATTCGATGCTCAGCAATCCGACAGTCCGTGACGCCGGGAGACAGAGACGCCAGAAGAACTGGTCACCTGATTCATTCTGGGTAATAGTGGATTGATCCCCATTACCCGGCCCGGCGTGCTCAAGCACCCGGGTTTTTTTCTGTTCACGGGTCGCCGTGAATCGTTACAGGCTCTGTTTCATGGTTTCTTCGCCCATTTCCTGGTCCAAGCGTCTGGATCATCTGCTCAACGGCGGTGTGTTCAGTCATGCCGAGGCCACAGAGCTGATGGAAGCCTGGCTTAAGGAAGAGCTCACACCGGTTCAGACAGGCGCCTTCCTTGCTGCCCTGCGGTCCAGGGGCGTGAATGGAACCGAACTGGGAGCGATGGCCGCTGTGTTGCGCCAGGCCAGCCTGCTGCCTTGTGAAAGACCGTCCTTGCGCATGGTGGATACCTGCGGCACCGGTGGCGATGGCGCGGACACCTTCAACATCTCCACAGCTGTGGCGTTCACCGCTGCCGCCTGCGGCGCCACCGTGGCGAAGCATGGCAATCGCAGTGCGAGTGGCAAGGTCGGTTCTGCCGATGTTCTTGAGGGGTTGGGTCTTCATCTCAAGGCTCCCGCTGCTCAGGTGGTCAAGGCCTTGCCAGCCACCGGTGTGACCTTTCTGTTCGCTCCTGCTTGGCATCCCGCACTGGTGAATCTCGCCCCTTTGCGCAAGAGCCTGGGGGTGAGGACGGTGTTCAACCTGCTTGGCCCTCTCGTCAATCCCCTGCGGCCCGATGGCCAGGTGCTCGGTGTGGCGACCGATGATCTGCTGGACCCGATGGCTGAAGCTCTGCGCTCGTTGGGGCAGGATCGGGCTGTGGTGGTGCACGGATCAGGCGGTTTGGACGAAGCATCCCTGGCCGGCCCCAATCCTGTGCGCATCCTGGAGAAGGGCCATGTGCGCTCGGAATGGATTGCTCCAGAGGATCTGGGTTTGCATCAGGCACCGCTCGAAGCCCTGCGCGGTGGTGATCTGCTCTGTAACCAGACCATCCTTGAGGAGCTGCTGAAGGGGCGCGGCAGTCAGGCGCAGAACGAGGTGGTGGCGTTCAACACAGCGCTTGTGCTCTGGGTGGCTGGTGTGGAATCCGATATCCAGCAGGCTGCCCAGAGGGCTCTCGCTGTTCTTGCTCAGGGGTCTCCGTGGTCTCGCCTTGAACAGTTGCGCGATGCGCTGTCCCTCGCCAAGGAAGAATGAAGGGGTGCGACGTGCTGAAGGGATCGTTTCGACAATGATTGCAGCCTCATCCGGGAACCCGGCGATGCTGATGCTCGCTGATGGAACCGTGTTCCAGGGACTGGCCTGCGGAGCTTTGGGGAGTGTCGTGGGTGAGGTGGTCTTCAACACGGGGATGACCGGGTATCAGGAGGTGATGACGGATCCCAGCTATTCCGGTCAGCTGGTCACGTTCACCTATCCAGAGCTGGGCAATACCGGCGTGAATGATCACGACCAGGAGGCAGATCACGCCCACGTGCGTGGATTGATTGCCCGTCAGCTGTCTCCGGTTTCCAGCAACTGGCGCTCAACCCAGAGTTTGCAGGCCTGGCTGGAACAGCAGGGTGTGGTTGGTATCCAGGGAATCGACACGCGTGCTCTGGTGCGCCACCTGCGTGAAACGGGCGCCATGAACGGAATCATCTGTTCCTCAGGGCGTACTCCCGCTGATCTGCGCGAGGAGCTTCGCGCTGCTCCCTCCATGGAGGGACTCAATCTTGCCGATCGGGTCTCCACGCCAACGGCCTACAGCTGGGAGAAGACCTGTGACGTCGCGTTTGACCGCCGTCTGCAAGCCAGTCGCTGCGAGCGCCCCTTCCGTGTTGTGGCGATTGATTTCGGCATTAAACGGGCCATTCTCGATCGGCTCGTGAGTCACGGTTGTGCTGTCACGGTGCTTCCCGCATCAGTGGATCTGAAGACCGTTCTGGGCCATGAGCCCGAGGGGGTCTTCCTGTCCAACGGCCCCGGTGACCCTGCGGCCGTGACCCATGGCATCGATCTAGCCCGTGGTCTTCTGGAGCATCGAACGCTGCCGCTATTCGGAATTTGTCTCGGTCATCAGATTCTCGGCTTGGCCCTCGGTGGTGAGACGTTCAAGCTCGGTTACGGACATCGCGGGCTCAACCATCCCTGCGGCACAACGGGGCAGGTGGAGATCACAAGCCAGAACCATGGTTTTGCTCTGGATGCTTCAAGCCTGTCCCAGGACCAGGTGGAGATCACCCATCTGAATCTCAACGACCGCACGGTTGCGGCGATGGCCCATCGTCATCAACCGGTCTTCAGCGTTCAATACCACCCAGAAGCCAGTCCTGGTCCCCACGACGCGGATCATCATTTCTCCCGATTCGTCACACTGATGTCGGATCGCCGCTGATCCGTGGTCTGTCTTGGATTGCATCCCTACACTTCGCACGATGCAATCCGGGGGGTCTGTTCCCATCACTGAACTCCAGCGACTGACTGTTTCGCTCCGTGGCGGCTTCGAGCAGAAGGATGGGTGTCTGGTTTTTCATTTCACCGGACAGCTGGATGCCTTCTCTGAGAAGCAATTCCTCAGCTATGTGGCGGATGTTCTCAAGGCCAATGCCTCCCCAACGGTTCTCGATCTGAGCAAGATCGATTTCCTCGATTCATCCGGTCTGGGTGCTCTTGTGCAGCTTGCCAAGCAGTGCAAAGACGCCAAACGCAGTTTCGTGATGGTGGGCAATGCCAGGGTCACCCAAACGGTGAAACTGGTCAGGCTTGAAGAGTTTCTTCACCTCGTGAACGATCTGCAGACGGCCTTCACCCAGCTGGCCGCTTGAGTGATTGGATCCGGCTTCAGCAGGCCCTCCCTTCGCAGTCCGCAGATCTAGGTCCTCTCCAGCTCGCCTGGCTTGGCGATGCCGTCTGGGAACTTCATCAACGCTTGCGTCACTGTCGCCGTCCGGGCCGCTCGGCAGACCTGCACCGCGCTGTGGTGTCGGAGGTTCGGGCTGATGCCCAGGCGCTGGCTTTAGAACGCCTTGAGCCCCTGCTCACAGAGTTGGAGTGCGATCTCGTGCGTCGTGGCCGCAACCGTGCCGGGAAGGGGCCCCGCGGTGGCGATCCTGCGGCTTATGGGAAGGCCACGGGATTTGAGACAATGGTGGGCTGGCTCTTTCTTCACAATCCGGCTCGGCTAGCCCAGCTTCTGGATCGCCTTGAGGAGACCGAATCATCCCTGTCATAACCATCGATCCCATGAGCTCCCGCTTTGACCGCCGCCCGTCCCGTCCTCCCCGCGGCGCAGGCCCTGGGGGCGGACGTCCGTCCCGAGGAGGACCACGTGGCAGGTCGTCGCGACTGGACGAGGGAGGTGCAGGACTGCGTCGCCGTGATCGCAGCGATGAGCGTGACGCATCCCCCTGGCGTGGTGAGCGAGACGACGGGGATGTGAGGCGACGGGAACCTGCACGCAGTGATTCCCGCGATTTCAGGCGAACCGGAGAGCGTGCTGGCGTGCGCTCGCTGGACGGTGCCGGACGAGGGCGCCGCGATCAACGCAGTAACGACCGTCGCTTCTCAGAACGCAACCGTGCACTGCCGCTGGGCAGCCGGCCGCAGCGATCGGACCGCCCTGGCCGTCCTGATCGCACTGGTCGCCCCGATCGTCGTTTTGAGGAGAAGCCCCGGGGCGAGGCCAGTTCTCACTCCGCCGATCCCGTAGCCGACGATCTTCTCTGGGGCCGTCACGCCACCCAGGCAGCCCTGGAAGCCGGTCGCCCCATTCACCGCATCTGGTGCACCAGCGAGATGCGCAGCGCACCGCGGTTCATGCAGCTGCTGAGAGATGCCAAGTCCTCCGGGGTGCTGGTGGAGGAGGTGACCTGGGCCCGCCTGGCTCAGATGACCGGCGGTGCTGTTCATCAAGGCATCGCCCTGCAGACCGCCGCTGCCGACACCCTGGATCTTGCCGATCTGATCGAGGGGTGTGCCGCTCTCCAAGAAGCTCCTTTGCTGTTGGCACTGGATGGTCTGACTGATCCTCACAATCTCGGTGCCATCGTTCGCTCTGCAGAGGCGCTTGGTGCCCATGGCGTGGTGCTTCCGCAGCGCCGTAGTGCTGGATTGACCGGGTCTGTGGCCAAGGTGGCGGCTGGAGCCCTCGAGCACCTTCCCGTTGCGCGGGTGGTGAACCTGAACCGATCGTTGGAAACCCTTAAAGATGCGGGCTACCGGGTGGTGGGTCTTGCTGAAGAGGGCGACCAGACGTTGGAGGAGGTTGACCTTGACGGTCCGCTGGTGGTGGTGACCGGTTCGGAGGACCAAGGCTTGTCGATGTTGACGCGCCGCCATTGCGATCACCTGATCCGCATTCCCCTTCGAGGCATCACGCCGAGCCTGAATGCGTCGGTTGCGACCGCCCTTTGTCTGTATGAGGTGGCCCGTCGGAGCTGGATGAAAGGCCTTCGCGGTCAGAACCCTTCACCCCAGATCGTGCGCCCCAAATTGCTTGCAGCACCCAAGTCCGACAGCGGCGTGACGGCTCAGGAAACGGTTCTTGATCTTCAACTTGAGCGCTCGACTGATCTGGCAACACCGAGTTTCGATGGGAGTGTTGAACTTTGAAAGCCGACAGGAGTGCTGAATCAAGGCACAATGGCATCGACTTCATCGCTCCGCCATGAGCCCGCTGAACAGGCCGATGCGCTCCCTTGCCAACGGTCTAGGACTCGCATGGTGGGCCAGGGTGCAGACAAAGAGTCCTGATGTGACCTATTGGTATGGCCCTTTTGTGCGTCGTTCCAGTCTTGAGGAAGCCCTCCCAGGATTTCTTGCAGACCTCGCGTCGGAGTCGCCTGCAGCCATCGAGAAATCATTGATCCGTTGCCGTCGCACGGAGCCATTCACGATTGAGTCCCAGTCCTGAAAGGACCTTTTGTCTCTCGACTGGCTGATAGCGTCTCAACTGCACGAAAATCCTGACCATGGCGATCGCCGAATGGCGTCAGCAACTGGCGAGCGGAGAGGTTTCAGCAAGGGAACTCACCGACCACCATCTGGCCAGGATTGAAGCGGTTGAACCTGGACTTCATGCGTTCCTTGAGGTCACCGCTGACCGGGCTCGGGCTGATGCCGATCGCGTTGACGAAGCCAGGGCCTCCGGTGAGGACTTACCTCCGCTCGCGGGGATTCCTCTCGCCATCAAGGACAACCTCTGTACGCGGGGTGTGCGCACCACCTGTTCCAGTCGGATGCTGGAGCATTTCGTCCCTCCCTATGAGTCCACGGTGACCGAGCGCCTCTGGGCGTCCGGAGCCGTTTTGCTCGGTAAGACGAATCTCGATGAGTTCGCCATGGGTGGATCCACGGAGACATCCGCCTTCGGTCCGACGGCGAACCCCTGGAATCCTGATCATGTTCCCGGTGGAAGTTCCGGAGGCAGCGCCGCGGCGGTGGCATCCGGTGAGTGTTTGGCCTCCATCGGTTCTGACACCGGCGGTTCCATTCGTCAGCCGGCATCGTTCTGTGGTGTGGTCGGTCTGAAGCCCACCTATGGACGCATCAGTCGTTACGGACTCGTTGCCTTTGCCAGTTCCCTCGATCAGGTCGGTCCCTTCAGCCACACCGTTGCCGACGCAGCGGAGCTGCTTCAGGTGATGGCCGGCGCGGATCCCCGCGATTCCACCTGTCTCAATGCTCCCGTTCCTGACTACAGCGCGGCACTGGGGCGTCCTGTGAAAGGCCTGAAGGTTGGACTGGTGAAGGAATGCTTCGACCAGGATGGTTTGGATCCTCAGGTGAAAGCGTCCGTTCTCGCAGCGGCGCAGCAGCTTCAGGCTCTGGGGGCGGATCTGGTGGACGTGAGCTGTCCGCGGTTTAACGACGGGATCGCGACCTATTACGTGATCGCCCCGTCGGAGGCTTCGGCCAACCTCGCCCGCTACGACGGTGTGAAGTATGGATACCGGGCCGATGATGCGGCTTCATTGGCTGCCATGACCGCCCGCAGCCGTGCCGAAGGATTCGGCAGTGAGGTGCAAAGGCGCATCTTGATCGGCACCTATGCCTTATCAGCGGGCTATGTGGATGCCTATTACAAGAAAGCCCAGCAGGTGCGCACGCTGATCCGGCGTGACTTTGATGCTGCGTTCCAGTCAGTGGACGTGTTGCTCACGCCCACCGCTCCAGGCACGGCCTTCAAGAACGGTGCCCATGCGGATGATCCTCTGGCGATGTATTTGTCTGATCTGCTGACGATTCCAGCCAACCTCGCTGGACTCCCAGCGATCAGCCTCCCCTGCGGCTTCGATACCGGTGGCCTGCCGATCGGGGTGCAGCTGATCGGCAATGTGCTGGAGGAGCCCCTCCTTTTGCAGGTGGCTCATCAGTACGAACAGGCCGCTGATGTGATGAAAACCCGTCCGGAGGCGGCGTTCATCCCCGGGTCAATGCGCTAGATGCGGTGTCGGTGAGTCGGGAAGACCGCTGCATCTTGCGCCGGCACTTAGGCTGTGGTGATGGCTTTCGTTCCCCTTCACAACCACAGCGACTACAGCCTGCTGGATGGTGCGTCTCAGCTGCCCCAGATGGTGGAGCGTGCCAAAGCGTTGGGCATGCCGGCACTGGCTTTAACGGACCATGGCGTGATGTATGGGGCCGTGGAGCTCCTGAAGCTTTGCAAGGGGGCGGGGATTAAGCCGATCATCGGCAATGAGATGTATGTCATCAATGGCTCCATTGATGACCCACAACCCAAAAAGGAGCGCCGCTATCACCTGGTTGTGCTGGCCAAGAATGCCGTCGGTTATCGGAATCTCGTCAAGCTCACCAGCATCAGTCACCTGCGCGGCATGCGTGGTCGGGGGATTTTCGCGCGCGCCTGCATCGACAAGCACCTGCTCAAGCAACACAGCGAGGGCTTGATCGTGGCCACCGCTTGTCTTGGCGGTGAAATTCCACAGGCCATCATGCGCGAGAGGCCCGATGTGGCAAGGGATGTGGCCCGGTGGTACCAGGAGGTCTTCGGTGAGGATTTTTATCTCGAGATCCAGGATCACGGCTCTCCCGAAGACCGCATCGTGAATGTGGAGATCGTCAAGATCGCCCAGGAGCTCGGAATTCAGGTGGTGGCCACGAACGATGCCCACTACCTAACCAGCAATGATGTGGAAGCCCATGACGCCCTTCTTTGCGTGCTCACGGGCAAGCTGATCAGCGACGAGAAACGCCTTCGTTACACCGGCACTGAATATCTCAAGAGTGAAGAGGAGATGGGCCGGTTGTTTGCCGATCACCTCGACCCTGCTGTGGTGCAGGAAGCGATTGCTAACACCGTGTCCGTGGCGGAGAAAGTCGAGGATTACGACATCCTCGGTCGCTACCAGATGCCCCGCTTCCCGATTCCGGAGGGGCATACGCCGGTCACCTACTTGCGCGAGGTGACTGAGCAGGGTCTGCGTGACCGGCTTGGCTTGTCCAGCAACGACACGATCGAGGAGACCTATGCCGATCGTCTCGCCCATGAGCTGCAGATCATGGAGCAGATGGGATTTCCGACCTACTTCCTTGTGGTGTGGGATTACATCCGTTTTGCGAGAGAGCAGGGGATTCCTGTCGGTCCAGGCCGCGGCTCGGCTGCTGGCTCGCTGGTGGCCTACGCCCTTGGGATCACCAACATCGACCCGGTGAGCAATGGCTTGCTGTTTGAGCGCTTCTTGAACCCGGAACGCAAGTCGATGCCTGATATTGATACCGACTTCTGCATTGAACGCCGGGGCGAGGTGATCGATTACGTCACGCGCCGTTATGGCGAGGAAAAAGTGGCGCAGATCATCACGTTCAACCGGATGACGTCGAAGGCTGTGCTCAAGGATGTGGCCAGGGTGCTGGATATTCCCTACGGCGATGCCGACCGCCTGGCGAAGCTCATCCCCGTGGTTCGCGGAAAACCAGCCAAACTCAAGGCCATGATCGGTGATGAGTCGCCGAACCCCGAATTCAAGGAGAAGTACGACAAGGACCCTGTCGTCCAACGCTGGGTTGATATGGCCATGCGCATTGAGGGCACCAACAAAACGTTTGGTGTGCACGCAGCCGGTGTGGTGATTGCAGCGGATCCCCTCGATGAGCTGGTCCCGCTGCAGCGCAACAACGACGGTCAGGTGATCACCCAGTACTTCATGGAGGACGTGGAGTCGATGGGCCTCCTCAAAATGGATTTCCTGGGTCTCAAAAACCTCACAATGATCGACAAGACCCTTGAGCTTGTCGCCCAAAGCACTGGGGAGCGAATTGATCCCGATCAGCTCCCTCCCCAGGATCAGGGAACCTTTGATCTCCTGGCCCGGGGTGACCTTGAAGGCATCTTCCAGCTGGAGTCGACGGGGATGCGTCAGATCGTGCGCGATCTCAAACCGTCGTCTTTGGAGGATATTTCCTCAATCCTGGCGCTGTATCGCCCGGGACCTCTCGATGCCGGCCTGATTCCCAAGTTCATCAACCGGAAGCATGGACGGGAGGCGATTGACTTCGCTCACAGCACCCTGGAGCCGATTCTCAGCGAAACCTACGGAATCATGGTGTACCAGGAGCAGATCATGCGCATCGCCCAGGATCTTGCCGGTTACTCCCTGGGGGAAGCCGACCTGCTACGTCGGGCCATGGGCAAGAAAAAGGTGTCTGAGATGCAGAAACATCGGGGAATCTTCGTGAAGGGTGCCTCCGAGCGTGGTGTGGCCGAGAAGGTGGCCGATGAACTCTTCGACCAGATGGTGCTCTTCGCTGAATACTGCTTCAACAAGAGTCATTCCACGGCGTATGGGGCGGTGACCTACCAGACCGCCTATCTCAAGGCGCACTATCCGGTGGCTTATATGGCTGCGCTGCTCACGGTGAATGCCGGTGCCAGTGACAAGGTGCAGCGTTACATCTCCAACTGCAACGCCATGGGCATTGAGGTGATGCCTCCAGATGTCAACGCATCGGGCACCGACTTCACCCCCCGCGATCAACGCATCCTTTTCGGCCTTTCTGCGGTGCGCAATCTTGGCGACGGAGCGATCCGTGCCCTGATTCGCTCTAGAGATGCGGATGGACCTTTTGAATCCCTCGCCGATCTGTGCGATCGCGTGCCCTCAAGCGTGATCAATCGCCGCAGCCTTGAATCACTGATTCATTGCGGTGCCATGGATGCCCTTGAGCCAGAGGCCAACCGTGCCCAGTTAATCGCCGATCTCGATCTGCTCCTGGACTGGGCCAATTCCCGTGCCCGGGATCGCGCTAGTGGTCAGGGCAATCTCTTCGATCTGATGGCGGGCGCTGCCGGCGGCGAGGCTGATGCACCCTCTGATCTCAGCCTGGCGCCCAAAGCTGCGCCGGTGAAGGACTATCACCCCAGTGAAAAGCTCAAGCTTGAGAAAGATCTGGTTGGGTTCTACCTCTCCGATCATCCGCTCAAGCAGCTCACTCCCCCGGCCCGGCTGCTGGCTCCGATCGGGCTCGCTGGCCTGGAAGAGCAAGCGGACAAGGCCAAGGTGAGCGCGATTGCCATGGTGAGCGAAATGCGTCAGGTGACGACGCGAAAGGGTGACCGCATGGCGGTGCTTCAGCTGGAAGATCTCACCGGCTCCTGTGAAGCGGTGGTCTTCCCTAAGAGTTACGCGCGGCTTGCAGATCATCTGATTGCCGAAGCCCGCCTGCTGGTTTGGGCCGCTGTTGATCGCCGCGACGAGCGTGTTCAGCTGATTGTTGATGACTGCCGCGCCATCGATGATTTGCGCCTGTTAATGGTGGAGCTGGATGCCGATCAGGCCAGCGACGTGGCTGTTCAGCACAAGCTGAGGGAGTGCCTGCAGGCGTATCGCCCCGATCAGGATGAACTCGGGGTGCGCGTGCCGGTGGTGGCCGCGGTGCGACGGGGCTCGGATGTTCGCTATGTGCGCTTGGGCCCTCAGTTCTGCGTTCGGGATGTGGCTGCTGCGCAGAAGCATCTCCTGGAGAGCTCCTTCCGGGTGAGTTGCAGTGACCCCTTGTTGATTTGAGATTGGGTCTGAAAACGAGGGATTGAAGCGAGTGATTTCAACTCTGCTTCTGAGCTCGGATCGAACTGCGCAGTCTCTGCAAGTTGGGTTTGATGTGCTCGATCCCAAGCAACGTCCCTGGTTGGGGCTCCCAGCTCGCTGACAACACCCCGAAACTCAGTCCGACCAGGCCAAGAAGAAAAAACAATCCGGACGTCACCAGCGTGATGCCAGGGGGGATGTCAAGAATCCCGCGACTCACCAGCACGTAGCTTCCGACAAACACGCCCATTCCCATCAAGGAAGGCAAACCGGTCGCGATGGCCACTCTGCGAGCCATGCGATTGGCCACATCTTTGGGGATCGGTTGATTGACCGAAGGGGTGGGCTCCGATCGGCGCGGTTCAAACGGCAGGGGATCGCGTCGTTCGGCCATGACTCAGTGAGAAACTGGAACCGCGGATCAGCCGCGGATTCCCAGTTTGGCGATCAGCTCGCTGTAACGCTTCTCGCTCTTGCCTCGCACGTATCCGAGCAGGCGCTTGCGCCGGCCGATCATCTTCAGAAGACCCTGACGGGACGAGAAGTCGTGGATGTTCTGCTGCAGATGGCTGCTCAGCTTCGAGATGCGCTCTGTGAGCATGGCCACCTGAACCTCAGCCGATCCAGTGTCGGTGGCGTGGGTCTGATGAGCGTTGATCAGTTCTTGCTTTTCGGTGGTATCGAGCGACATGCGCGGCGTCTGGCCCTGACAGTGCAAACAAACAATTTACTCTGCCGCGGGGCCCTACGCCGATTGACTTAACCACTTCAGGCTTGCCCGCAACCAGGCGTCCCCGTCATCGTCTGCAGGAACGTCAGATCCTGAGGCCACGGCCCGCATGGCCCTGCGGATTTCAAGATCCTCATACCCCAGCGTTTCGAGGGTGATCTGAAGCTCTCTCAGGCATGGTGCGCCGAGAGGAACCTCCTTCACGTCGCTGCGGTCCACCAGGGACAGGCCCGGTTCCTGCAACGGCGCCCAGGCACCGAGGCGATCACGCAGTTCCACAGCGATCCGCTCAGCGGTGCGTTTGCCCACACCCTGCGCCTGGGTGAGGCGTTTCAGGTCGCCATCAACGATCGCTGCCACGAGCTCTTCAACCCGGCAACAATCAAGTAAGGCCAGGGCCATCTGTGGACCAACCCCGTTGACGCCAATAAGGGTTCGGAACAAATCGCGTTCCTGTTGCTCGCAGAATCCGAACAGGGTGGATCCATCGTCCCGCTGCACCTGGTGCACCCAGAGTGTGCAGCCGCTGCCGTCCATCTGCTGGTTCTGATCTCGGGAGGTGAGCTGCACCTCGTAGCCGACTCCGCCGCAGGCGATCACCACCCCTCGTCGACCACCCTGCTCCCAGCTTTGGATTCGTTCTCCCTGCAGCCAGCCGATCATGGGAGAGTTCCTGTTGAAGCCATGCTGCCTGATCTGTCGAGCTTGTCCTCCATGCACGTGTCGTTTCGTCGCTTGTTCCGGACTGTTGCGACAGTGCTGGTTTGTTTGATGATCAGTGCCGGCTTGTCTGCATGCGTTGGTTCGGATCAGCCTCCGCGCTCTGTTCTGCTCAGTGCGCTGGGCCAGCAGATCCAGCTCACGCAGACCTCCATCGCCCGTTCCCTCGATCTGGAGGCGGCCGGTGTTCCTGAGGTGAGCAGAGTGCGGCTTGAAGATCAGGACGTGATCCGCATCGGTGAGCAGAAAGGCATGCATCTCACGGGTCGATTCGACTGGCGTCTGCCGGGAGATGCCGTCAAGGTGGATAGCGCGTTTGAGCTGTACCTCGAACGGGGTGAACGGGGAGAAAGCTGGCGTCTGGCGATCCCCAGCGGGTCTGACGATGGTGCATCCCAGGCCTGGGTCACCTACCCCCTCGCCATCGACTGACGGGCACTCAGGCTGATCAGCGTGGCTCCGAGCACACAAAGCGCTCCGACAATCACTGTTCCTGTGATCGGCTCTGCGAAAAAGAGCACACCCCAGACGGTGGCAAACACAACTTGGACGTAATTGATTGATGTGGCGCGTGCTGCTGGCAGTGCAGCCAGCCCCTGGGTGAGCCAGATCTGACCCATCTGGGTCAAAAGACCGACCCCGACCAGCCAGACCCAGTCCATGCCGCTCGGGAGCACCAGCTGGTTCACAAGGAGCGGCAGCGTGGCTGGCACAGAAACCAGGGGGAAATAGAACACAATCACCAATGGATGCTCCTTGACGGACAGCTGGCGCACACTCACGTAGGCCAGAGCCGTCATCAGGGCTCCCCCAAGCCCAATCAGCGCGGCCATGGCAGGGAGTCCTGCGACGTCCTGCCCCATCCATTCGGGCTGGACCACCAGGATCACGCCGATCAGCCCGAGCACGATGGCCAGGCCAATGCGTTTGCGGATCGGCTCCTTGAGCAGAGCCCAGGCTGTGAGTGCCGTCAGCGTGGGATAGGTGTATTGGATCAGCGTCGCTGCCGCGAGGGGCAAGCTGGCCAAGGCCTGAAAGAAGAGCAGCAGCGCGATGGTGCCGAGCGCCCCGCGCACCAGGAGGAGTCCCCGCTGATGCCCCCAGGGCGAGACGTTCGCCTGCGCGAGCATCGTCAGGGTGATCGCAATGCTGATCAGTGATCGGATCAACACGATTTCCGCCACCGGCAAACGGCCGCCGAGGTGCTTGACGCACACCGTCATCAGGCTGAAGGCCAGTGCTGCACCCAGTAGGTCGATGCAGGCTCTCCATTCATGGGGCGACTGCGTTCCGCGGATCGCTGCCAGCAGGCTCCGCATCAACACGTCCGCAATCACTCCGACAACCATGCCACCCGTCGGGTCGAACGGTTTTCCTCAGCGGATTTCTCGTCGCAAGCGCCCGGGTCTTCCACAATGGGCCCATGGTCAGTGCCCGTCTGCATCCCCGAACCATCGAGGCCGTCAAGGAGCGGGCCGACATCGTTGATGTGGTGGGTGAGCACGTTGTGCTCAAGAAGAAGGGCAGAGAGTTTGTAGGGATCTGCCCCTTCCATGACGACAGCAAGCCGTCGATGACGGTGTCCCCAGCGAAGCAGTTCTATTACTGCTTCTCTTGTGGTGCCGGCGGCAACTCCATCAAGTTCCTGATGGAGTTTCAGCGCCAGAGCTTCAGCGATGTGGTGCTGGATCTGGCCCGTCGTTATCAATTGCCTGTGGAGACCGTCGATGGTCCCCAGCAGGAGCGTCTGAAACAACAGCTGTCGCGCCGGGACACGTTGCATCGGGTGCTGGCGTTGGCTGCTGGTTGGTTTCGGAGCCAGCTGAAGGTTGCATCCGGTGCTGATGCGCTGCGTTACCTACAAGACAAGCGTGGACTCAGTGACGCCACCCTGGAGCAGTTTGAACTGGGTTATGCGCCTGATCAGTGGGATGGCCTGCTGAAGCACCTCCAGCAGGTGGAGGGATTGGATCCGGAGCATCTCGAAGCCGCGGGTTTGGTGGTGCCCAGGAAGGGTGGCAATGGTTTCTATGACCGCTTCAGGCATCGGGTGATGGTGCCGATCAAGGATCGCCAGGGACGGGTGATCGGTTTCGGCGGTCGCAGCCTTGATGGCACCGAACCCAAGTACCTCAACTCTCCGGAAACCGAGGTGTTTGAGAAGGGCAAGCACTTGTTCGGCCTTGATCGGGCGGCATCAGCAATCCGTAAGGACGACCGTGCCGTTGTGGTGGAGGGTTACTTCGATGTGATTGCCCTGCATGCCGCGGGCGTGACCAATTCCGTGGCTTCTCTGGGCACGGCCTTGAGCAGCCAGCAGATCACCCAGTTGTGCCGCTGCTGCGATGGCAAGCGCATCGTGCTGAACTTCGATGCTGATGGTGCTGGCGTTCGCGCCGCCAATCGCGCCATCGGCGAGGTGGAACAGCTGGCCCTTCAGGGACAGCTTGAGCTGCGTGTTCTTCACCTTCCTTCTGGAAAAGATCCCGATGAATTCCTCAAGGGCCAAGGTGCCGGCGACTACAGGGCTCTTCTGGATCAGGCACCTCTCTGGCTCGATTGGCAGATCGAGCAGGTGCTGGAGGGGCGTGATCTCAGCAAGGCCGATCAGTTCCAGCGTTCCGTTTCAGCTCTGGTGGAACTGCTGGGCAAGTTGCCTCAGTCGGCGATTCGTACCCACTACATCCAGCAAGTGTCCGAGCGCCTCAGCGGCGGCCAGGGGCGCTTGGCTCTTCAGTTGGAAGAGGATTTGCGCCAGCAGGTGCAGGGCCAACGCTGGCATGGCCGCTCAGCCCGTCATGAGAAGTCAGGGGAAGCCAGTCAGCGAGAGCGTTGTGAAGCGGAAATTCTGCGGCTTTATCTGCATTGCCCTTCATACCGGGGCGCAATCCGACAGGAACTGCGCAAGCGTGAACTCGAGGACTTCGCCCTGCAGCACCACCGTCTGCTCTGGTCGTGCCTCACGGAGTTGGAGGAGGGGAACCTCGGCAGTGTGCGCCTCGAAGCGATCAGTCGCGGTGAGGATCGGGGCGACGAACTGGCTGATCTAGATCTGCCCCGCCTGCTCACCGATCAACTACTTCTGGAGAACAGCACCCTGGTGACACGTCTCACTCCTTTGCTGGAACCCGGCGAGCTTCAGAAAGTTGCTCTGTCTCGGCCGATGGAACAGCTGCGGGGAACGGCCGCCATGCTCGAGCGTCAGAAAAGCAACAAGCGCTGCCGCCACTTGCTTGAGGCCTGGGCCGGTCAGCGGCTTCAGACGCTTGAACGTTGCATCGCCGTTCTGATCGATGAGGAGCGTGAGCAGCAGCAGCCCCAAGGCGTGGACATGGAGCAGCGAATTCAAGCCATGTTCGACGACCTCAATGCCGAAGCACTGCGATTCCAGGAGCTGTACTACAGCGAACGCCGCCACATCCTGCATCTTGATCAACAGCGCTGCGCTGGTTACGGCGACGGCGTGGCTCCTGCGGCCTCGGATGCATCGGCCATGAGCGCCTGATCCAGCCGGCTCCTGCAGAGTCGTTGCAGCAGGGGCATGGCTTCATCTGGCCACTGTTGTGCCTGCAGCATTGTCTCCAGCTCCCGTGCTCGCTCGAGCACCATCTGGCAGGCCGCACCCCGATCGTTGGGCTGCAGCTGCGACACGTACACGTGGGCCCTGGCCTGATCATGGGGCGTGCCGTCGGCCGATAAACCAAGCGCCAGCCGAAAGAGTTCGGCATCAAAGGTTCCAAGGGAGGCCAGCATGCCGAGGGCATCAGCGATCAGTTCGTCGTACAAGTTGATGCGCATCTCACCCACCAGTCGCGTGCAGGCGATGTGCGCTAGCTCGTGTTCGCGCCTCCACTGCTGGGATTGGTTCAGCCAACGCTCTTGGTCGGGACGGCCAGGACTGCGCTCTGCCGGAATTGAGGCGTAGGGCGCCCGATGCAGCAGCAGGATCTGGCACCGCGTCTTGGCACTGAGATCGCGGATGAGTCCCCAGTGAATCAAGCCGCTGATGGCCTGGGCATGCACCGTGGTCAGCACGGGCTTGTCTTCGCAGCGATAGGCAAGACAGCGCACGATCAGGACGAAATCGTCGTGATCCTTCAGGGTGAGCACGGGGACCGCGCCGGTCGGATGCTCTGCGATCTCCAGCGTCAAGCCATCGGGATCCTTCAAGACAGGAGCCTGATTCAGGTCCTCGGCGAGAGGCTCAGCCCCCTGCAGTACCAACCGTCTGTAGGCCTCTCCTTCTCGTACGCCTGTGCCTGGTTGGAGCAGAAGCTGGGGCAGCTCAAGACGCAGCCGGTTCCACACCTCGGAGGTTGGCGTTGTCTCGAGCCATCGTCTCCACCAGATCTCCCGTTCGTCAGCAGGCAGCGGCAGTGGAGGCCAAGGTGTCTCAGCCCCTTTAAACGGCCGGCAGTACTCCTCGAGAGTCTGCATTGGGCAATTGCACTTCTCTTCGGTGGCTAGCAAGAGATCGATGTGATCCGCCATGCGTCGGCATGGGTGAAGTTCCGCTATCTGAGAACTATCTGCGTCAATCCCTCCCATGCACGTGCTGGTGATCGGGGGCAGTGATGCGGGGATCAGCGCAGCACTCAGGATCCGGGAGCTCGATCCGGCGATTGAGATCAGCGTGATGCTCCGGGATGGGTTTCCCAACTACAGCATCTGTGGATTGCCGTTTCTGATCAGTGGCGAAACCACCGGTTCGCAGTCGCTTGCCCACCGCACCTCTGCAGACCTCCAGGCGGCCGGTCTGCAGGTACGCCCGCACTGTGACGTCATCGCGGTGAATCCCTCTGATCAGCGTGTTGATCTGGCCGATGGCGATTCAGTGGCCTACGACAGGTTGATCCTCGCTACGGGGGCCCGTTCTCGCCGGCCGGAGCTGGAAGGTGCGGATTTGCCCGGGGTGTTCACCCTGCGCTGGATGGGGGATGCCCTGCGCATGTTGACGGTGTTGGAGGAGCAGCAACCCCGCCGGGCTCTGATCGTTGGTGGTGGTTATATCGGTTTGGAAATGGCCGATGCCCTTCACACCAGGGGGTTGCAGGTGACGCTCATTGAGCACAATCCTGCTGTTCTGCGCACGGTGCATCCCAGTTTCGGAGACGTGATTCAGAACGGACTGCGCGCTCGAGGCATCACTGTCCGCAGCGGACTGCGGCTGGCTGCCATCCGTCAGATGCATCAGGCGCTGGAGGCTGAACTCAACGACGGCCAGCGCATCAGTGCAGACCTGGTGTTGCTGGCTGTGGGCGCGGTTCCAGCCAATGAATTAGCGGAAAGCGCTGGGGTCTCCCTTGGTGCTGGCGGCGCGATGGTGGTGGATCGTCAGATGCGAACAGGAGTCGCGTCCATCTGGGCAGCAGGTGATGGTGTGGAGACTTATCACCGTCTGCTTGGGCGGAATGTCTACCAACCCCTCGGTACCAATTCCCACAAGCAAGGGCGAATTGCCGGTGAAAACGCCATCGGAGGGAATCGCCTCTATCCAGGCACCCTCGGTACGCAGGTGGTGAAGGTGTTTGATCGGGTCGTTGCTCGTACGGGGCTCAGGGATCAGGAAGCGCGCCTGGAGGGGCTGGATCCGCTGACGGTTCCCTTTGAATGCTTGAGTCACAAGGGCTATTACCCCGGTGCTGGTCGCCTTCATTTCCGGATCACTGGTGATCGCAGGGGCGGGCGTCTGCTTGGTGCCCAGTTGATGGGGCCTTGGGGAGAGGAGGTGTCCAAGCGGGTGGATACGTTTGCCAACGCTCTTTTTCATGGCATGGACGTGGATGCCATCAGCGACCTGGATCTGAGCTACACCCCGCCGCTTTCCAGTCCCTGGGACCCCGTGCAAATGGCGGCGCAGGCCTGGGAGGAGCAGTGTCGGACCCTGGCGTCAGCGACAATCCCCTCGAACTCCTGAAAGCCTGATGGGTGTTTTCGAGCGCTTTCTCAGTTTGTGGGTCGCTTTGGCGATCATTGCCGGCGTCGCTCTCGGTGCAGCGATCCCGGCCTTGCCGGAGGCGATCGCATCGCTTGAAGTGGCCGGGATCAACCTCCCGATCGCTCTTCTGATTTGGGGAATGATCTACCCGATGATGCTGGCGGTGGATTTCTCCGCGATCGGAGGCCTCAGCCGTCAACCGCGCGGTTTGCTCATCACCGTTGCGGTGAACTGGCTGATCAAGCCACTCACGATGACGGCGTTGGCCTGGCTGTTCATCCGCGGCCTGTTCTCTGCCTGGATTCCCGCTGAACTCGGCGATCAGTACGTGGCCGGCATGATCCTGCTTGGCGTGGCCCCCTGCACCGCCATGGTGTTCGTTTGGAGCCGTCTCAGCGATGGAGACGCCAATTACACCCTGGTGCAGGTGGCGGTGAACGACCTGATCATGGTGTTTGCTTTCGCACCGATCGCAGCCCTGCTGCTCGGGGTGAGTGAGGTTCTTGTCCCTTGGGACACCCTGATCGCGGCTGTTGGATTGTTTGTTGTGGTTCCGCTGGCGGCCGGCTGGCTGACTCGGGTTTTTCTGAACAACACAACGCGCATCAGCAGACTTGAGCAGCGTTTGAAACCGCTCACCGTGGTGTGCCTCATCGGCACGGTGCTGCTGTTGTTCATGGTGCAGGCTGGATCGATCTTGGCGGATCCTCTGGCCATCGTGCTGATCGCCGTGCCTCTGATCCTGCAGACCTATCTGATCTTCTGGATTACGGCGCAGTGGATGCGGCTCTGGGGGCAGCCGCGTGTCATTGCTGCACCGGGCGCCATGATCGGGGCTTCGAATTTCTTTGAGCTGGCGGTTGCTGTCGCGATCAGCCTGTTCGGTTTGCAGTCCGGCGCTGCCTTAGCCACTGTGGTGGGCGTGCTGGTGGAAGTGCCGGTCATGCTGTCATTGGTGGCGATCGCCAACCGCAACCGTCGTCTGTTCCCTGTTTGAGATGTCTGAATTTTTCGAGGCGATCTGGCACGGGGAGGGCATTGGTGATGGTGGTGACCTGGAGGAAGCCCTTCAGGCTTATGTGGCGGTGAAGCCCGACGACAACGACTGGATCAAGGCCTGTGCCGCCGAAGGCGCTGAGCCCCGCATCGAGCGTTTCGCATCGTTCGATGCGTACCTCGACAACAACGATGCCCTGGAAACCATTCCGGTGACGCCGCAGATGATTGTGGTGGCCATTGAGCAATTACCGGTTTGATGACGGGATCTTCGATTGATTTCAGTGCCTGTGAGCTTGTGAATGGTCTCTGGCCTTCGCTGGTGGAGCGCTTGGGTCTTGAGAAGGCGCAGCGGGCTGCTCGTCAGGCTCTCGATCTGCAGCAGATGTCGGGCCATGGCGGCACGCTTCCGGTGCTGTTCTGCGAAACCTGTGGACTGGCGCTGGCCAGTACCGATCTGCTGCGCGAGCAGACAGGGCTCAATGCCCATGGGGAGCGCATGGTGCTCTTGTACAGCAGCCGCTCCCAGGCAGTGCAGCTGTTGCAGCACGCTTGATCTCAATCCAGCTTGATCCCTAGCTGCATGGAGACGCTGTTGTTGATCCTCGGGCTTTGCAGTGCGTTGAAGATCGTCTGTCCGTTGAGTGACGTGAACAGCCGTTGATTCCCCATGGGAAAGATCTTCAGGGCAACCGAAAAGGTGTTGTTGGTGGCAATGCCATTGACGTAGGCGCCCGTGTAGCTGTTGGTGACGGTGATGCTGGCGAGCGAGCTTGGCTTCCATTCCAGCTGTGCTCTGGCGGTTCCTGCAGCAAAGGCCTGTCCGCAGATTGGATCCGCTTCACATCCCGGCCCCCCCCAGATCTGCTGAATGGAGGGGCCCACAGAGAGATTCAGGGTTGTGGTTTTGTTCTTGATCAGGTCGTAGCCCAGGCCTGCGGACCCCACAAACACGTCGGTTCCGATCGTGTTGAGCATGTCGTAATTGAATGTGGTTGTTGCGTAGGCATTCAGGCGATCCCCCAACCTTCGCGTGTAGCGCAGCTCACCATCGCCTTCGTTGGTGTCCGTTGTGCTTGCGTTTTCTCCCTGGTCCCGTGACACCTCATAGGTGGCGCGTCCTTTCAGGGCCACCTTGTCAGCACCCTCGCTATAGCTGGTGTCGAGCTGAAAGGTTCCACCGGCGGAGAGATCGCTGTCTGTGTTGTTCGCAGACAGTCCACCGGACACACTCAGCTTCCATGGTTTCGCTGGTGGTTCGGTGATCAGGGCTGTGGCCGGAATGCGCAGACGACCGAGCACCGGATGCAGGAGAATCGTGATGGCCTCTGTGGTCTCGTCCGGAACCAGTACGCCCTTCAGCGTGTCTCCGTTCTTTAGTTTGATCGTGACCTGCTGCTCGGTTGTGGTTGGAGCAGCGACCACTGGTTGGCTGAACAGAAGCAGCGCTGCAATGACTGAACTGTTTCGCAGCACTCTTATTGCTCACGTTGCGTCACCAGATCCTTTCACAACACGTCTGTTCTGCTGTGCTTTCTGATGCCTGATCACCCCCGCCGAGACCGTTCACCAGCTGATGACGGCCTCTACCTCGTTCCCTATTGGGTACAAGGTGGACGCTTTTGGATCGTGATCCTGGCTGTGCTTGTTGGTGGAGGCGTGATCCTGCCGTTTTCCGCTGCTTGGTTCGGGCGTCGTGCGTTCTCCAGCGGTTTTGGTTACGGAGCGGCGGCCACCTTCTGTTCCTTGGTCAAGGACGACAAGCTGCTGTCCCCTGAGGTGGCAGCGTCCCAACTGCAGGAGCTGAAGGCCAGCTTCGCCAGAACCGGCGCGATCGATGACCGTCATTTTCAAGATGGAGTCAGCGAGGTCGTCACCGCCCTCGGTGATTGCGCGTTCCTCTCATCGCGCTGACGTCCGGTTCAGGCTTGCACGATCGGCACATCGCTCAGGCGGGTGGTGGCAGCGCGGCCGAGCTGCCCACGCCGCATCGTCCAGCTCGGATGCAGGCCGCAGGCGGCCCACTGAATGGTTCCCCGCCCATGGCGTTGGTTGAGCTGGTCGATGGTGCGCATCAGCACCTCCCGGCGTGCCTGGTCCACGGCGTTGCAGGGCACCAGCAGGTGGTGCTGCAGTTGCTCGGTGCCCTGCAGGTGCTGCATGAGAACTCCAGCTTTCGCTAGTTGCCGATGGGGTTGAAAGATGCGCTCTACCAGGGGAAGGGCTGCCTGCAGCAGCACTTGGGTGTCGTTGCTTGGTAGGTCGAGAGAAGTGCTGGCGCTCCGGCTGTAGAAGGCGGGTACGAACGGGCTGGTGCGGGTGTACACACTCAGGGCCGCGGCTCGTTGATTCTGCCGGCGTAGTTTCTCGGCCGCTCGCACCACATAGGTGGCCACGGCTTCGCGCAGCTCTTCCACACAGGTGACCGGCCGACTGAAGCTGCGGCTGACGCAGGTTTCCTGTTTGGGTGCCGGGGTGAGATCGAGGGGGAGACAGGCGTGACCTTGCAGTTCCTGTTGCAGACGTACTCCCACCACACCGGCTTTGGCACGCAGTGGGCCGCTGGCCATGTCGCGCAGCTCCCGCGCATTGCGGACGCCCCGCAGGCGACACCAGCGGGCCAGCTTGCGGCCGATTCCCCACACATCCTCGATGGCGATCGTCTCCAGCCAGCGATCCCTGTCGCCGCAGTCTCCGAGATCGAACAGGCCGGCATGGCTGGCCTCCACCTTCGCCAGGCGGTTCGCAAGCTTCGCTTGGCCTTTGCTCGCTCCCAGTCCGATGGCGATCGGTAGCCCCAGATTGCGCCGTGCCAGGGCTCGCATGCGTCGGCCCCATGGTCGTAAATCGCCAGTCGCAGGACGGCTGATGCGAGCGAAGGCCTCATCGATGGAATACACCTCGAGTTCTTCCACCTGGCTTTCCAGCAGGCTCATCAGCCGCTGACTCATGTCGGCATAGAGGGCGTAGTTGGAGCTGCGCACCACAACGCCCTGGGCCTCCAGCGCCTGCTTCGCCTTGAAGTAGGGGGTGCCCATGGCGATGCCGAGGGCCCGAGCTTCGGCGCTGCGGGCCACGATGCAGCCGTCGTTGTTGGACAGCACCACGACGGGGCGTCCCAGCAGGGACGGATCGAGGCTCTGTTCACAGGAGGCATAGAAATTGTTGGCGTCGATCAGGGCGGTGACCCGGCTCATGGTGTTTAGAGGGGGTGAATCACATGGATGGCCACACCCCAGATCTGCATGTCGCCACAGCCCTCCAGTTCCAGGGGGGGATAGTCGGGATTGGCGGCTTCCAGTCGCAGTCGACCGCGATGGCGTGCCAGGCGTTTGAGTGTGAAACCGCCATCGAGCACCGCCACCACGACCCGGCCTGGTCTGGGGTCGAGGCTGCGGTCCACCACCAGCAGATCGCCGTCGTGAATGCCGGCGCCGGTCATGGAATCGCCGCTCACTCTTAGAAAGAATGTGCTGGTGGGATGGCGGATCAGCTGGTCGTTGAGATCGATTCCTACCTCCACGTAATCGTCCGCGGGGGAGGGAAAGCCTGCGGCCACCCGTTCGCCAGCCAGGGGCAGGAGAAGCGGATGGCGCTGGGAGCGCAGGGGCAGCGGTACTGGGCTGAAGGAGTGATCGAACGCCACAGAAGCGCAACGAGCAAGGCAGGCTTCTAGATTAGTACAGATGTTCTAATTGTCTGGGTTTGGGCGTTGCCCCAGGGTCTGGCGGATGCATGCAGCAAGCCCGGCAGCAATCAGCGCCTGAGCCTGGGCATCGAAGTGAACACCATCCAGGGACGAGGGATTGGCCACGGGCTGCACGTCGAAACAGGTCACGTCAAGTTCAGCGGCCAGTCGGTGGTAGTGCTCGGCCACGTCCTTGGATTTCAGCGCGGCCCCCTCGAATCCCCAGGCCAACGACTGGCTGGTGATCAGCACAGCCGGTGGCGTCATCAGGATGATCTGCGGTGCGGTGTGTTCTTGAAGGCGGGGACCGCAGTTCAGGGCCCGGCGGGTGTCGTGAATCAGGATGCGAGCACCTGCCGCGATCTGAGCGGCGGAGAGATTGAGATAGCCCTTGCAGTCGTTGCACCCCAGGGCAAGGATCACCACATCGATTGGTTTGTGGCTGTGCAGAGCCGTCATTAAGTCGGCCCGTCCGTTGCAGCTGTAGTCGCCGCCGTAGTTCGCGGCTCCGATGGGATCGTCGTGCAGCCAGGTGCGGGAATTGAGTCCTTCCTCCGCGGTTCGCCAGGGGAGTGCAGGCCTGGTTCGGTTCAGAGCATGCTCCAGCTGATTCGGCCATCGCGTTGACTGCGGAAAGCGCCCGCTGCCATCCGGGTTGAATCCCCAGGTGTTGGAGTCGCCAAAGCAGAGGACGGTTCGGGGGTCCTGGATGGTCGCTGGCATCGATGGTGTGGACGCACGTCCTTTCAGTTCAGCGACGACTTGGGTTGGCTGCCAACGCGGTTCCGATCAGTGAGGATGCCCGGACTGCATGCGCTCCAATGGCTGAGACTCCTTACCTCGTGGCTTTGGCCCTGATCGAACAGGGAGGAGCGCGAGCGCTTCCCCTTGCGGGGCGTTCACTCAAGGCCGAGGAAGCCAGTGCTGATCAGCCAACCCAAGCAGCCCATGGCCTGGCTTTGGAGCTGTTGCTGCGTGTCTGGCAGCGCAGTGACGACAACGTTCTGAAGCGAGCCTGCGGAAACGAGAGTCTGCTGCTGGTGGAGCTGGCGATGGAGCGTTTGCCGGAGGACCTTCCGGCGTTGAAAGCAGCCTGGTTGAACAGCGGCGATACCGAGGCTTTCTGCACAGGTTTGCGGGCGATGAGCGGACGCGCCTGGACGATGAGCATCGCCAAATTTCAGCCAGTGACCCTCACGCCCTGGAGAGTCTGTGGTGGATCATGACCTCCTCGCTCAACCTGAATCGACAACCGGCCCTTGTGCCAGCTGATCTGCAGCTGCGGATGGAGGTGTTGCAGATTCGATAGACCACAGGCTCTAATTCTGGAGACTGGGCACAAAAGGGAGCTGCTCCATGGCCGATGAGATGGGTTCTGATCCCTGCGTGACACCCGAGCAGATCATGGGAGCGTCTCAGCAGAGCGCTGGAGGGCATCGCAAAGGAACCACCTCAGCGTTTTTTCTGAATGCGGAATGGGCGCTGCGCCAGCCGCAACGCACGGAGCATGACCGCCTACAGGCTGCTGCCTGTGAACGAATGCTGCGCCGCCAGATGGTCGACATCGTGCGTTCCAACGGCGTGGGTGATCTGTTCGACTGGCGTGATCAGGACATCGCCGAAATCTGCCGTCAGGAGCTCGAGCAGCGGGGCGGGGAAGCGGTGCAAGCCTTTGATGCTGACAATCGGGCGGCACTCGCCGCCGGTGATGTGTGTGGATTCACCGGTGAAGATCTCCTACCTGCGGATCAGGATTACGGAGCTTCAGCCGCCGCCACTGAGGTCAGCACCCACCGCTCCGATGCCTTGCTGCAAGAGCATCTGGAGCGTCAGAGAGGAGTGAGAAAAGGAACCTTCGGTGCATTCTGTGCCAACTACCGGCTGGCGCGGCAGCATCCCAACCCGGCGAGTTCCGCCGCTGCCGAAATGATGCGCGAGCTGTTGCCCCACGTCCGTCAGCTGGGGTATCTGCGATGGTGGCGCTGCCGGGATGCCTGGGCAGACGCGTTGGCTGCGGATGCATGAGCTGAAGACCATTCATGCCCGGTGGTACGGGCTGCCTTGAAGAATGGCCTGAGCCCGGAACAGCTGTTCGAGCAGCAGCAGCCGGGCCAGTTCATGGGGGAAGGTCATCGGTGAGAGGCTCAGTTGCCAGCGGGCGGCAGCTTTGAGTTCATCGGTGAGTCCATCGGCGCCGCCGATCACAAAAGCCAGGCGTTCATTGCCGAACTGGTCGAGTCGCGTGGCGAAGGGCACCGAGGCGAGGGTGTCACCCTGCTCCATCAGCATCACCGGGAGTTCATCGGATCGCAGAGCGGCACGGATCGCCTCCGCCTCCTTCTCTCTGCTGCTGTCCTTGAGTTCCACCACGGTGAGCCCAGGGAGTCGTTTGAGGTAGAGCTCCACCCCTTCCTGTACCCAAGCCTTGCGTACCTTGCCAACAGCAATGATCCGGCAGCGGGAGATGTTCATGCCGCGTCGTCGAGAATCCAGGTGTCCTTGAGGCTGCCGCCGCGGTTCAGATTCACGATTGAGGACCCAGGGGGTGCCACGCGGGTGAGCACTCCTGGAAGCACCTGGGGCGTATCTCCAAGCAAAGAGACGGGCCGGAGATCAACGGCGCAGTGTTGGAGCTGTTCCCCAATCAACGTCGGCAGGGTGTGCAGCACCTGCGCCGGTTGGGCGATGAAACGCTCAGGGTGTGCTTGCAGAGACGCCGCCATTGCATCGCATTCAGCTGCGGAGGCGGTTGGACCATGGAGCATGTCGAAACCTCCGGCACCGTCCACCGGCTTCACCACCATCTGCTTGAGCTGGTGAAGCACATGCTCCAGTTCTTTCGGTTCCCGGCAACTGAACGTTGGCACCTGCTCGATCAGGGCCTCTTCGCCGAGGTAGTAGCGAATCATGGCGCCAACGTGCCGATACAGGGCCTTGTCGCTGCCGATCCCGGCTCCAGGGAGATTGGCGATCTGCACGTTTCCGGCCGCGGCCACCCGTTTCAGGCCTGGCACGCCAAGCCAGGCACTGGATCCATCGGGCTCCATGCCGATGCGATCCTCATTGCGGCGATAGATCACATCCACCGGCAGCTTCTGTCCGTGTTGAAGGAGAAACACCTGGTTTTGATCGCAATGCAGATCCTCTGGGCGCGCCAGGGCAATCCCCATCGCTGCAGCCAGAAAGCGGTGCTCACTGATCTCGGTGCTCACGGTGCTGGGGGTGAGCAACACGATCAGCGGATCATCCTGATAGGGGCAGAGCTGATGCAGTGCAGCGCGGAGCTGCTGCAGACCCTGCAGAACTGGACGCGGTTGATGCGCCGCGTTCTTCGCGAGTCCGGCCGTCCAGGAGGCCTCTCGGATGCCCACGGCGTAGCCATGGCCTCCGACCCGGCGGAGGTTGTCTTCCAGAACCCGCCAGCCCTGCTGGCGGCCACCGATCAAATCCAACCCGTTGATCAGACACCAGCAATGGTCTGGTGAAAAGAGACCTTGAAGGTCGGACTGCCAGAGCGGAGATCCTTCGATTTCTTCTCTGGCGATGACGCCGTCCTGGAGGATCAGTTGGCGGCTGTAAACGTCGGCAACGAAGCAATTGATGGCCCGGTGACGCTGCGAAATGCCTGCGCAGAGTCCGTCCCAGTCCGCTCCATGAATCACCCTGGGCCAGGGGTCATAAGGAACCACACTGTCCTTGATCTGGACCCCATGCCTTGTGAGGTGGTCTTGGCCAGAGACCTGAAGCTCCTGCCATTCTTTCAATGCGATCTGCTGGAGGGTGGTGTGGATGGCCTCAGCCGGCGTCATCGTCTTCGAGCAGAAGCTGCCCGAACGCCACATACAGGCTTTCCTCTTCGCTGCCGGGAGTCACGGCGGGCCGTTGAGGACGGGTGTTTTTTCCTGGGCCAGCGTTGCGAGCAGCTGCAGGAGCTGGTGGCAGAGCCGCCTCATGGGGTGAAGAGCTGTGTGTTGTTCCTCGCGGCTGTTGCCGGCGTTTTGCTTCGGCTTTGGTCTCCGCTTGGCGAAGGCGATCCATCAGATGCTCAGGAACGGAGCCATCGGCGCTGACCTTCATCAGCTCGTGGAACAGAACCTGGGGGTTCTCTTCGGTTTCCACCTTGTGGCGCCGCTCGCTGGCGCGCGAGGCATCTTTGGGCTTCTCTGCGGGGGTTGGCAGCGATTGCGGCAATTCCCGGCCCAGTTTCTTTAGCCTTTCGAGGCTGCGAGGGTCAAAGCTCATCAGCAGCCCAGGGTGTCGCGGGTGTCCCGTCCAGTCACGGGGTTGGTGCCCTCTGCCGCTGCACAAAGGGTTTTGAGCACATCACCACGCAAGGGCACGTTCGTGAAGTCAGCGCCGCTGATCGTCACGTCGATGAAACGGGTGTTGAACGCGAAGGCGTCTTCCAGAACGGCATCGGTGAGATCCGTGCCGTTGAGCACGGCGGAATCCAGCGTGGCGTCGCGGAGATTGGTGCGGCTGAGATTGGCGTCCTGCAGCTTGGCGCCGTACAAGCTGGCCCCTTGCAGGTCACTGCCAGAGAGATCAGCCTCGCGCAGGTTGGTGAGGTTGAAGGTCACCCCCTGCATGTCCCGGTTGGAGAAATCAGCTCCGATCAGCACCTGTTTGGCGTAATCCATCGCTGCCTCAGCGGAGGGAAGCAGGAGGCCGAACACCAGCCACAAGGCAAGCAGTGGAGCCAGCAGACGGCGTTGCATGAGTCAGAAACGGGCTCGACCTCAGCCTAAGCGGCCTGAGGCGTGGAGCCTTCACGCCCTGATGACTTTTTCAATGCGGTCAAGCCGCTCCTCGCGGGATCCCCAAAGTTCGATCAGTTGCGGTGCGTTCAGCGAGGGCATCACATTGAATCGCTGGTCGCGGTAGATCTGTTTGAAAATGGCATCAACCTCACTGCGGTAGGGCAGGTCAATAGGGCGAATTCCATCGTCTTCCATCTCCACAGGCCATTGGTCGCTGATGGGGATGAAAACGATTAGATCCAGGTTCTGAAGTGTGTTTCTCACCCTGGGAACCATGGCTTCAACGAATGCATCGTTGATGTCAGTGGTGCCGTAGTCGGCGGTGTATTGCGAGTATGCGATGTAATCCACTGGCGCGCGATCGAAGATCACGCATTCGTCGCTGGATTGATAGGCATTCACTCGGCTGGCGTTGTAATACATCTGAATGCCGTTATGGAGGCGATTGCATTCCTGGCGAAATTGGATGTCATAGCCCTCGCTGTGAAGCGCTCGAAAGGGCTCCTCCTCGCGCATGTAGTGAGGATGCCGTTTCACCCAATCCCAAACCAATGTGCTTTTTCCCTGGGAATGGGCTCCGCTGATCGCGATTCGCACGTGCATTGGCTGCCTTTGCGCTCTTCTAGCGCTGAATCGAAGATGTGGCCGCTCGGCCTCTCACTCAGGCAGCAGCTGTTGGGACATATGCGTTGGCAGTGCTGCTGCCTTAGGAGGCTGAACTATCTCAGCAAGACTGACAACTGCTGACGCTTGAGCCATCATATGGTTTCAAGTTACATTCAACAATGGTGCAAGATCAGCTGAAAGCGGTTCGTGACAGACTGATGACAGAGGGCAATGAGGATCGAAAGCAATCCATCTACAACGCCCTCGTGGAAGATGCGGAGCGTGGCGCCAATATGATTCTTGATTTTGCAAAAGAAAAAGAACTTGAGCTCGATGCAAGCCCTGAAGATATTGTTCAAGCGATACGAGATATCGGTCAACAATCACTGGACGACGAGGATATTGAGCTCTCCCAAGAAGAGCTAGCAAATGTCAGTGGCGGCGCCTGGTTTTTAGCAGCATTTCTGGTTAAGGGCTTCTTCGCGGGGGCAGGCTTTTGGGCTTCAGGCAAATCTGTCGGCGTTTGGTAGTGGTCTAAAAAACCAGGAGCTCTTGATTCATTTGCTCGAATCCATAATCCAATCAATCGCGCGTTGCCAGCGTTTCTTATTGCCCGTCAGCAATGGCGGGTTTTTTTGCCACTACGGTTGTGCTGAAGACTCACGGGCTGTCCACAGCTACAAAGGAGTCACGCTGCGGTTTCCTTGATGGCAACACTGGACGAGTTCAAGGCACTGCGTGATGGAGTGTCCATAGAGGTTCAAGGGGAGCTGTTCAAGCTGATGACCTCAGACCCTGATGCCTCCATCCGTCGCATGGTGGAGATCGCAGCAGAGAAAGGGATGACGGTGATCTCTGCTGAGGTGCGTGGCTTTCTGAGGCAGATGGATGACGATGACGAGTTCGACGATATTGAGCTGGATGCCGTTGCTCTCGCTGCCATTGCTGGTGGCAGAGGTCAAACGAGCTGCTGCCAAGAGGAAGCGCATGACGAGCCATGGGGGCGTTGCCCTGGCATGCGTCCGATGAGGAAATGGCTGTTTGGTGGTTGATGACAACCGAGACACCAGTGCGAAAATGAGCGGACTGCAGCATCACCCATGAGCGAGTCGTCTCAGGTCAAAACCGTCATTGACCAGTTGCTCACCGATGAGTATGAAGACCTACGCAAGAGCGTGATGGCTGCGTATCTGGAAGATGACAAGCGTGGTGCAGATCTGATCATCGCCTTTGGTGCCAAGCAAGGCATCACCCTCAATCAAGATGAAGTGATTGCTTTCATCGATGAGATGGACGAAGACGAGTTTGATATTGAACTAACGCCAGAGATGCTGACGAGTATTGCTGGTGGGGGTGGCAAGGATTGTCATTGCCAAGAGGAAGCGCACGACGAGCCCTGGGGGCGTTGCCCTGGCATGCGTCCGATGCGCAAGTGGTTATTCGGTGCTAACCCTGTCCCATCTAGGAGCTGAACCCATGTCAAAAGAACAGCTTGATGCCGTCAAAGAGCAGCTTCTGTCTAAGGAGAACGAATCACTCAAGCAGTCTGTCTTCAGTGCCTACCTGGAAGAGCCTGAGCGTGGCGCCAACATGATTATCGCCTTCGCTACAGATAAGGGACTCAAATTAGATGCAACATCGACCGAGGTTGTTGATTACCTGGAGAACCTGGACGACGACGACATTGATATCGAAATAACACCAGAGATGTTGACAAGCGTATCGGGGGGCAAGAGTAGGAGGTTTTCGGGGCAACCTAATTGAAGCTCCTGAAAACAGCTCCTGTGCAGTGCAAGGAATGTTAGGTAACAGCCTATCCCTTTGAGCTCCTGCAACCACAGGGGCTTTTTATTTCTTCAGTCACCACAAAAAGCTCATAAATCAGCCATCAATAGTTGTCATATTTCCGACGCTTAAGCAGTTATTCGGTCAGCAGCCTGTCGCTAAGAGTTAATTCATCACTCGACAAAACATTCACCCCGTCGCAATGGTGGGTTTTTTGTTGCATGCTGACAACGTTGCCGACGATTGCTAAAAACAGGCTGTAGCTCCACCTATTCCCATGTCAGAAGAGCAACTCAAAGCCTTCCTGGAAGCCGTCAAGGCTGATGCAGGTCTTCAGGAGAAGTTGAAGGCGGCAGGTGATGCCGATGCCGTCGTAACGATTGCCAAGGCTGCAGGCTTTGTGATTTCAGCTGAGGAGCTAAAGAAATCTCAGGCAGAGATTTCAGAAGAGGAGCTTGAAGGCGTGGCTGGTGGTGGGAGTGAATGTGGGTGTTTGGGAACCAGTATGTGTTTGAACCCTGCTTGTGTTGGAACCCAGGCAGCCTAATCCTAAAAAGCCCCTGCAATCACAGGGGCTTTTTATTTCTACATCCACCCTCAACCAGCCCCAAACGGCTTCCGATACCTGGCACAATTTTCGTCAATTAAGTAACAGTAGTGCGTCAGCAATGGCGGGAAAACATATTGCTGGCAGCCATAGAAAATTCTATGGAATAGCTTTAACCGAACAGTTTGGATAACTTTTTTTAATTTTTCCAATTGCTATATTAAAAGCAATCTTTGCAATTTGTTTTCTATGTTCTGTCTTTCCGTGAACTCTTGGTTGTTCAGAAAGCATCTCTGGTGTTACTCCGCTGGCTTGCTCTAGCCTGCAAAGATACGAATAGTGGGCTACTGCAGAAAAATGAATTGCCATTGCATCGCAGGCGTTATTTGCTTCTTCTGAGGCCTTGCAGGGTTGAGTGATTTCTTTAAATGTTTGAGATGCCTGAACTGGTGGAGTTGAACCAGCTAGCAGTAGACCAAGAGATACAAAGCAAGCCTTGGCTAGTCGTGGCACTTGTATATGATTATCTACTTTAATTTTAGTCTGATCGCCCTGTGTTGACAACTAGATCACCCTGAGCCCCTTTTATGTGCCTCTGTATTGAATGGTAGCCCTTGTGAACCCTTGCCCTTGTGTTGATTGTGTCGATACATCTCCCGATAAAACACTCACCAGCCCCGTCAGCAATGGCGGGTTTTTTTGTTGCTCCCTCAGTTGGCGGAGGCAGACGGCTGAAATCGGGCAAATAAATGGCTCTGTTGGGGGATTTGCTTTCCAGCGAGAACGGCGATGGTGTGTTCACGGGGCGAGAGTCCCACACATCACAAGTTAGGCAATGACCCAATCACTCAAACCTCAAGTAAAGCAACTTAGTCGAGCTCAGCTCGAAGAGTTTATAGTAACTAGCGCCGTTACCTTGGAGGAAGCCCGCAAAAATGAAGGCTTCAATCTCGGTGAAGCCGTTTACATTTCCGTCAAGATGTTCTGGGACTTTTCGGAATCAATGAAATGTTCAGGTCTGCCTAAACCCTTCTGTATGAATAGTAAAAACGAGGATGGTGGCTGGAACTTCAGCTGGGGCCTGGACAACCCAATCACTGGCGAAAGCACGCGTAGTTGCTTCTACACCATTTACCCCAACGGTTCGGTGAAGTGCCGTGAGTATCCCGGCGACACCATCTTCATCGGCGGGGTGGTTGATGCCTGGAACCTTGCGTGCGTCATTATTAGTGACTTGGTTCAAAGCCATGACTGGGACAAGCAAGAGACAGCAGACCGCCTGTGTTCATTTATGCAGCAACTACAGAGCGATGCTGGATGAGTAGCCGTCAGTCGGGAAGCCTGAAGCCACTGGTTTGGGAGAATACTGAAGGCTGAAAGCAATACAAGACCCGCAAGGGAAAAGCAGGGGGCGTTGATGTTGTCGCTATCGATCTCCCGACAAAACATTCACCCCGTCGTAATGGCGGGGTTTTTAGATTCCAGCCTTAATCGCTTTAATCACTGCCTGCGTGCGGTCTTTGACGCCCATCTTTCCAATGATTGAACTGACGTGAGTTTTCACTGTCTCTGCGCTCACAAACAAAGTGTCAGCAATCTCTTTGTTGGTCATCCCGCAGGACAGGACTTTCAGTACCTCCATCTCTCGATCAGACAATTCAGGCAAAAGCTCAATGCCCTCATAGCCCGCCGCCGTCTGAACGTCCTTTGGGTAGTAGTTCCCGCCTTCGGCAATGGCTGACAGGGATCTGATGAAATCACCATCGACACCTTTTCCCAAGGAGCTGACGAACATCACGCCCTCTGCAAAGGCATCCAAGGCTTCTCGCACAACAGCCTGCGTCTCTCGGTGGAGGAACACCAAGGTTCTTGTCTTAGGGCTGAACTCCTTAACGTGTCTTGCAAGGCTGAGGCCGTAGCCCTGCTCAAGGTTTTCAGTGACGAACAAGAGGTCAGGGCTTTTCTGATTGCAAGCATCAGCTGCCTCATCTTGAGTGGTGTAAGCCCCTATCAAGGTTTCGCTGACGACAGGAACAAGACTGAAGGACGCAAGGGTCAGGAGGTCGCCCATACAAGCCACCGCCGTCTTTCCAGCCAAATAAGGCTTGCCCTGGTCAAAGGCTGATCGGATCTGAGCGGAACGAAGCGGAAACTCCATACCAGGCTTTGTGTCTCACCCATTGTGACCAGTGAATTGGCTTCAGGACAGCACTTTTGGGTGATGTGGATGGAGGGGTGGAACGGCGATGGTGAAGAGGTCCAGGAGGGATGACCTCCACAACACCTAATTCAAATGAAACTCTTCAACGCAATCGCAGCAGCAACAATCTTGGGAGCATCTTTCTTCGCAACCACTAGTGCAAGGGCAGATTATTATAACTACAACTCCAATCGCGTTGGAAATCATACTTATACTAACGGATATGGCTCTAACGGTTATAGCTACAATGGCTCTAGTTCTCGCGTAGGAAACACAACCTTCTTTAATGGACGTGATAGTTATGGCAATAGCTACAACGGATCATGCAGCAAAATTGGAAATATCACGACTTGCTCTTCATACTGACAATGCTGGGAAGCCTGAAGCCTGAAGCCTGAAGCCTGAAGCCTGAAGCCTGAAGCCTGAAGCCTGAAGCCTGAAGCCTGAGGGCTGAAAGCTATACAAGACCCGACAAGGGGAAAGCAGGGGGCGTAGGTGTCGCTATCGATCTCCCGACAAAACATTCACCCCGTCAGCAATGGCGGGGTTTTTTGTTGCAGCGGGGAATGCTTTCAGCAGTTCTCAGAGCGAAATGCGCGTGGTCCCTGACCACGACCAGAACAATGCCCCAGCTTTTGCCGGTGCCCCTGGCACTGATGACGCAAAGGTCATCGCCAAAGGGAGCATCGAGCATCAAGGTCTGCGTAAAGGTGGGCTCCCTAATCACTGCGGTGGGTGCTGAAGTGGTGGGAGAGACAACCATCAGATGAGGTCCGCTTTATCGGTGCTGGTGCTGCTGGGCCTGGCCACCGGCACTGCCGCTCAAGCCAGAACCAACGCAGAGAATCAGGCGCTACGTGCTCTGTGCCCAATTGGTCTCAAGGCCAAAGGCGTGTCGGGGCGCTGGGGCAATGAGCGCATCAATGCCGCAATCGCCACGATCGGCTTCGGCAACAAATGGCCCGACGGCGCACAGGCCACTGCCTACAAGCTCTGTAATTACGGCGGGTATCTCAAATGAGCTGATCGCAGCTGGCTGCAGTGCGACCTGCTGTTCTGCTGGTGCTGCCTTCTTTGCCATACCCCAGTCTGTCGAGGCGAAACAGAACACTTTTCAGCGGGGAATGCTTTCAGCAGTTGCACCCGAAAAATGAAATGACCCTCGACCTCAGATAGCCATTGCGCTGCTGCAGGAGCTGCTCCTCGCACTGCGTGACAACGACTCCAAGGCCTTCAAGGCGTGGCTGTCTCTAGGCATCGAACGGCTTGGAGAGCCTGTTGTGATTGAGCTGATGTGTGATGGGCTGGACCCAATCCTCACGACAGACGAAGCGGACAGGCTGGTGGGTTGGCACCTGGGGGTCAGCCTCTAGCCCATGGGGGGAGGAGGGCGGCTGAAATCGGGTGGATTTATCCCCCAGTTGGGGGATGTGGAGCGCAGGAGCGAGAGTGAATGATGCATTGGTGAGGAAAACCTTAAAAAACCCTGATTCTCTGAGCGAGATGACGGCTTTACGAGGTATGCGATTGAGCATTTCTGCTCTCGCATCAAACATTCCCCTTCATTGCTTGCTGCCATGGCTACCTACACACTTGAATATGGAACTGATCGAACTGATGACCGCGTCAGTGATTCGCGTTATTCCGCCACAGCAATTCAAGCTAACAACACTTATGTTGCATCAATTCAGAATCCCAGATACCGCTACTGGAGTGGCCATGGTTATCGCTACGCGTATGACTACGACAGGGACTACTTCAAGGTAAGTGTTACCAAAGGAAATAGCTACGAGATCAACTACGATCCAAGTAATTTGCGGACCTCTTACATTAGGCTTACCGATGACAGGGGTACAACTCTTAGAATGGATGACAACTCTTATGCATCGAGTTATATCTCATCTTACAGGGACAAGACTTTTAATTTCACTGCCGACTATACTGGAGATTTGATCATTGATGTTGATGGCTATAGCTCTTACTACGGGAATTATAGAATTGGCGTAAATGAAACGGTCCCCGCCCAGTTCGGTCAGGGAATAAATTTAAATATTGATATTGATAGCAGTGACGGAGCGGTTGTTGGAGGTGGTCCCAGCTCAACAACTATCGGGGGCAATCAAGTTAATGGTAGTAATACAGAGACCAATACAACTATCAACCAAGATATTAGCGGTGGTCAAAATGTGGTGGGGGGAGGTCCCGGTTCGTCGACAAATGGTGTCACTGGAGATAATAGTAATATCAATAACGTAAATGGAGACAACAACACGATCAACAACGGAGATGTCACGATTGCTATCGGCAGTAATAATTCGCAAGTTCTTACATTTGATGCGAGCACGACAAGCCTTGCTCAGTTGATCCAAGGTCAAGGCATTAGCGACATAACAGGACAGAAAGCAGTGCTCAGCGCTCCTGGTTGGCAAAGTGAGCTGCCTGTTAACCGAGTTGCTAATTCCAATGAGTCATTGCTGATGGCCAGGCAACTTGCCATTCTTGGCGGAACAACTCCATCTCAACAATCCATCCAAGTTGAATCTTCCCTCTTGAATGGTGGCAGCTCATCGCAAACACTTCGAGGTCTTGCTGGATGGGACGTCATTGACGGTGGTGCTGGTAATGACAGCATCCGTGGCGGCAATGGACGTGACATCATTACTGGTGGCACTGGGCGAGATGAGCTTTGGGGCGACTTCGGCTGGAACACTTACCTAGCCAACGATGATGGCAGTAAAGATTTAATTGTCATCAAATCTGATCAACTTCTTGAGAATTGGTGGTACGGGAAAGCAGGAAACAGCCCAAATGGGGAAAAGGCTGACATCATCACAGAGCTTGACGCATTTGATCAGATCAAAATTCTTGGTGCAGCAACAAATAAACTTAGCGTCCGCTCTGCATCAGCACATGGTCAACAAGGGCTTGGTATCTTTGCGAGCGGTTATTTAGAAGCTGTGTATACAGGTGACGATTTAAATTCGCAGCAACTTCTTGGCATGCTTTCTGGCGATAATTCCTCGGCGGTCATGGCGAATACCCAAGGTTTCTACGGTGTCTGACCGAAGGGTTCTACTTTGATCCATCAGCCCCGTCACAATGGCGGGGTTTTTTGTTGCCTGCTCGGTTGTGCTGAAGACTTACGGGTTATCCACAGCTACAAAGGAGTCACGCTGCGGTTTCCTTGATGGCAACACTGGACGAGTTCAAGGCACTGCGTGATGGAGTGTCCATAGAGGTTCAAGGGGAGCTGTTCAAGCTGATGACCTCAGACCCTGAGGCGTCCTTTCAGCGGATGGTGGAACTCGCTGTTGAACAAGACGTCACCCTCACACTGGATGAGGTGAAGGGCTTCCTCAAGCAGATGGATGAGGAAGACGAGTTTGACGATATTGAGCTGGATGCCGTGGCTCTCGCTGCCATTGCTGGTGGTAATGCTCAATTATCTCGCTGCTGACCTATGACGACCCTCAACGACTTCAAACAGCTACGCGCTTCTGTCTCCCCCGAAGTGCAAACCGAGCTGTATTCCCTGTTCACCTCAGACCCTGAGGCGTCGTTTCGGCGGATGGTCGAGATTGCCGCTGAGAAGGGTGTGACGCTCACCACTGAAGAGGTACGTGGCTTCCTGCTTCAAATGGACGAAGAGGAAGAGTTCGACGACATCGAGCTGGATGCCGTGGCTCTCGCTGCCATTGCTGGTGGTAGAGGTGGTGGGACCATGTGCTAATTGGAAGCCCACTGCCAGCCATGGGGGCGTTGCCCTGGCATGCGTCCGATGCGAAAATGGTTATTCGGTCAGCAGCCTGTCGCTAAGAGTTAATTAATCACTCGACTAAACATTCACCCCGTCACATTGTCGGGGTTTTTTGTTGCTAACTGACAACGTTGCCGACGATTGCTAAAAACAGGCTGTAGCTCCACACGTTCCCATGTCAGAAGAGCAACTCAAAGCTTTCCTGGAAGCCGTCAAGGCTGATGCTGGTCTTCAGGAGAAGCTGAAGGCAGCAAAAGATGCTGATGCCGTCGTAACGATTGCCAAGGCAGCGGGCTTTGTGATTTCAGCTGAGGAGCTGAAGAAATCTCAGGCAAAGATTTCCGATGAGGAGCTGGAAGGCGTGGCTGGGGGCACCTGCTGGTGTACGAATGCGGCACCTGGGTGGAGTTGGTGATTATTTTATCCGTAATCCCTTCAAGCCCCTGTCGCCACAGGGGCTTTTTATTTCTTCATCCACCCTAACCAGCTCACAACGGCTTCCAATACCTGGCACCATTGCATTCAACGCAGCCTAATAACAGACCCATCAAGACCCTGAGCGCCAAACCGAAAAATCAAGGGCACACCAAAACCATCCTCAATACTTCTCTCCTAACTTCTACCCTTATTCCTTCAACACATTCACCAATCACTTCGCTCCCTATCGCCATCACGGATGCCATTGGCTCGTCTAAATCTCACCGCAATCTGGTGCCACTCCTCTGGGATTTGATTGAGGCGACAATCAAATGCAAAAGGCAGTTGCTGCTGCCCTGGTGAGACACGCTTTCTCTTGCTTCTATGAGCACCTCTTGTCTCAACCAATCGCTTCAGCATCCTTGAGCTCCAAAGCAAGCTGCCGACCACTTGGCGCTTCACCAGCAGGCAGCCGATCAGGGCGGGGGCGACCGCCTGGGCGGGGGGCGGGCGAAGAAGCTACGGGGAAGGGCTAGGGGGGTGCTTGGAGGTTGTGGTGGCTATGGGAGTGGCTCATTGGTGGAGCTCACGCCATCCTGCTGACACGAGGCTGAGGATGGGCGATATTGGAGGTCATTACACCTCTCCCTCTCAAAACAATGTCAGAAGAGCAACTCAAAGCTTTCTGGGAAGCCGTCCAGGCAGATGCGGGCCTTCAGGAAAAGCTAAAGGCAGCAAAAGATGCCGATGCCGTAGTAGCGATTGCTAAGGCTGAGGGCTTTGTGATTTCTGCTGAGGAGTTGAAGAAATCTCAGGCAGAGATTTCTGAAGAGGAGCTTGAAGGCGTGGCTGGGGGCCAGCTGGGCCTTGCGATGCACAATTATGCGGCACCGTGGGGGCCATCGAATGCATGGGGCCTTATTAATGATTAAATGATTGATGATACAGCCTAATCCTCAAAAGCCCCTGCCACCACAGGGGCTTTTTATTTCTTCAGTCACACCCATAAACCAGTCACAAACGGCTTCCGATACCTGGCACAATTTTCGTCAATTAAGTAACAGTAGTACGTCAGCAATGGCGGGGTTTTTGCTCGCTACGCTCGCCCATCATCAATAAATCTGGAAGCCGCTTTGCCCGATGGAGTAAGGCAGTAATCCTTTCGCCAGTGCCACGCACACATATTCCACTGCATCTGCCATGTGGAGATGGTCGCTCTTTGGGTCGGGCACGCTTGATCCTGCTTTGTACTCAAGATTCGACAAACTCCTAATCACTCGTTTACAGGTGGGATGCACCTTCATCCGCCGATAGCCGTTGGCGTCTTTCACCATCAATCGGGTGGCAGCAACTGCTCCTCCAGCAGCATGTTGTATGCCGCTGATGGTAGTGATGGACTGACTTCTCGGTGATTAGGACGTGCTTTTAAACGCAGATGCGTACGCTCTGGTGAATAACCAATGGTGGAGCGTACGCACAGGTGAGATGGCAACAGGGGTGAAGACTTACGAGTTGTCCGCAGCTAAAAAGGAGTCACGCTGCGATTCACCTAATGGCAACGCTGGAAGAGTTCAAGGCACTGCGTGATGGGGTGTCCATGGAGGTTCAAGGGGAGCTGTTCAAGCTGATGACCTCAGACCCTGATGCCTCCATCCGTCGCATGGTTGAGATCGCAGCAGAGAAAGGGATGACGGTGACCGCCGATGAGGTGCGTGGCTTTCTGAGGCAGATGGATGACGATGACGAGTTCGATGATTTAGAGCTGGATGCGGTCGCACTACTCGCCATAGCTGGCGGATTTGGCGCAGAGGCACAGTCAAATGGACAACGCAGTTGATGCGGCACGCGGCGGCGCACAGCTAGCAAGTTCTTTCACAACTGCTGAGGAAGAATTTACCTCTGAAAGCCAAGAGGAAGCGCATGACGAGCCATGGGGGCGTTGCCCTGGCATGCGTCCGATGCGAAAATGGTTATTCGGTCGGCAGCCTGTCGCTCAGAGTTGATTCATCACTCGACTAAACATTCACCCCATCAGCAACGAGCGGGGTTTTTTGTTGCTAACTGACAACGCTGCCAACCATTGCTAAAAACAGGCTGTAGCTCCACCTATTCCCATGTCAGAAGAGCAACTCAAAGCCTTCCTGGAAGCCGTCAAGGCGGATGCAGGGCTTCAGGCGAAGCTGAAGACGGCTGGCGATGCCGATGCCGTCGTAACGATTGCCAAGGCTGCAGGCTTTGTGATTTCAGCTGAGGAGCTAAAGAAATCTCAGGCAGAGATTTCAGAAGAGGAGCTTGAAGGCGTGGCTGGTGGGGGTCAGAATAAATGTGCTTGTCAATCGGTTGGGTGTTCTTTTGGGGCGTCGGCGGTCATTTAAGCTGTTGATTCTTCAGCCTACACAAGCCCCTGCAATCACAGGGGCTTTTTATTTCTTCAGCCACCCTCAACCAGCCCCAAACGGCTTCCGAATACCTGGCACAATTTTCGTCAATTAAGCAACAGTAGTGCGTCAGCAATGGTGGGGTTTTTTGAGCAGACAAATGCTGTTGGTTTTGCTATGAAGTGACTGTCAAAAAACAAACACGATGTCAGAAGAGCAACTCAAAGCTTTCCTGGAAGCCGTCAAGGCGGATGCAGGGCTTCAGGAGAAGTTGAAGGCAGCAGGCGATGCGGATGCTGTAGTGGAGATTGCGAAGGCAGCGGGCTTTGCTATTTCAGCTGAGGAGCTAAAGAAATCTCAGGCAGAGATTTCAGAAGAAGAGCTTGAAGGCGTGGCTGGTGGACAGATAGATTGGGAATGGTTGGGTTGACTAACTTACTATAGACCTATTCCAGCCTAAATCCTCAAAAGCCCCTGCAATCACAGGGTTTTTTATTTCTTCAGCCACCCTCAACCAGCCCCAAACAGCTTCCGATGCCTGGCACAATTTTCTTCAATTAAGTAACAGTAGTGCGTCAGCAATGGCGGGGTTTTTTGTTGCTTGCTGACAAGGCCGTCAACGATTGCTAAAAACAGGCTGTAGCTCCACACGTTCCCATGTCAGAAGAGCAACTCAAGGCATTCATGGAAGCAGTCAAGGCTGATGCTGGGCTTCAGGAGAAGCTGAAGACGGCTGGCGATGTCGATGCCGTCGTAACGATTGCCAAGGCTGCAGGTTTTATTATTTCTGCTGAGGAGCTGAAGAAATCACAGGCAGAGATATCAGAAGAGGAACTAGAAGGCGTGGCTGGTGGTGGGAATAACTGTGGCCATGGGTTTATAGATCCTTGGGGTAAAACTTGGAACCCTTTCTGATTCTTGATTCTTCAGTCTACACAAGCCCCTGCAATCACAGGGGCTTTTTATTTCTACATCAACCCTATCCAGCTCACAACGGCTTCCGATACCTGGCACAATTTTCGTCAATTAAGTAACAATAGTGCGCAGCAATGGCGGGGTTTTTGCTCGCTACGCTCGCCCATCCTCAATAAATCTGGAAGCCGCTTTGCCCGATGGAGTAAGGCAGTAATCCTTTCGCCAGTGCCACGCACGCATAGCCCACTGCATCTGCCATGTGGAGATGGTCGCTCTTTGGGTCGGGCACGCTTGATCCTGCTTTGTACTCAAGATTCGACAAACTCCTAATCACTCGTTTACAGGTGGGATGCACCTTCATCCGCCGATAGCCGTTGGCGTCTTTCACCATCAATCGGGTGGCAGCAACTGCTCCTCCAGCAGCATGTTGAATCCAAGCAGTTGTTCATCACTCAGCTGCTGCCTTGAACCCACTTGGAAGTTGTTTTGAAGAAACTCTCGGGCTTGCTGTTGCGGCCAATTGAGGCGCTTCAGGATCTCATCGCACTGGTTCACAAGATCTGAGCGGCGTAAGGGAATCGTCGCCGTTTGTGCATCGCTCGAGGCTGGAAGTTCACGCAGGCGCTTGAGATAAGCCACGAGATCACTGAAGCGCGTGAGTCGATGTCGGCTGCTGTGGCCAAACGCTCGCTCCAAATAAATGGATTCATTGGCTCGATCCCAGCCGATGCGTTGCAACTCGAGGTCGATTGCGGTGAGTTCTTCGCTCCAATCGTCGGGATCAGTGGGCGCTTCGTTGACAGCGCTGGTTTGGGTGTCTTGCTCTGGGGTTTTGATCGCGGGGGGAGTTTGCGGCTCAGAGACAGGCGTTGCCTTCTGTGCAGTTCGATCCCCTTCCTGGCCGTTGCGGCGCACAAGCTCCTTGTTGCTGGCTGTCGTTGCCTTGGGCGTTCCCAGGCGTTGCAGCAGCCTGGCGATGGCCTGATCTTCTGCTTCGGTTGCCGTGGGCGCCTCACCCAGGGCACTGCCCAGTGACGTGTCGCCGTCAAAGGCTTCCACGCGAACAATGCAGCGCTGGTCGTTGTGATGGCAAAGCTGGGCTTGGGTTTTCATGCCACTGGTCGGCGCGTCCCATTTCTAGGCTGGGCTGATGGACACAGCTGCACTGCCTTCCCTAACCCCCTGGCTGGATGGCGTTGATCAACTTGGTGAACTGCTTCCCTTGTTGCCTGTGCTGGTGAGTCTGGAACTGCTGTTGTCCGCAGACAATGCCATCGCTTTGGCTGCGATTGCCCGCACCCAGCAGGATCCAGCTCTCGAGCGTCGCGCTCTCAATCTGGGTGTGTTGATGGCATTCGTGCTGCGCGTTGCTCTCATTCTTCTGGCGCAATGGGTGCTGGCCTTCCCGCCGATCCAGCTACTGGCAGCTGGCTATCTTCTTTGGCTCTGTTATCAGCACTGGCGGCCTGCTGCCACTGAGGACGGTTCTCAGGCCTTGGAGGAGTCTGCGCCGACTGTGCGTTTTCGCCGCACCGTTCTGACCCTCGCCCTTACGGATCTCGCGTTTTCAATCGACAGCGTGGCTGCCGCTGTGGCGATCAGTGATCAACTTCTGCTGGTAATAACAGGTGCCCTGATCGGAGTGATCGCACTTCGCTTTACGTCGGGTTTGTTCATCCATTGGCTGAAGATCTATTCCAGACTTGAATCGGCCGGTTATCTGGCCGTGGCGTTCGTTGGATTCAAGTTGCTGATCCAGCTTGTTTTCCCGACGATTGATATCCCTGGGCTGTTGACGCTCTTTGTGGTGACTGGGTTGATGATTTGGGGATTTTCGGTTCGGCTCCCTCCAGTCGTTGAGGAGACCTGAGCCATGCTCATCGAGATCCGTCAGTTCGGCAGCGAGCAGCCGATCGATCGGCTGGAGATGGAGGATCCTCCCCACCCTGGCCGTTGGTTTTCACTCGACACCAGAAGTTTCCTGGTCATGCAGCGACGGCATCGTTACAGGCTTCGCTCCGGTCGCTACGAACTGCGTTCTGTGGTCCTTCTCGTGAAGACACAGAAGCAACCGGAGGATGCCCGCTGGTTCCGTCATGGTTGGGTGATTGGAGATCCCAGTTGCCGCTTCAATGCACTCAGCCCACTCCTGCGCTGTGCGGTGCTCCCGGAGGGTCCCTGCGAACGCTGTGTGCATCGCGAGGCTGCTCCCTAGCCCCAGTTCTTCAGAATGGAGCCCTGAACAACACCGTGGATCGATGAAACGCGAGCGATGCTGGGTGTGGTTTCGAGGCGGTCTGAATGAACGGCCGCACTGGGTTGGTGGTTTTTATGGCTCAACGGATGATCAGGACGGCATCCTGATCCAACATCCGAGCTATCGCGATTGCAGACTTCCTGCTTGGAGAGTCACGCAACAGGAACCCACTGATCTCCATGCCGCACCTGACAGACCCGACAATGCGGTTTGGCAATTGTTCTGAAGGCCCTTTGGATGCAGCATTCCGCTCTGCGCGCTCGAGCTGTGCTTCTGGAATTTCTTAAATTTCGCGTTCTTGCGGCACAGCAGACCTTTTTCAACAATGAGACCCCAGAGCACCGCCGCGCCTGGCTGGCGCGCGTTCACCCTCAGGCGCTCGTGCTCAGTGACCAACAGCTCGATGAGGTTTGGACTCAGGCGCAGCAGCTTTACGCCGATCATTAAGAGCTCAATGGGTGCCCCCGTAGGGTGTGGCTAGCGGCGGCACCACAATCAGCGCAGTTTCTGTCCCTACGGATCCCCAGGTTTTGTTCTCTGATCTGGGATTGGGTGAGCCCCTGCTGGAAGCGCTTCAGGCCAAGGGATATACCCACCCATCTCCGATTCAGGCGCAGGCGATCCCGGCGGTGATTGATGGCAGGGATGTGATGGCAGCTGCGCAAACCGGTACGGGTAAAACGGCTGGTTTCACCCTGCCGGTTCTGGAGAGACTTCGGCACGGCAAACGGGCTGGACGGGGCCAGATTCGCGCTCTTGTTCTCACGCCAACCAGGGAACTCGCCGCCCAGGTTCTTGAGAACGTGAAGGCCTACAGCATGCATCTGCCTCTCCGCAGCGATGTTGTGTTCGGCGGTGTGAAGGCCAACCCACAGATTGATCGCTTGCGCGGTGGCATCGATCTGCTTGTGGCCACGCCCGGTCGGTTGCTTGATCTCCATCAGCAGGGGGCTCTGCGCTTTGACCAGCTGGAATGCCTGGTTCTTGATGAAGCGGATCGCATGCTCGACATGGGCTTCATTCACGACATTCGCCGCTTGATCAGGCTGATGCCTGTGAAGCGCCAAACGCTTCTGTTCTCAGCCACGTTCAGTGCGCCGATCCGCAAGTTGGCGTCGGGCCTTCTCCATGATCCAGTTCATCTTCAAGTCACGCCTGAAAATCAGACGGCGCGGTCGGTGGAGCAAGTGGTGCATCCCTGCGACATGGCGCGCAAGAGCGATTTGTTGAGCCATCTCATTCGTGCAGGGGACTGGCGTCAGGTGCTCGTGTTTTCACGCACAAAGCACGGAGCCAATCGGGTGGCCGACCGTCTCAACAAGGAAGGTCTTTCCGCAGCGGCCATCCATGGCAACAAGAGTCAGGGGGCACGGACCCGAGCCCTGCAGGGTTTCAAACAAGGAGGTGTCCGTGTTCTCGTGGCGACGGATATCGCCGCTAGAGGCATTGATATCCAGCAGCTCCCCCATGTTGTGAATCTGGATCTGCCGAATGTGGCGGAAGATTATGTGCACCGCATCGGTCGTACTGGTCGTGCCGGTGAAACGGGGCATGCGGTATCGCTGGTTGCCGCCGAGGAAGCACTTCTCCTTAAAGCGATCGAGCGGCTAACGGGCGAGGAGCTGAAGCGTCAGACCGTGGAAGGCTTTGAGCCCACCGTGCTCAAAGCTCCTCCCCTGGATCTCAGTGGTGGCCGCAGGCGCCCACCCGGGAAACCCAGAGCGCGCACCGCACCCTCCCCCATGCGCGGCCGTCATCGCTAAGGGTTCGCCGCGAGCCCCATCGTGTCTCCAGGGACTGCCTGGAGTTGTTGGAGAAGGGCCTGCCCATGGCTGCGAGCCTTCCCCTCCAGCTGGGCTTCACGAATCAGGATTGGACAGCCACTGGTACTCACCACCAGGTCTGAACCAGCGCAGTGAAGAATCTGGCCGGGAGGATGTGCACCGGTGCTCCATCGGCCGACCAAGGCGCGGGCGTCTTCAGATAAGCCATCTGCGAGACGTTCGATTAGAGGTTCCGTCGCCAGCACCTTGAGGCGGCGTTCTTTCCAGACCGTGACGGCTCCCGGATACAGACCCATCACCTTTCGGTGGGTCGTTAGGGCTGAATCTCCCCAATTCAGCTGAAAGTCTTCTTTGCTGAGCATGCGGGCGTAGGTGCCCTCCTCTGGCTGTCGGCGCACCTTGAGGCGCGACCATCGCTCTCCCTCGGGCCCTGGGCCCGCCCTCTCGATCGCAGGCAGGGCTTCCAGCATGAGATCGGCGGTGAGCCGGCTGAGTCGCTCGCCCAATTGATGGGCATTCTCAAGGAGGCCGATCGGCAGGCGTTGCTCTAGGAGGACTGGACCGGTGTCCAATCCCTCTTCCATGGCCATGATCCCCACGCCGGTTTCCGCGTCCCCCTCAAGGATTGACCATTGAATTGGTCCTGCACCTCGCCAACGGGGAAGCAGAGAGCCGTGCCCGTTCCAGCAGCCCAAAGGTGGGTGCTGAAGGATGTCCTTGGGCAAGATCTGGCCGAAGGCAACCACCACAGACACATCCGCACCCAGGGCATTCAGCTGTTGCTGGCACGTCGGGTCCCGTCGAATCCTTTCCGGGGTGAACACGGGGCAGCCGAGCTCTTGAGCCCTGGCTTTCACAGGGGAAGGCATCAACTGTTTGCCCCGACCTCGGCGCCGATCCGGTTGGGTCACCACACCGACGATCTGATGCCCTGCTTCATGGAGTGTTTCGAGGGTTGGTACGGCATACGCCGGAGTGCCCCAGAACAGGATCTTCAAAGCCAAAGCGGTTGAGCGGCGAGTGAATCAGGCTTCGCCGGTGATGGCGAGACCATCGACCCAAATGTGAGGGCACACCCCTTCGTGGGTGACGATGGGATCGGCTTCGATCTGAACGATGGATCGCAGGAGCTCTCGGATATCGCCGGCAACCGTTGCTGCCTCAACGGAAATGCGTTCACCTCCATTCACCAACCAGCCATCGAAGGGAAGCGAGAATGATCCCTGGCTGGCTTTGACGCCGGCATGCAGAGCATTGAGGCTCTCGATCAAGACGAATGGATCGCTGGTTGTGCGGTGATCAAGGTGATCAGCTGGCAGCGTGCACCCTGCGCTGCGATGCACTTCAAACCAGTCGGGTCCAACGGACACCTTGGCTCCTAACCCGGCGTGTCCGGTGGGTTGGACACCGAACGCACGGGCGGTGGCTTCTGAGTGCAGGAAACTCTCCAGGCGCCCATCACCAATCAGGCGCAGGGTACGGGTTGGCGTTCCTTCCCCATCGAATGGCATCGCTCCCACATGGGCAGGGTGAAGACCGTTGTCGATCAGATTGAAGAAGGGAACGGCCAGTTGTTGGCCGATCGTGTCGGGCTTGCTCAGGCTTACACCGTCGAGAACGGCGCGGGCATTGAACATGCTGCTGAAGGAACCGATGAGATCGAGAAAAGCTTCTGGTGTGAAGCACACCAGATAGCGACCGGTATCAATCGGTTTGTAGTTGAGATGGCTGATGGTGCGTTCGGCTGCTTCATCGATACATCCCTTGAGATCCAGGTCGGCGCTGCCGAGAGCCAGTCGCACCGCTCCTCCACTCCTGGGTTTCCGTCCCTGCTCCTCAGCGCGGGCGAACAGATAAAGACTCGCTTGGGTGCGTTGTGCCTGCCGGAGAGCACCATCGCTGTTGAGGTAAATGCGCTCACTGCGCCCTTCATTAAGGCCGTTGTAGGGAACCGTCTCGATGGCGGGGTGCCGGCTGAGGAGTTCCTTTTCGGCCTCCAGAAGATGCTTGAGCAGGGATTGAATGCCTTCGGAGTCCTTGAGAGGCCGATCGAGAGGTTCGGTTGGCGCGTTTGCCAGTGGAGAGAAGTGGGGAACCTCATCACTGTTCCCAAAGGCGCTGGCCTGATGGGCGCCCATCAAGGCCTTTTCCAGACCTGCATCCGAGAGATCTGAGGTGCTGGTAATGCCCACCAGACCGTCCCGGTTCCAGACACGCACGGTGATGGAACTGCGTTGTGAAGCTTTCAACTGTTTGGCTTCACCGCGATCCACTTGAACGGACGCGCTGTTGCTTCGGCTGGCTCCGAGATCCCATTGAGAAATTCCTTCTCGGGATGCGAGCTGGTGGAGCCGATCACGCAGAGCCGCCACGTTCAGAGGTGTACTTCCCATGATCAGCGGCCTCCAACGGTGATGGAATCAACTTTGATGTGGGGTTGCCCCACGGTGACAAAGACGCTGCCGCTCACCGAACCGCAATAGCCGGCAGCAAGATCGAGATCGTCGGCACACATCGAAATCCGCGGCATCACTTCCTTGGCCTCACCGATCAAGGTGGCGCCTTTCACGGGCTTGCCCAAGGTTCCGTTTTCAATCAGATAGCCCTCTTCAACGGAGAAGTTGAACTGTCCGGTGGGGCCGACACTGCCGCCTCCCATGGATTTGCAGTAGAGCCCACGATCCACGGATCCGATCAGATCATCGATGCTGTGAGGACCAGCAGCGATGTAGGTGTTGCGCATCCGACTTGCGGCCGCGAACCCATGGCTCTGGCGACGACCACTGCCGGTGCGGGCGTGGCCGGTGCGTAGTTCACCTGCGCGGTCGCTGATAAAGCGCTTCAGTACACCATTTTCGATGAGAACGGTGCGCTGCGGTTCCATGCCCTCGTCGTCCATGGACATCGAGCCAAAGGCTCCATCACTCAACCCTTCATCGATGGCTGTAACGGCTGGATGGGCAATGGATTCGCCGATGCACTCAGCGAATGGCGTGGTACCGCGTTCGATCTGGGTTGTTTCCAGCAAGTGGCCGCAGGCTTCATGAAAGATCACGCCACCAAAACGATTGGCGAGCACCACTGGCATCTGACCACCGTCCACATACTCCGCGCGAAGCATGGTGGAGGCACTGCCGCACACCTCCTGTGCGGAGGCTTCGATGTTCCAATCGCACAGATCATTCGGTTTGTCGGTGCTCCCGTAACGGCGGGCGATGCTGGCGCGGTGGTCACCGTCTGCAGCCAGCACGCTGAGGCCGCTGGATTGATGCAGCCTGATGTCGCGGGCGAAGGTGCCGTCACTGGCAGCAACAAGCACCTCCTGCCAGTCTCGAGAAAAGCTGCCACGCCTTACTTCAAGGTGCTGGCCAAGGCGCTGCAGGCATTGGGTGCCTTCAAGCAGTCGCTGGGTGATGACATCGAGGTTGGGTGTGCTGTCCAACCAATCGTTTTTCGTCGCAGCGAAATTTCTGAGAGCGCTAAGACCCTGAAATGCGTTGGAACCGGAGAGAGTGGATCGTTCCAGTTGAAGCATGGCCAAGGCCTGATCCAGTGCTTCTGCCAAGCCGGCGTCACTGAGATCGTTGGTGCTGACGAATCCATCCCGTGCACCCCGGAACACCCGGATGCCAGCCCCCATGCCGAAGGCCGGCGAAACGCTGGTGATCTTGTCTTGCTCAGCGAGCACACCCAGGTGGTCAGTGCGCTCGAGGAAGACTTCGACGAGATCGGCGCCGGCTCCCAAGCCAGCGTTTAACAGCATGTTGAGGCGCTGCTCCCAAGGCGAACAACCGGGGTCGAGATTCGGAATCCCGGCTGCCGTAATCGTGTTGGTTTGCATCAGCGCACGCTGGGCTGAAACTTTTCGCTGCGCACTGGTGCCATCAGGAAGAGGGACGCCATCTGGGCTCCGTTGGCGATCCAGTGGGGAAGTTTGCGCAGCACCTTGATTGGTGCAGGTGAAGCACTGGCATCCACAGCGTCCAGTGCAGCGTTGTTGGTCACAAGGTTCTCAAGCCCGGCATAGAACTTCGGATTCTTGACATCCAACACAACGGGGAAAACCCTGGCGGTTGTCTCGTTGGTCTTGTCGATCACCAACCGGTCGTAGTCACGCGCATCAAGACCAAGGGCTTCGTAGAACTCCTTGCGGGCGACGTCGCGCACATACATGGTCGCGAAGACAGCCAACAGGAAGAAGCGGCACCAGAGGCGAGCGCGCAAACCACGAACGGTGTCGGGTTGAGCCTTCATCAAGGCATCGAAGAAATCCCCGTGACGATTTTCGTCCTGGCACCAATTTTCGAAGAAATTGAAAATTGGGAAAATCTTGCTGTCGGGATTCTTCTCGAGGTGACGGAAGATCGTGATATAGCGCCAATAACCAATCTTTTCGGAAAGGTAAGTGGCGTAAAAGATGAATTTCGGTTTGAAGAATGTGTATTTCTTGTTGGCGGTCAAGAAGCCCAGGTCGAGCTGCAAGCCGAAATCACTCATCGACTTGTTTAGGAAGCCAGCATGGCGGGCTTCATCACGGGCCATGTGAGAAAAACACTCAGCCAGAAGTGGATTTCTGGTTTTGATCCGACGACTGAGCTCCTTGTAGAGCAAAAAACCTGAGAATTCTGATGTGCAGCTCTGCTCAAGGAATTCAACGAAAACGCGACGCGTTTCCGGATCGAGTTTGTCTGCCGCACCGTCAAATTCTTCGTTGCGAACAAAGTGATGACGGTTGTAGTCCTTGCGGAACTCCTCGCAGATGGCCTCCAGTTCTGCTTCGTTTGGCCGCAAATCCATGGCGGCCATGGCTTCGAAGTCCGTTGTGTAGAAGCGCGGCGTGAGGATCGTGTCCTTGGCCGGGTCCTTGACGGCAACGGCTGATCCTGGTGCAGGTGCGTCGTTGACGGCGGTTGGAGGCACCATCTGTTTTTGCTCAGTGCTAACCATCGTAAGTGGCACCGTGAGGTTGCCGGGGTCTCTGTGAAGCGAGTCGTTCAGTTGCCGCCGAGCCATTTCTGACCGTTGAGCCGCTGGAGCAGTCTCGATTGCAGAAGCGCCAGGTTGATGCGCTTTTCGTCGATGAGAAACGATTCCAGCAGGCTCGGTTCGGTTCCAGACTCGGCAAGGGCAATGGTTTTGCCGGAGGTGATGGCTTCGGATTCGAAGCAGAGCCAGAACCTGCGCTCGCTGCTGAGCTCTCCTTTCACCATCCAGCAGGAACCTCCCACCACGGGCCTCTCACCTTCTGAGAGGGAAAGACTTACGGGGGCACGGCCTCGTTCCGCCAGAGCCTTCGAGAGCGATGGCAGAAAGTCGTCCTGGATGAAGGAGGCGAAGGGTTTGTCTTCGAGCTTGGGTTTGGCGGCAGGTTTTGCTTTGCCTTCACCAGCGGGTTTGGTCTCGCCTTTCGGCTTGGCAGGGGTTTCGCTCACCGGATGTCGGTCACTGGCGGGACTGTAGACAGCTCAGGTGTTGCCTCACCAGCCGCGGGCTACCAGTCCTCACTGAGGGGCTGATTCCAGTCATCAGGCCCTGATGGCTTGGATGCTCCAGCTGTCGGGGTTGCCGTTTGATCGGGATCGGCCCTAGGCACTGTCTTGGCTTCAGCGTCGCCCCGTCGGATCACACGAAAGGGCACAGAGACCGTCGGCGCTGGGTCACGCACATCCCGCTCAGGCCATGTCACGGAGGCGGCATCGGAGGGAGGCTTCGGGGGCTCAAGCGGTTCTGAGGGCTCAGGCGGCCACGCGAACGGTCGTCGCACCTCGCGCTGCAGCGTTGGTGGTTGGGGAGATGCCGCCAAGGCACCACCCGAGCCCAGCGCAGCGCCGGTTGCGGCTGCGATGGCCATCCAGGCACCGATGGGCAGGGTGGGTAGCTGCCAGGTGAGGATCCGAAGGCTGCCTCCCTTCCCAAGATTCAGCCCTGCGACCAGCAACGTGAGCAGCAAGGGTGACAGGCATGGAATCAGCAGCAGCCGTTGCAGCGGGGTCATGACCGTCGTCCTTGCCAACGGTTCTGTTCTGTTAGCGACTCGCCCAAACCATCAAACAGGCGCATGACGAGGAAATCGAGCATGTCGTCGAGGGATTCCGGTTGGGTGTACCAGGCTGGAATCGGCGGCGCAATCCTGGCTCCAGCTTCGGCAAGCGTTGTGAGATTGCGCAGATGAATCAGGTTCCATGGCATTTCCCTCGGGGCGATGACAAGAGGTCTGCCTTCCTTGAGGTGCACATCCGCACTGCGTTCCAGTAAGTCTCCCGCCAGTCCAGACGCCAGACGTCCCACGGTTCCCATCGAGCATGGAACAACCACCATTCCCCGGGTCACCACACTGCCACTGGCCACCACAGCGGCTTGATCATCCCAGCGATGGCAGATCAGCTCGCCGCTTTGCACATCGAGATGGTCACGCCAGAACTGGTGCTGCTGGCTGGGATCCACCGGGACGGCGATCCCCCGTTCAGCTCTCCAAACTTCGTGGGCTCCCCGGCTGACAATCACGTGCACGCTGTGCCCACCCTTGAGAAGCCATTGAATGCTGCGTTCAGCTAATTGCTGGGCGGATGCGCCGCTGACGCCAATGACGAAAGGGGCGGTCATGCGTCTGACACGGCCACAGGCAGGGGATCGGCCTCCGTGGAATCGTGCGCAGAATCGTCGTTGCTGGCTACCTCCAGGTCGATCTGATTGCGCAGCACGTCAACTTTCAGCACCTTCACCTTCACTTGATCGCCAAGTTGATAAACCCTGCGACTCCGTCGACCCACGAGTCGATTCTGGCGGGAGCGGTATTCGTACCAGTCGTCATTCAATGAGCTGACGTGCACTAACCCTTCCACCATCGATGGAGGGATCTCCACAAAGAATCCATAGCTCTGCACACCACTGATCACACCGGTCTGCTCCTGATTCACCATCGGTTCAGCACTTCTGGCTTGCGCCATGGCGACCACGTCTTTGCGTAGCTCTGAAACCTGACGGCGGCCTGTATTCAGACGCTGGACGATCCGTTCACGGAACAGCTCTGACAGTTTCTGATCCTGCGAAGCAGTGAACAGGGGCCAGGTGATCTGATCGCCTACCCCCTGGCGTCCGATCGGCACCTTGTCTTTGTGACGCACGCTGGGGCGGTCCTTGCCCTCGTTGAGCAGATGACACAACACCTGCTGATTCAAGACATCGGCGTAATGAAGAGTCGGACAACACCAGGGTGCAAGGGATTGAGCCCAAACCGAACCGGATGTCTCCGCGTCATTGCTGGCCGGTTGATCAACGTCTGCTGAGGATGCAACCTCTGTCTCTGCATCAGTGCTGTTGTCATCGGTTTGCAGGCTTCCCGTGGTCGCTGCAGCGTCACTGAGTCGGTAAACGCTGTCGGGCAGGGCATGCCGAAGCTGAAGATTGAGCACGCGGCTCGACTCACAACCGGCGACAGCCTTGGCGAGTTCATCTGCGGACGGCGTTCCGTCTTCATCGAGTTCGAGAGGAACATCAAGGGCAATGGCTGCCTTGGCGACATCCGTCAGAGCGGAGTCATCGGCGGGTGGGGCACTCAGAAGGACGGCAGGGAGACGCAGATCCTGGCTATGGGAGTTCCAGACTCGGTGAGCCGTGCGCAACAGCACGGCCATGACCGATTCAGGAGCGGCTGGATTCAGCGGTTCTGTCCAGTTGGTTGCATCACCATCTGGAGCGAGCGGATTTAAATCTCCCAGGGTGTCGAGCTGAGGTCTGGGCAGATCCAGTTCAATTAATCCTGCGGCTTTTTCGCATTCATGGGCGTTTTTGGCACAGAAGATCAGAGTTTCCAGCTGGCTGATCTGCTCTTTGATTGCTTTCAAGGCCGCTGGAATCGCCCGGGATTTCGGTTTGCGTCCTTCAAGGGCAGCGAGATGTTCGTTGGTGATCTCAGCAACAGGACGGATCTTGGTTAACGAGAACTCCCAGTCTTTCCATTCACGGTCAGGGCCGAAATCCAGCCGAAGCGTGACGGCATCCTGAATTTCGCCGACGCGAAATGCGCTGGCCTTTGTGAGTGCCGGGCTCAGAAGCGGAAGCCATTGCTGGCCAAGACAGATGGTCTCTGCCTGGTCCAGCAGCCACTGGTCGAGACTGTTCCCAGGGGTCAGCCGTTCCGCAACGGCTGGTGCATGGATCCAAAGGCGCGTCCCTCCTTCGTGGGGGATGACATGAACTGCCGGCAGGGAAACAGCGTCGCTTGCAGACCAGCCTGTGAGCAGCAATGCCGGCTGATCCGTGCAATCCAGCCGCTTTTTGGCTGCTGGTGCCTTGAGTGATGCGCGTGGTGGGCTGGACCGTTGATGGAGATTGGCTTTGGTCAACATCAGGTCCCGATCTGCCTCAGGTCCGCCATTGAGAGACAGTGCGCGGGAGACATGGCCCTGGGCCAAGAACTGCGCGACGGGGTAGCGGTCAAGAATGACCTCGGCGACCGCTTCATCCGCGGGAGTGTCCGCGTGGCCTGCATCCTCGGAGGGAAGCTCGATGGTCGCCAGAATCCTGTCGTCGAGGGGGATCGCCACAAGCTTGTCCTCCTGCTGTTCGACAGCCGCCAGAAGACTTGTGGTGGCCCGTTCCAGAATGCATTGCACACCTCCTTCTGGGGAACGACGGCGACCGCCTTCCCGGGTGATGCGCACAAGAACGCGATCGCCGTTCCAGGCGTGATTCAACTGGTGATCGCGGATATAGATGTCATCACCGCCGTCATCGCGGATTGCAAAACAAAAGCCCTTGCTGCTGCAACGCAGGCGAGCTTCCACGAGGTCATCGGAGATGCAGCGTTGGATGTCTCCGCTGTCGTCCGTGCTCAGGATCCCCAGGCGCGTGAGAGCTTGCAGTGCCAAGCCAAGGGACTGTTTCTCTGATCGATTGGTCAGCCGCAGGATTTTCTCCAGCTTTGCCGTTTCCAAGGTTCCATCGAAGGGAACCTGGTCGAGCAGATCAGCGACCGTGAATTTCATCAGAACGGAATCAGGAACCGGCCTTCAGGACCGGGAGGGGGACAACGCAGGTGCGCAAGCAGCAGAGGAACCGCGCAACCTCCTTAATCCATCTGATCTTACGGGCCGATGCCTTGCCGGGGTGTTGTTCAGTCCTGTTCGGGAATGACGTTGCTCTCTGTTTTCAGCATCGGCCAGAGAAGTTTGAGCCCGATCACCAGGAACCCAACGGATGCCAGCAGTTGAAGCCAATCGGCTGGAATGATCGCCGATAGAGAGCCTCCCGCCACCGCTCCGATCAGGCTTGCGATCACGAGAGCGCTGGACGATCCAAGGAAGACTGCCAACGGCCGATCAGAGGTGCCGCTGATCGCCACGGTTGCCAACTGCGTCTTGTCGCCGAGCTCAGCCAGAAACACGGTGACGAAGGTTGAGAGCAGCAGCGTGAGGTTCATCGGTGGTTTGGATGGATTGAGCTGGGGGTCGACCGGGTGCGTTCAGAGGGGATGGCTGCCCAGAACCGAACGTAGTGCCTGGGATCCGAGCCACAGGCCAAGTCCCACCATCAGGAGACCTGCCATTTGTTCCAGACGTTCTGGTTGCAGCACCGACGACAGCCAGCGGCCGACGAGCACGCCAACAAGACTGGAACAGATCAGTGCCAGAGCGGCACCACCGAAGACCAACCAAGGCTGACCGGATTCAGCGGAGAGCAACAGCGTTGCCAACTGCGTTTTGTCCCCAAGTTCCGCCAGGAACACAGTGGTGAAGGTACTGACCAAAACGGTTGTGAACCTTGGACGCTGAGAGCTTCCGGCGTCGGTCATCGCGATGGAGGCGTGGATCGAATCAGTCGTTCGAACTTACGCAGTTCCAGACTGCGTCCGCCATGAACCGATCGAATCTGCTGGCGGCAGCAGGCGATGGCGAAGGCGTCAGCGCGGTCTTGGGGAACCTCGAAAAGGCTGCAAAGGCTGGCGACACGACAGAAATCCGGGCGTTCTTCATAAATGCGACATCGCCTGGCGCCGCTGTCGAAGTGAATGCACCATCCGTCGGGCCCCACCATCGCTAGGTATTGGCTTTGTTGTTCAGGCGTCAGGGCTTCGATCGCTTCCTGACGTTCCTCTGGGGCCAGCTTGCAGCAGGCGCCGCATTGCTGGAGGCAGGCCCAGTGCAGGGAATGGCGGCTCATCGTGACGGTCCGTTGTGGGTTGCGTTGAGACCGAGCTGTGACAAGCCGTCACAGAGGCCAGCCCGGTTCGAATTGTTTCTGGCGGAAGGCTCGTAACCTGGTCTCGGCAAACTGTTGCTTACCAGCTCTCGTCCCATGGGAATCGATTTCCACCTGATCGCCAATTTCGGTGCACTGGCCTTGATCACCCTGGCAGGTCCGGCAGTGATCTTCATCCTCTTCTACCGCCGCGGCGCACTCTGACGATTGAGCTTGCTCAACCCGTGATACACCGGATCCCTGCACACCAGGCGACCGATGTACGCGGCGAGCACAGCCGCCAGCACCACGCCGGCGAACAACTGCTGATCACCGGCGAGACGCCAGGCAAAGATGATGGACACCAGGGGGAGCTGGGTCGCCCCTGAAAGCCCTGCCGCAAGACCCAATCCGATTCCCAGCTGACCGCTGTAACCAGCGATCGCACAGATGGTGTAACCGAGAACAGCTCCGAAGGTCAGCGATGGATCGATCAGGCCTCCAGGCACCCCAGGGCTGAGCGCCAGCATCGGACCGATCACGCGCACGGCCGTGATCCAAACACTGGCGAGGCCCGTGACCCAGTGACTTTCGTCTTGAACAGGATTGGGCATGCCTTGCTCGATCAGTTGGCGAACGAGAGATTCGCCATCGGATGTGGATGTCCCCCAGCTCATCAAAGCCAGCAGGCTCAGGCCACCACCGAGATAAAGGCCCGTCCGCAGAGGCCGTTGTCTCACCGATGCCGACAGCCTTTGCGTGAGCCAAACGAGTCCCTTGTTAAACAGACCGCCAACAAGACCGGCCACGAGTCCGACAGGAATCGCCATCATCAATTGTTCCAACTCCGGCGTCACGACGTTGAGAACGCCTAGGCCGAACATCGGTTGTCCGCCAATGTTCGACAAGCCTGCCGCCGCAACACTGATCACCAGAGCAGGCCAGATCGTCACGATGGCGTAATCGGCCGTGAGCTCCTCCAGCATGAAAACGGCTCCGAGCAATGGTGTGTTGAACCCTCCTGCCAGGCCGGCGCCTCCACCGATGGCCACCATCTGCCGTTCGCTCAGTGACGGCAGCCATCCCTTAAAACGCTGATGACAGGCTCTGGCCACTGCGGCACCGAACTGCACAACAGGTCCCTCCCTTCCCAGGGGAAACATGGCCACGGTGGCGATCGACCAGAGGAGGCCGCGTTGCACTGTGCCGGGAGCTGCCATGGCCCTTGGCAGCAGTGAAGGATCCTTTAATCCATTCATCGTGGAAGGAATTCCGGACCCTGCTCCCTCATGCCACGGACCTCGCTGCAGCAGCAGGAGAATCGGCATCACCACTAGCGGCGCCAGCGCCACAAGAACACCGGGCAGAGTCCACTCGTTGGCTGCATTCGTCGGCATCAGCGCGTACAGCTTTTCCTGAACGCGATCCACAAGGTTGAGCGGCAGGCAGGCGATGCCGATCAGCACGCCAACAACCACCAGGCTGATGAAATGACGCACCAAGCCCTGCAACTGGCTTTGGGAGGGCAGTGTCCCCGGAATCAGGGCGGTTTCCTGGCGACTGTCCGGACTCATGGGCAAAGGCCGAGACCCACGCAGGCCTCCTGTAGTAAGCCCGCAACGTAGGGGTGCCCGGCCCGACTGTCTTCACTCTCCAGCACACCCATGTCGTTGATCTTGCAGATCAAGGACTCACCGGCGGGATTCAGCACTTGGAGGGCTTTCGGTCCCAAGCGCTGCATCCTGTAAACCCCAGACCCGCGACTGAGTTCCATCACCGGATGGTGATCCCGCAGGGCCTGAATCTCCAGCTGAAACCGGGTCTCCCCACGCCAATGATTCTGGTTGAGCTTGTAGGCCAGATCAATCGTCTGCGGAATCGCGGCGTTGGCTGGCCAACGCCAAATGATGGCCTGTCGTTCAGCGCCGTCCTGCTCCAGGGTCAGGCGTCGATGCCCGCCGCGCAGGGATTGTTGATCCAACACCCGGCAACCTCTCGACCAGAAAAGCGGTTTGGGATGTCCTGCGCCGAAGGGTTCCAGCTTCTGCAGGCTTGCCCAGAGGTCGTGGTTGATGTCCTCAAGCGTTAAGAGTGCCTCAGGTTCCACAAGCAATCCCTCTCCCCTCTGGGCGATCCAGGCTGCGGCGAGCCTGTTTAGCCCGTCGTGGAGCTCTGTCACAGCTGACACCTGAACTGTGAAGCCTCCAGCTGCGGGATGTCCGCCAAAGCGTTCCAGCAGATGCCCGCAGTGCTTCAGAGCTTGATCCACTGCGAAACCCTCGGGGGCACGGACGGATGCCCGCATCAATCCCTCCCCATCTGCCGCAAGCAGGGCCGCCGGTCTTTGATAACGCTCAACCAAACGGGCGGCCACGATCCCGATCACACCGTGGTGCCAATGGCTTTGAGCTAAAAGAACGAAAGGTGGTAAAGGCGATGGATCGCTGTCCAACAACGCAATGGCTTCCGCTTCAATCGCATCGCAGAGGTCTCGGCGTTGACGGTTGAGGACGTCACAACGGCGTCCCAATTCGTAGGCCTGGTCTTGATCCTCTGCGGTGAGAAGCTCCACCACCAGCACAGGATCACCAATGCGGCCGACCGCATTGATCCTGGGTGCCAGCTGGAAACCGATGTCATCGGCGACAAGGGGGCGATCACCCAGTCCAGCCAGCTGCTGAAGGGCTTGCACACCCGGACAGCTGCTGCGGTGAAGGTGTTTCAACCCTTCCTTCAGCAGACTGCGGTTGGCCCCTGTCAGGGGTGCCATATCGGCCACGGTGCCGATGCAGAAGAGATCCCGGGAGCTGCCAATCGCTTCGGGCCTCTTCATCTCCAATGCCAGTGTGCGGGCCAAGATGTAGGCAAGACCTACGCCCGCAAGACCTCGATACGGCGAGTTTTCAGGGGTTGTGGCTGGATGAATCAAGGCCATGGCTTTCGGAGGTTGATCCGGAAGGGTGTGGTGGTCCGTGAGGATCACATCCACCTCGAGGTCTGCGGCGCGCTCCAGTGCCTCCCGTGCGGCTACGCCGTTGTCGACGGTGATCAAAAGTCTGATCCCCTCCGCATGGAGCTGTTCCACCATCCCTGGGTTCAACCCATAGCCATCGTCCATCCGGCTTGGAATCGCTGCTTTCGGATCGGCACCAAGACAGCGGAAGGCACGCAGCAGCAGGGCGGTGCTGGTCATGCCGTCGGCGTCGTAATCCCCGCAAACGGCCAGAGACTCCCCCGTCCGGCACGCCGTCTGAAGGCGCGCCAGTGCTTGGGCGAGCTGGGGGAAGTGGTCGTGGGGAGCCGGCGGGTCCTGATCGCTCAGGAGAGCCTCCACGTCTTCTGTTTTTGAGAGGCCGCGCCGATAAAGAACCGCTTTGAGTGGTTGGGGTAACGCAATGCGATCAAGGGGGATGCCATCGATGGGCCGCGGCAGACGCCACTGCTGCTGTCGGCCGACCTCAACCATCCCTCATCTCCGATGGACGCATTGTGGGGGGTTCCGCGACCGATGGTGTTCCATCAGGGTGAACCCATGCTGAATCGCTGCAATGTCTCGACTGCAAGCCGTCTTTTGGGATGTGGACGGAACGCTTGCTGACACGGAGATGTCCGGCCATCGGGTGGCCTACAACCGTGCCTTCGCCGAGCTGGGTATCGGCTGGAACTGGGATCCTGACCTCTACGCCGAGCTCTTGACCATTCCCGGGGGAACCAAGCGCATGCAGCGGTTTGCGCAGAGGTGCTCAGTGTCTCTAACGCCCGACTTGCTCCAACGGTTACGCGAGGCCAAGCAGCGTCACTACCTCGCCATGATTCGCTCCGGTGCAGTGCAGTGGCGGCCAGGAGTGCTGCGGCTTCTCAAGGACCTTCAGCACGCTGGTGTTCAGCAGTGGATCGTCACCAGCAGCGGACTTGCTTCCGTTCAGGCTCTCCTCGAGGTCCTGCATGGTTTCAGCGCAGGCCCTTTCAGCGGTTGGGTGACAGCGGACGATGTCCGTTGTTCAAAGCCTGATCCAGAGCCCTATCAGCTCGCTCTGCGACGCAGTGGTGTCGATCCAGATTGCGCGATCGCCTTGGAGGACTCAGCACCGGGCTTGCGGTCTGCTCGTGCGGCAGGACTGCGTTGCTTGCTCACTCCATCCCCTTGGGATCCTGAACTTCCAAGGGACAATCACCACGCCACAGCTGTTTTGGATCACTTCGGAGCAGAAACCTCGTGTCGGATCCACAGCGGACCCCCTTGTGAAGGCGGCCGGGTCACGCTGAAGTATTTGGAGATGCTGCTTGATCTGGGTCAGGGATGACGCTGCATGTCACGCGATACGACCGGCTTCAGCGTCGGGTAGGAGCTCATCTGTCCCAGGCCCTGGTCGGGCCTTGGCGTCGCAGGAGTGTGGGACTGCTGGCCTTGTTATTCGGTTTCATTGTGGGCAGCAACGTCACGATGTACTGGTATCAGAAATCAGGTCAGGAGCGCCCCATCGCTGTTCTGATGATGGTGGTGGTTTTAGAAGTTCTGGTGCGGCTGCGTAGCAGGGTGCGGATTGAGCCTTGGCCTCTGGGATGGCTCGCTCTCGACAATTTGCGGATTGGAACCGTCTACGCCGTTGTGTTTGAGGCTTTCAAGCTTGGCTCGTAACAGACGACCGGACGCACCACGCGGGGGGGATGCCCTTCTGGAGCTCTTGGGTTGGCCCGATCCGGAGCGTTGGTGGCACCACTGGCAGGCCCGTGGTGGTTTGAGCTTGGTGCGAGATCGTTGGACCGTTCCTGTCGATGATGCCTGGATTGCCTCCCTCGCTCTTCCACTCCTCACCCGAGTGGAACAGGCCCACGCCGAGGATGTCCCGACGTTGATCGGGGTCAGTGCCCTGCCGGGTTGTGGCAAGACCACCCTCTGCAGTTGGATCAAACATGCTGCCGACCATCTCGGCTGGTCGGTGGAGCATCTATCGATCGACGACTTCTATTGGCCTGCAGCAGAATTGGAACGCAGCATGGCCGGAAATCCGTGGGGAGTCCCCCGGGCTTTGCCTGGCAGTCATGACCTCATCGGGATGGAACGATCTCTGCAGGCTTGGCTGAACGGGGACTGTCTCCAGGCGCCACGGTTTGACAAGTCTCTTCGGGGAGGACGGGGCGACCGTTGCGGTTCCACCATCTCCAAGCCACGGGTGGTGTTGCTGGAGGGATGGTTTCTCGGTGCGGTGGTGCGTGAGCACCGTGATGATGCAATGGAGCAACAGCTCACGCCCTCAGAACGTCAGTGGCGTCCCAAAGCACTCACAAAGCTCAGCGAGTACGTTTCGATCTGGTCCATGCTCGATGAGCTCTGGCATCTGCGCATCGAGAACGTTGATGCTTCCGCGCGCTGGAAGCGTCAGCAATTGAACACGCTCTTGGACAGGACCGGAGTGAACTTTGCTGAGAACGAACTCTCCGATTTCAATCGAATGGTTGAGGTGGCTCTGCCGAGAGGTTGTCTCGATTGCATTCCTGGAGCCACGATCATCGTGGACCTCACGAGCGAAAGGGCCGTTCGCGAGGTCCGTTTCAGCTGACTCAGCTTTCGGAGTCGTCGGCTTCCGCCACGGGGTAGACGAAACCTTGAGCACGGCCGCTCAGAACGGATTTGCCAATGGAAAGGGCTCTTTGGGCTGCAGTTGCGGCCTTGGCTTTCCAGACGGCATGCCGTTGGTTGCGCTTGCTCTTAGAGGTTTTCTTCTTCGGGACGGCCATCTCGGGCTGATCACTGCCAAACAGCCATGATCCACTTTCGAGAGCCCCTCCGTCAAATCGCTAGTCTTGACCTAACGCAACAGCGGTGTGAGCCCAGAGCAGAAGAGTCAGTCGCAGCCGGGCCTCGATGCCCAGAGGTCGATCGGAACGGACCAACCGAGCAATCCATTCTCTCGCTTTCGTTCGGAGCCTCCTCCGAGTTACAGCGCGTTGCTGAAGCAGATCTCCTCGGGGAAGGTGAAGGAGCTGCAGTTGGTGCCGGCTCGCCGGGAGGTGATTGTCACCTACCCCGACGGACGACGCACAACGGTGCCAATTCTGGTCAATGATCCACAAATTCTGCGGACCGCTGAGGCTGCTGGAACTCCTCTTCGCGTGAAGGATGTCCGGCAGGAACAGGCCCTGGCCGGTCTGGCCGGCAATCTGGCCTTGATCGTCCTGATCGTGGTTGGGTTGTCGCTGCTGCTGAGGCGATCGGCTCAGGTGGCCAACAAGGCCATGGGCTTCGGGCGTACCCAGGCGCGCACCAGTCCGCAGAGCGAGGTGACGGTGCGCTTCGAAGATGTGGCCGGGATCGCAGAGGCCAAAGACGAGCTTCAGGAGGTTGTGACCTTCCTGAAGCAACCGGAGACGTTCATCAAATTGGGAGCGCGGATTCCTCGGGGAGTCCTTCTGGTCGGCCCTCCGGGTACCGGCAAGACCCTTCTGGCGAAAGCCATTGCCGGAGAGGCTGGCGTTCCTTTTTTCTCCCTTGCGGCCTCGGAATTCGTTGAGTTGTTCGTGGGTGTGGGTGCCAGCCGTGTGCGTGATCTGTTCCGCAAAGCCAAGGAGAAGTCACCCTGCATTGTGTTCATCGACGAGATCGATGCCGTTGGCCGTCAGAGGGGGGCAGGGATTGGCGGAGGCAACGACGAGCGGGAGCAGACGCTCAACCAGCTGCTCACTGAGATGGACGGGTTTGCGGATAACTCGGGCGTCATTCTTCTGGCGGCCACCAACCGCGCCGACGTCCTCGATACAGCCTTGATGCGTCCAGGGCGGTTCGACCGCAGGATTGCCGTTGGCTTGCCGGACCGCAAAGGGCGAGAGGCGATTCTTGCTGTGCATGCCCGCACCAGACCTCTGGCTGAAGAGGTGTCCCTGGCGGACTGGGCCCGACGCACGCCAGGTTTCTCCGGAGCCGATCTGGCCAATCTTCTGAATGAAGCCGCCATCCTCACGGCCCGCTATCAGTGCACAGCTTTGGGCAACAAAGAGCTGGAAATGGCTCTGGAGCGGATCACCATGGGGCTGACGGCTGCCCCCTTACAGGATGGTGCCAAGAAGCGATTAATCGCCTACCACGAGATCGGGCATGCCCTGGTTGCGGCATTGACGCCCAATGCCGATCCCGTCGACAAAGTCACCCTCCTGCCCCGCAGTGGTGGTGTGGGGGGATTCACGCGCTTTTTCCCTGATGAGGAAGTGCTTGATTCCGGCTTGGTGACCCGTGCTTACCTCCATGCCCGATTGGTGATGGCTCTTGGTGGCCGTGCCGCAGAGATTGTCGTGTTCGGACCATCTGAGGTCACCCAAGGGGCAAGCGGTGATTTGCAGATGGTGTCGCAACTGGCACGGGAGATGGTGACCCGATTCGGATTTTCTGATCTAGGCCCCGTTGCTCTCGAGGGACAGGACCAGGAGGTGTTTCTGGGCCGCGATTTGATCCATACCCGGCCGTCTTACGGGGAACGCACTGGTCGCGAGATCGACCTTCGTGTTCGCTTGCTGGCATCCGAGGCTCTGCAGCAAGCGATCCATCTGCTCGAGTCAAGGCGTGAACAGATGGATGTTCTGGTTGATGCTCTGATTGAGGAGGAGACCCTTCAGTCGGATCGCTTCTATGCCCTGTTAGGGATTGATCCGCCGGATCGGAGTCCTAGCCTGGGGCAACTGCCGGCCTGGACTTGAGCCCGTCCAAGCGAGCCTTTTTCGCAAGCCATCCTGCATCTGCCCGCTGGCTGCTGCTGCTAGTTCCCGCATTTGTGCTGTTGGCCCGTCTCCAGGTCGAGGTGGCCTGGTTCCAACAGTTCAACCTTGAGGGTGTGTATCTCAAACGTCTTGGGCTCCAAGGCGCTGGAGGAGCCGTTGCCCTAGTCCTCGCAGGTGTTACGACCATTTGGCGACAGCGATGGATGGCGGCCTATGAACCCACCCCCGAGGGGGAACTTCCTGCCTTGAGGGGTAGAACGTATGCGCTTGGTCTGGCCAGCACGCTTGTGGTGCTTCTGAGCGTGCTGGTGGTTTACACCCGCCTGGCCTGGCTGGCCTTATCCCAGCCATTCCTCCTGGCGCACTGGTGGAGTGTTCCCTTCAAGAGCACCTGGCCGCTGTTCACCCTCTCGATTCTGCTGGTCCTGACGATCACGTTTGGACTGACAAGAAGTCATCGACTGGGATTGGCCCATCTTTATGGAAGTGTCTGTTTCTGTCTGATCACGGCCCGCGCCTGGGGGCTCTGGGCCTTGGCACTCACGATTCCTGACGCCAACCGTTTTGAGCCCCTGCTCGGCGCTGATGTGAGCTTTGGGCTTGGTCGTTTTTCAGCGATTGCTCTGGCTTTGGAGTTGCTGCTGCTTCAGCTGCTCCTTGTTCTCAGCACTGCGATCTGGAGCCGACTGACTCGCAGTTCCTGCCTGAGTGACTGGGGCTTTCCTGGTTGGACAACCCAGGAACGCCGTCTGCTCCTTCCGCTGCTTGCAGCCTTGTTTCTGGTGCTTGCCGCACTCCTCTGGTTGTCGCGCCATCAGCTGCTCTGGACCCAGAACGGTGTTGTGGCCGGCGCAGGCTGGCTGGATGTGCATCTGATCTTGCCGCTCAGGGTGGGGGGAAGCGTTCTTCTTGGTCTCCTGGCGACCACCTTGTTCCCTTGGCCTGGGGTGTCCTCGCGACGACGACGGGGAATGAGAGGGGTTTTCGTCGCCTTGGCGATCGTGCTTCTGCTCACCGAAATTCTCTTGGCACCCCTCTTGCAGTGGATGGTGGTCCGCCCCAGGGAATTCCAGCTCGAGGGGCCATTCCTCAGTCATGCCATCACAGCAACGCGCCATGCCTATCAACTGGACAGCATTACGACTCGACCGATCAACCCTTCAAAGCAACTCGAGGCGGATGATCTGGTTCAAGGAGAAAGCACGTTAAGGAACATTCGTCTCTGGGATAGTCAACCGTTGTTGGCTTCGAATCGGCAACTTCAACAGCTCAGGGTTTATTACCGCTTTGCCAAAGCTGCTGTGGATCGCTATCCACTGCGCCCTGATCGAAAGGAGCGGCAGCAGGTGATCATGGCGGCGCGGGAGCTGGATCAGACAGCCCTTCCAAGGCGATCCAGAACCTGGCAGAACCGTCACTTTGTGTTCACCCACGGTTTCGGTTTCACGCTCAATCCAGTCAATACAAGCGCGCCGGATGGCCTTCCTGATTATTTCATCAGTGATCTGGGCAGTTCAACCAGGATTGAAGGAAACCCCTCTCTCGGTATCACTCAGGCCGATGTTAAGCGTGAAGTTCCAATCGGCCGAGCTGCTCTCTATTTCGGTTTGTTGCCCTCGCCTTATGCAGTGGCACCCACGCGAATCGAGGAATTTGATTATCCAGAGGGAGATAAAAATACATATACCCATTACTCCGGTACTGCTGGGATCCCTTTGTCCTCGCTATGGCAGCGCATCAGTGCGGCTACCTATCTCAACGACCCCAGACTGCTCAACACTGGTGCGTTGACTCCGCAATCCAAATTGCTTTTACGGCGCGATGTGAAACATCGAGTCAAGGCTCTGGCTCCATTTCTCACCTTTATGGGTGATCCTTATCTCGTTTCTGTTCCCCTAAAAGATCCTCCTCCAGGCTTCTCGAAGGATCAGCATCAGTATTGGATTGTTGACGGTTACACCACGTCTCGAACGTATCCCTATGCAGCCACGCTTCCTGATGGACGCCCCCTGCGCTATCTACGCAACTCGGTGAAGGCCATTGTGGATGCTTATAACGGCAAGGTTCATTTTTATGTAAGTGAAGAAGAGGATCCAATCGTCCTTGGCTGGAGCCGATTATTTCCAGCGTTGTTTGAGTCATGGGATGCAATGCCGTCGACTCTTCGGGACCATCTGATGGTTCCTCAGGATCAGTTTGAGCTCCAAGTTCAGCAATTGCTGCGTTATCACGTCACCGAGCCAAGGACTTTCTACAGCGGTGATGATGTCTGGCAAGTCCCAGTTGAACTTTACGGGCGCCAACAGATACCTGTTGCCCCGTATCACATCACGGCTCAACTTAAAGGAAGCGAACGTTCTGAATTTCTGCTTCTCCAACCACTCACGCCCTTGGCTCGCCCAAACCTTTCGGCCTGGCTGGCCGCACGCAGTGATGGAGTGCATTACGGCGAATTGATCCTGTTGCGATTCCCGAGCGATGTTCCGATCTTTGGCCCTGAGCAGGTTCAGGCATTAATCAATCAAAACCCTGACATCAGTCAGCAATTCGGTCTGTGGGACAGAGCCGGTTCCCAAGTTGTTCAGGGAAACCTCCTGGTGGTGCCTGTTGGCGACTCTCTGCTCTATGTGGAGCCGATCTACCTCAAAGCTCGCCTTGGAGGATTGCCGACGCTCACCAGAGTGGTTGTCAGTGATGGGCGACGTGTGGCAATGGCGAATGATCTCGATCAGGGGCTGAAGGCTCTGCTGAAAACCCCTGCAAACATGCAGCCATAAAAAAGGGACCCACGTCAGTGGGTCCCTACTGTTCACTGCCTTCTAGGTCAGTTCACAGCAGCAAAGAACTCCTTGCTTCCCACGGGATCAGGCTTCATGGTCTTTTCGCCGGGAGTCCAGTTGGCGGGGCAGACCTCATCGGGATGGGACTGCACATATTGGAATGCCTGGAGAACGCGGAGGGTTTCGTCCACGTTGCGACCAACCGGAAGGTTGTTGATCGTGGCGTGCATGATCACACCTTCGGGATCAATGATGAACAGGCCGCGCAGAGCCACGCCTTCCTCATCGTCCAGCACGTTGTAGGCGCTGGCGATTTCTTTTTTCAGGTCAGCAACCAGTGGGTAGTTGATGTCGCCGAGGCCGCCCTGGTTCCGGGGGGTCTGAATCCAGGCGAGGTGGCTGAACTGGCTGTCTACGGACACGCCGAGAACCTCAGTGTTCTTGCTGGAGAAATCGGCGTAGCGATCGCTGAATGCCGTGATCTCCGTGGGGCACACGAAGGTGAAGTCGAGGGGGTAGAAGAACAGCACCACGTACTTGCCGCGGTACTGGGACAGGCTGATCTCCTTAAATTCCTGGTCAACCACTGCTGTGGCGGTGAAGTCGGGGGCCTGTTGGCCCACGCGCAGACAACCGTTGGCGGTCATGATGAACGGGCGAAGGAAGGCAAGGAAGCGTGAAGACCTAGGTCGAAGTCGTTACGACTTCCAATTGCGGGCAATAACTTATCACGCCTCTGCGCGCCAATCGCGTGCCCCGCTGCACCAGATCCTGCTTTCGCCGGCTTTTAAGATGTGCGGATGATTCATTCATCCATGGCCTGGGATCAGGCGCTTCTTAGAAAGTTCAGCAGCACCGGCCACTTCCGCTTGCTGAATCAAGTGCGAAGTGAGCTCAGCAGTCAGCCCTTAGTGCGCGATCCTTCGAGTCGGGCTCTCTTGCTCAAGGCCAGGCCGCATCGCGGGCAGCCGGTCCGTCAACAGCGGAGGCCCAATGCCATGCCGGATGACATGGCATCCCTGTCTGAGGCCGTGGCCACAGCGTCGCCGAAATCATTCCGAGAGAGACTCAACGCCATTGATATGCGCTGATGTTGACCCTCCAAGATGTATGATGGCAACTGGCCTGAAAGCCATTTCGTCAGAGTAGCTCAGCTGGTTAGAGCACAGGATTCATAACCCTGAGGTCGAGAGTTCAAGTCTCTCCTCTGACATTTTTCAGAATCGATTCACTCCCTTCAAGTGAACTCACTTCGAAGGTATTTCGCTTTGGGGCGAGTGAGTCTTCGTTTTCTCTAGCCTCTGCGTGACGGAAGCATGGACATCGGATCCATGGCTGCTCCGCCAGGCTTGCGAATTTCAAAATGGAGATGGGGGCCCGTGCTGCGACCGGTACTCCCCATCAGGGCAATGCGAGCACCTTGAGGAACCAATTGTCCTTTTTTAACCAGCAGTCGGCTGCTATGGGCGTAACGCGTTGAAGAACCATCTCCATGGGACATTTCAACCAGGTAGCCATAGCCGCTGCTCCAGCCGGAGTAAGCAACAACGCCATCCTTGGCAGCCAGAATTGGAGTGCCGACGTTGTTCGCAATATCGATTCCCTTGTGCATTCTTCCCCAGCGCCATCCGTATCCAGAGGTGAAAACACCCTTAGCAGGCCAGATATAGGACTGGGACGCATCGAACTGTTTGGATCCAGGAAGTGCAGGAAGTTCGGGCCAGCTTGCTCCGCCGGAACGTAAGGGACGCACAGCCAGCACACTGGCCTTAGCAACACGAACCTTGCTTCCCACCACGAGCTTGGAGAGCTCGACCCCTGGATTAAAAGTCTTCAACTGTGTCAGCGTGATGCCGTGCTCTTGAACCAAAGACATCAACGATTGCTGAGGTTTGATTTCAACGACTTCCACCGGAGCTGGAGGAGTCTTGAGCGGTGCGGTCTCTCTGATTTGCGTTCCGTCTAATGCGTCCGATGCACTGATGGATGCAGCACTCGTGGAAGGAAGAACAACCCATGTCCCTGCTTCAAGGGCAGTCTCTGCCTTGAGTTCATTCAATTCTTCGAGCTGGCTCGGGGTTAGTTCAAGATCACGAGCCAACGTTGCAAGATTGCTGGGTTCGATCAATCGAACCCAGATCTGTGATGGCTCCGAAGAGAGAGCCGAAAGGAGTTGCTTTGAGCTGATGTGATCGGAGTCTGCGAAACCGGAGGTCTGCGACATCGCGAACAAGGCGCTGCTGGATGCAACGGCGGTCACGGCGAGGAGCAGAGGCTTCATTCAGCGCGCAAGTGAAGAACAGATCCGAAGACGCCGCCACAGCATCAGACCGGGCTGAAAGTAGCGGGCTGAACACCCCTCTGCAAGGGCACGAGTGTCAGATCATGGACTACCACAGCTGCAGTTTCAGGCCTGCCTGAAAGCAGGCGATCGCGCAGGCGACGGACAGGTTCAGACTGCGCACGCCACCTTGTCCATCACTCCCAGCGCTGCAAGGCATCGGAATCGTCAAAATCTGATCGCATTCGGCTCGCACTGGCTCTGGAAGCCCTGTGTCTTCTCGTCCGAACAGCAGTACATCCCCTTGCTCAAAGGAGAAACCCTGCAGTGCAACGCCATCCCTGCGGCTGCAGCCGATCACGCGGGAGGGTTTGGGGAGACTGTTTTTGAACGCGTTGAAGTCTGCATGAACCGAGAGGTTCACATGGGGCCAGTAGTCCAGCCCGGCTCGTTTGAGCTGTCTGTCATCGATTGAGAAACCCAGGGGTTCAATCAATGACAAAGGCAAATCAAACGCTGCGCAGGTCCGCGCGATGTTTCCTGTGTTCGGAGGGATACGTGGTTCGAACAAAGCCACTCTGAGCGCGGATGGCTTGAGCTTGAGAAGAGTCACAGCGGGACGGTTTGGCCTAAATCATGAAGATCGAGAGCTCTGCCCTGAACGACAAGCCAGCTTCGGTTGGCCTGTCTGGCTAGACGCTGAGCGAGCTCTCCCTGGCGATCGCGGAAGAGTCCACCAATGGCTGTTGGGGGCACCAAGCCCCAGCCTGTTTCTTCAATCACGATCACGACGGGCTGATGGCGCTGTTTCAGGATGGTCAGCAGTTCGCTTTGAACGGCGTTCCACTGCTGCACATCGCTCTGTAGCCAGGCGGCCGTGAACCCACCAAGAGCATCGATCAGCACGCCATGGTTGTCCGGCGCTTCCTTGAGCGCAGACGTGAGGTCACCATCGCATTCCAGAAGCCCCCAGTTGGGGGGGCGACGTTCCCGATGAAGGCGAAGTCGCTCCTGCCACGATGCGTCTTCAGGCAAAGACGGTGAGGTGGCGATGTACGTCACTTCAGAACAAAAGGAGACCAAATGTTCGGCCCAGCGGCTCTTGCCTCCTCGGCTTGGACCGGAGACAAGAACCAGACCTTCAGGATGATCAGCCGCCACCATTCATCCCGCGAAGCGTCGCTACCGACGATGGGCTGACGCGGTTGAGATAGCGGAAGATCCAGTACTTAAAGATTGTCGCCAGGATCACCGGGAAGGTGGCGATGAACAGAAGGATGAAGTTCTCTCTAGCCGGGAAACCGAAATGATTGGCGATTCCATCAAGAAGCACCGTCCAGCCTTCAGGACTATGAAAACCAACGAAAATGTCGGTGAAGAGAATGATGGCAAACGCCTTGGCTGAATCGCTCAGTCCATACACAGCTTCGTCGAAAAATCCCCTCAGGACTCGTAGTTCTTCTCGGCTAAACACGCAGACCACAACAAACGCCACTGTGGCGGCGAGATCAGCGAGGACGTTCTTGACGGCATGGGTGCTTTCTGAATCTGCTTCCTGCTTCAGCTCTTCCGCTTTCGCAGATAATTTTTTCTGTAACTCTTCCTGTGTTGGGATCGAATCGCCGCGCAGGAGTGCATCAAATTCGATCTCGGCCTTGTAGACACGGAGCTTCTCGACGGCTTGCTCTTCCAGTTGTGGCTTGGGGTAACTCAAAAACGGCAGATCTGGAGCAAAGCGATCCACTGCGGGGCTGATGATGTAAGTGCGGCTCACCTGTTGCACCAAGAGGGGAACAAGGATGAGAAGCAGCAGCACCTTCAGGGAAATCAGGGTGGAATCGCGCCGCCGCCGGAATCCAGCCACCAGCGTTGCTTCTGAAGTGGGATTCAGCTGCCGTCGCAGCGTGTCGAAGATTCCGAGAAGGGACCGTGGAAGCGGATCAGGAGATCGGCTGATGGTGGGAGCTGAGGCCGTCCGCCGGGGGCTGTAGCGATTGACCACACTCTCGATCAGCTGGAGCTGGCGCAACTCCTGCGGATCGAGTTGGCCACGCTGATACTCCAGTTTGTCCAGAGAGGCCCGACAGACGCTGATGGCTGCCCGGAATTTCCGGAGAACCGTCGCTTGAACCGAACTGGGAACAGAGAGTTCCAGATCAGGGCGGATCGGCCGGTCTCCGTAGTACTCAAGTTCCAGGCTTTGAATCAAGAGAGCGGCTTCGTAGCCGCGATCAAGATCGGCGTTCACATCGAGGGACTTGGCCCTTCCGAAGGTGTCGAGCCAGTTGCGTCCTGCCATCGTGCTGTTACCGGGAGAAAATCCACCAGGTGGCCATCGGAACTATCGTGCCGACCACCAGCAGAACGACAACCCAAGTAAACGCATTGCTCTCTTCTGTTTCTTCAGCCGTTGGCACATTGGTCGGTAGTGCAACCCTCTCCGCCTGAACCGGAGGACCGGGGTCTTCGCCACCGTCGAGCACGATCTCGAGTCTTGCGACGCCGTCGAGGGTGGCCTGGCGGAAGCGATCCCCGTCCCGCAAGGGTTGGCTCATGGTGGTGCGTCCGGTGCTGCGCAACAGGCTCTCCGGTAGTTGTTCCAACAAGGCTGGTGACGCGACAACCGTGGCCTGCTTGCTCTGGCTTTCCTCCAGGAACAGCAGCAAGGGCCTGTCCGATCCACCAGTTGCCTCACTCCAGCGATTGAGCAGCTCCTCTCCGAAGGCCGGGAGACTCAGGCCGTAATCAAGGCGCCGAAGGGTCACGAGCCGAGCATCCACGTGAAAGCGGTCCAGCTCCTGCAGTCGGTTGCTGATTTCGTTGCGACCAGATCGACTCAACACCTCAGCTGAATCGAGAACCAGCTCATCGGGTGGCTGGGTTGGGAAGTCCTGGGGAGAGACCGCAAGCGCCAGCGGCGTGCAGAACAGCAAGCAGAGGGTGGCGGCCAGAATCCCGCCGGTGAGCTGGGTGAAGCGATTCATGGTCATGCTCAGCGTCGAATTAGTCTGCCCTCAGGCGGCCAGGCTGTCTCGGTTGAGAGCCATGATCGCCTCCAGAACCATCACGGCGCGCCCTTCCGGAAGATTGAGACGTCCAGTCAGATTGTTGAGAAAGTGTTTTTCTTCAGGGGTGACGTCCCTGTCGGCATGGGTGAGCTGAACAGCCACCGCCAGAGCTGTCTCCTGCTGGACAGGCGTCAGAACGGGCAGGGCATCGTCGACAAGACGTTCGACGCCGTCTGTTCGCAGCTGGGCCAAGAGGCGATCAAACAGGGCGGCCATCTCCTGCTCGTTCCGGTCCTTGTAAGGCGTGCGGTATTCGAGTGAGCGACGCAGAGCGTGGGCCTCATCACGCCCGAGGGTGCCATCACAGGCCACCGCGGCGAGAGCAATTGCGGCAAAGGCTTCAGCGTCAGTCATCTTGGGCTGGTCTGTGCTTCCTCATTTGAGCAAGAGTGAGTCGTTCTGACCGCAGCATGTTGCAGACCATGCCTGGCTCCGCTCGTCTTTGTTTGATCGCCGGGGTCTTGGTGCTGAGCCTGGCGCTCGTCAATGCCCTCACGGCTGGAGACTTTCCTCCTTCCCTTCAACGCGCTGAAGTGCTTGCTGGGATGGCAGCTGTTGGTTTGATGTTGGTTGCCGTTCTTTGGACGCGTGCCATTCCCCGGCCTGCTGAAGCAGCGCAACTCAGCGGTGAGCAGGGGCTCCGCATTGACGAGGAGTTGGATGAGGCCCTGACCTTGGAACTGGCCTGGGGCAGCCATCAGTTTCTGACAGCCACCTCAGCCGCCTCGATGCTTGTGATGTGGGATGGGAAAGTTCTTCTCCGACGTGGACTGATCACGTCGAATTCATTCGTACCCGGTGCCATCTGCCAACGGGCGAGCCAGCGCCAGGAGCTGATCTCTTTGGTGAAGACGGCGCTCTATCCAGGCCGCAATGAATTTGATCCCGTGTTGCCAGGCTTGCCATCTGTGATGGTGCAACCCCTCGGGCACCGGGGGTGGGTCGTGCTCGGCGGTTGGTCCGAGCGTTGCTTTACCCGATCGGATGAACGTTGGCTGGCGGGATGGAGCGAACGCCTTAGAAGGACACTGGATTTGGTTGGGGACGGGATCCAGGAGTCACACCCTTCCCCTCAGAAGGGAGCCTGACTTCCGATTGCACTTTGGATCCAGGAGCGGTGAAGGAAATTCGACCCTCCTTGCCAACCGTTCCCTCAAGCCGCGTGGCTCTGGTGACCTGATCGTTCTCGTCTCGCCGCAAGCGAACCTGCCCTTCGGCCAAGACGTCTTCACTGTCCCAGTTCCAGCGGCAGCGTTCAGCTTCCAAGACTTCCCCTGGCTGACGGATCTCACAGGCCCCGTTCACATCGACGGTCGTTTCGCCGAGATCGGCCCTGAAGCCATCACCTGTGATTCTGGTGCGCTCGAGGTCAGCCTCAAATGGCTTTGCACTGCGGATGATTTGATCCCGGAAGAACCAGGTTGTGGCCTGGGCCCTGAGCACACCCTTCTCGCGCGGGATTTTGAGAATCACTGGTGCTTGCACGGTGATCTCTCCTTTGAGCGTGTTTCCATTCAGTGATGGCCCCTCGAGCTGCTCGAGCACGGTTCCTTCCTGATCTCTGCGCTGACCGAGAACGGGTCCCTTGGCTTTGAGCCGTCCTGAATCCAAATTCCATTGGGCTTGACCGCTGCGCAAAAAGCTGTCAGGGGGGGTACTGCGGTCGGCGGTGGACCAACGGTCGAGTTGAACAGTGCCCGTCAGCGTGAGTTCATTGGTGGTTTGTTGAAGTTCGGCTTCGCGGGCCGAAATACGCGACTCCTGATCCGACGCTCGGGGCCGCTGTTCCATGGTCAGAACGCCTTGTTCAGGCCGCCAGCGCAGTCGATCTCCCTGGATCAGCAGCTTCGCGCCGGTGAGTTGCTGAAGCTTGACGTTCCCTTCCAGCAGGATCTTTTCCCCATCGTTGATCACTTGGGCGAGATCGGACTGAATCCGAAACGATGGCTTTCCATTGCGAAATAGGAGACCAACGGGCCTGCGAGCGCGAACCAAGCGTTTGTTCAGTTCGTAACGGGCTTCCGGGCTGGACAAGCTCCATTGCCGTTGACCATTGCTGGCTTTCTGTTCAAGCTCCAGTGAACGGAACACGAAAGGCGGCGCCTCGACGGCGACCGGTGTGTTCTCATCCGCGCAACCACTCAAGAAAGGAAGGCCTGCCAGTAGACAGCTTGAAAGCCATGCTTGGCGTGAAAGCAAGGCCATCAGAGGGGGGACTCAAGCTCAAGTCGCTGCATCACCGGCTCAGGTTTCGGAAGTCCGATGCCTGGCTCCAGTTGGCCCCAGCTCAGCGCTTGGGTCCAGCAATCCTCGCTTGGACGCTGATCCAGCTGGGCCAGGATCCTGGAGCTGAGGCCTGGCACCAGGGGTTGAAGCAAAAGGCCGATCACCCTGCAGCATTCGAGAACGGCATAGAGATCATCTCCCACTTTCTCTTCGTGGCCTGGTTGTTTCATCAGGCTCCAGGGTGCTTGTTCATTGAGATATCCGTTGGCTTCGATCGCCAGTTGCAGCACGGCTTCAGCCGCGTTCTGAAAAGCCAGTGCAGGGATCGACTGCCGCACGCGGACAATCGTTTGTTCCGTGGTGTCTTTCAGAGGATGGTCAGAGCGAACTCCATCCGACACAGGAGGAAGGGATGCATCGAACCACTTGCGTGACATCGAGGCAGTTCGATTCAGGAGATTGCCGATCGTGTTGGCGAGGTCGTTGTTCACAAGATCCATAAATCTCTGCTGCTGAAAATCTCCGTCTTCACCAAATTGAATGTCTCTCAGCAGATACCAACGCACGGCATCGGTCCCGCAACGCTCCAGCAGGGTTTCCGGATCCAGCACATTCCCCAGCGCTTTGCCCATTTTCTGGCCCTCCCTGGTGAGAAAACCATGCCCGAAAACGCGCTTGGGAACAGGCAATCCCGCAGACATCAGCATGGCGGGCCAATACACCGCATGAAAGCGCAGGATGTCTTTGCCGATCACATGAACATCCGCAGGCCAGCCAACGTCTGCGAGGCGATCCAAGTCCGCCGCCCCACCGTCATCCAGCAGCGCTGTGAGGTACCCGAGCAAGGCGTCAAACCACACATAGAACGTGTGCCCTGGATGGCCGGGAACGGGTAGTCCCCATGACACATTCACCCGGGAGATCGAGAAATCACGCAGCCCACCTGCGACGAAATTTTCAATCTCCCGACGGCGACTGGTGGGTGCGATGAACTGAGGGTCCCCAATCAGGGTTTCAATGCGTTCCTGAAACTGGGAGAGACAGAAAAACAGATTCTCCTCGTCGCGCCATTCCAGTGGCTTGCGATGGATGGGGCAGTCGGGATTCTTGGCATCGGAGGGATCATCTTTGAATTCCTCACAATCCACGCAGTACCAGCCTTCCTGATGGCCGGTACGGATATGCCCTGCAGCCTCACAGCGCTGAAAAAAGGCCTGGACAAGGGGAAGATGGCGAGGGCTTGTGGTGCGAACGAAACGATCATTGGTGATGTCCCAACGCGCCCAGAGGTCGGAGTACAAGGCGGAAATCTGATCGCAATGATCCGCTGGACTGATGTTCTGCGTTTCGGCCGTGCGTTGAATCTTCTGGCCGTGTTCATCAACCCCGGTAATGAACACAACATCTTGGCCTTCGAGACGCTGAAAACGAGCGAGCGCATCACAGGCGAGCGTGGTGTACACGCTTCCGAGGTGGGGCTTGGCGTTGACGTAATAGAGCGGCGTTGTGAGGCTGTAGGTCATCGCGTCGGCTCTCTTCTGAGGCCCCTGGCTCTGGGGCTGGATCTTAACGACCTCCTTTTCTTCCCTCTGGTTTCGATGACATCTCCAATCCAATGCGCAGAGGTTCGGCGTGTCTGGTTGTCAGCCCTGCACCAACTGGCTCTTGCTGACGGTGATTTCAGCGAAGGAGAGCGCAGAGCGCTGGCTGATCACCTTTCTAAAACCCTGCCTGACGCCGATCTCAACTGGGACGGCTTGCCCCCTGTTCAAGACAGTGATCTGGCCGAGGCTTTCGCTGCAGATCCGACCCTCGCCGAGCAGTTTCTGCGCTCTGCCGTTGTGGTGTCGTTGGCCGATGGTCATCTCAGTGCCATGGAATTGGCTCTGCTCCATCACTGGGCGGACTTGCTCGGCTGTGATCAGTCACCCCTGAAGGGTTTGCAGCCGTGTGACGCCCCGACAAGCGCCCGGAGTATCCATCCGCTTGAACCCTTGAAACAGTGGTTGGATGCGCTTGACCCCAGTGACCCAGCCGTCGCTGGCTTCATCGTGAGCCTGATCCCTGCGCAATGTCCCTTTGAACGCGACATAGTGCTGTTTGGCCACAAACTCGTGCACATTCCGCCGATGTGCAAACTGAATCCGCTGTACGACCAACTCGTGGGGCTGCGCTTCCGCTGCCTGGGCCGCCTACCGGAAGACGAGCAGCTACGGATTAGTCGCAGGGATTGCAGCGCGTGATGATCACGTCCATCGATGCGGTCGATGTTCTCGTTTGGGGCGGCGGCTCTGGTGGTGTAGCTGCTGCGATTCAGGCCGCACGCGGTGGTGCCTCCACGCTTCTGCTGACACCCGGCCCATGGCTCGGGGGGATGGTGAGCGCAGCTGGAGTGTGCTGCCCGGATGGCAACGAACTATCGCCCTGGCAAACGGGGCTTTGGGGGGCCTTCCTGCGGGAGTTGGAGCGGCGTGAACCGGAAGGGCTGGATCACAACTGGGTGAGCTGCTTTGGCTACCGGCCCACCACGGCAGAGCAGATCCTGCAGGACTGGGTGAGGGCCGAGGCCAATTTGCTTTGGTGGCCTCGCTGCAGCTTGCTGGAGGTGGAGCGGGAAGGATCACTGATCAATGCCCTGCAGGTTGAAATCGATGCTGAATGCCGGCGTGTGCGTTGCCAGGTGGTGATCGATGGCAGCGATCGCGGTGATCTGCTTCCCCTGGCAGAGGCTCCCTACCGCTTCGGCTGGGAGGCGCAGGAGCAGTGGGGTGAACCCAGTGCCCCAAGCCAGGAGCGCCTCAAGTCAGAGGCCTTTTTCCGGCATCAGCCTGTGCAATCGCCCACTTGGGTGGTGGTGGGCCAGCTGCAAAGCGATCACCTGCAGGCGGATTCAGCCCGCGGCATCGATCCCGCCGGCAGGCCCCAGCTTCCGGCTCCTTTTGAGCAGGCCTGTGAGTGCTTCGGCCTGGAGCGCACCCTCACCTACGGGCGCTTGCCCGGTGGCTTGGTGATGCTCAACTGGCCCCTGCATGGCAACGACTGGCACTGGGGGCTGAGTCGGGCCTTTGGCGCTGACCCCAAGCAAGAAGCGGCGTTGTACGAAGAGATGCAGGCCCACAGCCTGCGTTTTGCTGAAGCCCTCAAGGAAGCCAGCGATGGCTGGCTGCAGCTTGGCCACGCCTTCCCCGCCGAGTCCGGCAGTCCGGCTCCCTGGCTGGCGGCCATGCCTTACTGGCGAGAGGGGCGGCGCTTGGTGGGGCGCGCCACAGTGCTGGAGCAGGACCTGTTGCCGGTTGGCGAGGGGGCCTCGTGCGCTGCCTTGCCCCGTGATCCAGCCGGTGCGCTGCAGTCGATCGCGGTGGGCAACTACGCCAACGACCATCACTATCCAGGGCCTGATTGGCCCTTGGCGCCAAAGAGCTGCCGCTGGGGTGGGCGCTGGACGGGCACACCGTTCTGCATCCCCTACGGCGTGCTGGTGAGCGCGGAGATCGACAATCTGATGGCGGCCGACAAGGCGATCAGCACAAGCCACATGGCGAATGGCGCCACGCGGCTGCAGCCGTTGGTGTTGAACGTGGGTCAGGCGGCGGGAGCCGCTGCAGCGCTGGCGGTGGCTGAGGCCGTGCCACCGGCGCACTGTTCAGTGCCCCAGCTCCAGGCGCTGTTGATCAATGATCGAAGGGCACCTGCAGCAGTGGTTCCGAACTGGACCTTGGCTTGGAGGGATCCGTTCTGGAACGACCTCCAGCACAAGTCACTGCGTGGGTTTTCGGAGCAGACTGATGCAACGCAGGCAGCGGCCCCTGCACCCCCCAGCCACAGAGATGCTGTGTTGAGGGGATGGATTCATCCCTGCGGCGACGGAGGATTTCGGCTTGAGACGCCCGATGGGGATGCCTGGCCGGTGATCACCCTTGAACCATCGGTTCAGGCCTGGATGACCACCGTGAAGGAGCCGACTGCCGTGGCCCTGCGAGGAATCCTCAACCCCTGGGGGCCCTGGTTGAGGGTGACAGGCTGGGGCTGATCAGGGCTGATCGGTGACCGCACCCTGGCTGCTGGAACTCACAAGCCGGGCATATTTGCCGAGGATTCCAGTGCGGTACTTCGGCGTTGGTGGTACCCAGGCGTTACGTCGCTGTGTTAATTCCGTGTCGTCCACATTGAGTTGGAGGAGCAGCTGATTGGCATCCACGGTGATGCTGTCTCCTTCCTTGATCAAGCCGATGGTTCCACCCACGGCCGCCTCAGGCGCCACATGGCCGATGACCAAACCGTATGAGCCTCCGGAGAAACGGCCGTCGGTGATCAGCGCCACCTTGTCGAGCAGACCCTGGCCCACGATCGCGGAGGTGGGGCTGAGCATTTCGCGCATGCCCGGACCGCCGACGGGGCCTTCGTTGCGCACCACCACCACATCACCGGCCTGGATCTGGTTGTCGAGAATCGCTTCTAGGCAAGTTTCTTCGCTTTCAAACACCCTTGCCGGGCCTGTAATTACTGGATTCTTCACACCACTGATCTTCGCGACTGCTCCTTCCGAGGCCAGATTGCCCTTGAGGATGGCCAGGTGGCCCTTGGCGTAGAGGGGATTGGAGAGTGGACGGATCACGTCTTGATCCGCGGGTGGTGTGGAAGGCACATCCGCAAGCAGTTCCTTCAGGGTTTTGCCTTCGATCGTGCGGCAATCACCGTGGAGCAGGCCGGCATCGAGCAGCAGTTTCATCACCTGGGGAATCCCACCGGCGCGGTGGAGATCCACCGTGACGTAACGGCCACTGGGTTTCAGATCACAGATCACCGGAACGCGCTGGCGGATCTGTTCAAAGTCGTCGATGGCCAGTGCAACGCCGGCCGTGCGGGCTATGGCCAGCAGATGCAGCACCGAATTGGTGGAGCCACCCACCGCCATGATCACGCTGATGGCATTTTCAAAGGCCTCCCTTGTCATCAGGTCAAGCGGGCGGATGCCGGCCTGGATTGCCTGCACCAACACCTCGGCCGATCGGGCTGCACTGTCGGCCTTTTCCTCATCTTCAGCGGCCATGGTGGAGCTGTGGGGAAGACTGAGCCCCATCGTTTCGATGGCGGCGCTCATGGTGTTGGCGGTGAACATGCCGCCGCAGCTGCCAGCACCGGGGCAGGCATTTTTCTCGATGGCCGTGAGCTGCTCTTCGTCGATCTTGCCGCTGGTGATCTGACCCACCGCTTCAAAAGCACTCACCACGGTGAGGTCGCAGCCGCCCAGTTTTCCCGGCTTGATGGTGCCGCCGTACACGAAGATCGCTGGGATGTTCATCCTCGCCATCGCGAGCATGGCCCCAGGCATGTTCTTGTCACAGCCGCCGACGGCCAACACGCCATCCATGCTTTGGCCATTGCAGGCTGTTTCGATGGCGTCGGCGATCACTTCCCGGCTCACCAGGGAATATTTCATCCCCTCGGTGCCCATCGAAATCCCGTCGCTGACGGTGATGGTTCCGAAGGTCTGTGGCATGCCACCGGCCAGTCGGGCCGCTTCTTCGGCACGCCGGGCTAAGTCATCAAGCCCGACGTTGCAGGGCGTGATCGTGCTGTAGCCGTTGGCGATGCCGATGATCGGCTTGCCGAAGTCCTGATCGCCGAAACCCACGGCCCGCAGCATCGCCCGGTTGGGTGAGCGCTGGATCCCTTTGGTGACGGCATCGGAGCGGAGCATGGATCAGGCCGTCATCCGGCGTGAAACTGAAATCAACCTACCGGCTGCGCTGGTCACCCCCTGGAGCCAAGGTCTTCAAGCTGCTTGCGAACATCCGCGATCGCGGCATTCAGCTGCTCAACCCGGGCCTCTAGCTGACTGTCGGCATCAAGAGGCTGGCGCTCTCCTGGTCCAAGAGCCTCGCTGCCGTCCTGCATGCGCGGGGCATACAACATCGAGCGCTTGTAGCGCAGACGCCGGCGACGGTCTGCTTCCGAGATCAGCCACCAGCCAAGGCCTGCTGCGCCCAGAACAGCTCCGCTGACGAGTGTCGCCAGTGTTGCCGAGGTTGAGTCTTGCTGACGCGCCATGGCCCTTCAATCCTTGGTTGAACCCTAGGTGGCCTGCGTTGATCTGATCCCGAGCCTTTGCAAGGGGTCACCGATTCCCGGAAGAATCTGATTCTGTTCATCAAGATCAGCATCGATGCAGGCGGTGTGAATGGTGATATCAGGGAAGGCCTCACCAATGCGCTTCAACCCCGGGCTGGCGCAAATTGTGGTGATCACGCGCAAGCGACGCCCATCCACCCCTTCTTGCTGCAACCGATTCAGGCTCGAAAGCAGAGTTTCGCCATCGTTGATCTGATCGAGAAGCAGCACAACACCCGCTTGGGCCTCGATGCCTGAGGGCACGCCATCGAGGCATAGATCAGCATTCGGAAGCACCTGGCGTGCACCCTCCCAAAGATGCAGGCCTCCAGGGAGAACCGGGATTGCAAGGAGGGGAACGCTCGCTTCAATCATCGTTCCTTCTGTGCTCGCCAGAGGTGTCTGCACCACCTCCCTCCGGTGCGGCAACCAGTCGCGAAGCGCTTCGTAACTCAGCCATCGGCCGAGCTCTTCCATTGCTGTACGAAACAGAGCTGCCGGAGTTCCCTGATGGCGCAGCACCGTTAGCCAGTGGGCAATGAGTGGGTGGGGCGGAACGACCACCCGAAGAGTCTTGGCCATGACACGTGGCTGGGCAGATCTCTGCCATAACGTGACCGTTCAAATTACGGCAGCTGCTTCCGGCACCCGCCGAGGTTCCTACCCCCCATGTCTGTCTCCGCGTTTCTTCGCAACTCGCTGCGCCAACTGGTCACGGCCTTGCTCGCCGGAGTGCTGGTCTTCTCCGCCGTTTTCATCGGTGCACCCTCAGCAGAGGCGATCACCGCCCCGGAGCTGCGCGGACAGCGTGCCGTGCAGGACATCTCATCCAACATGCATGGTCGGGATCTGAAGGAAAAGGAATTTCTCAAGGCCGACCTGCGCGAGGTTGATCTTGGGGACGCCGATCTCCGCGGGGCTGTGATCAACACCTCGCAACTTCAGGGAGCTGATCTTCGCGGTGCCGATCTTGAAGATGTGGTGGCTTTCTCCAGCCGCTTCGATGGGGCCGACTTGCGCGATGCGAACTTCACCAACGCGATGTTGATGCAGAGCCGTTTTAACGACGCTCAGATCGAAGGAACCGATTTCACGAATGCCGTGATCGATCTTCCCCAGCTCAAAGCTCTGTGTGGACGCGCCAGCGGCGTGAACAGTCTCAGTGGTGTGAGCACGAGAGAATCACTGGGATGTCGTTGATGGCCAAGCGACTTCCTGTCACGGTGATCACCGGCTTCCTCGGCGCCGGCAAAACCACAGTTCTGCGGCACCTGCTCACCCAGAGCGGTCAACGACTTGCCGTGATGGTCAATGAGTTCGGAACCGTTGGCTTGGATGGAGATCTGATCCGCAGCTGCGGTTTCTGCCCAGACGAGGAGGTGGAGGGCCGTCTTGTGGAACTGAATAACGGCTGCCTCTGCTGCACCGTTCAGGACGATTTCCTGCCAACGATGGAAACGCTTCTGGAACGATCCGATCAGCTCGATGGCATTGTCGTTGAAACGAGCGGTCTGGCTCTTCCCCGTCCCCTCCTCCAGGCTCTTGAGTGGCCTGCCATCCGCCGCCGTGTGCATGTGAATGGGGTTGTCACCGTGGTGGATGGTGAAGCCATGAGTGGTGGCAGTCCCGTCGGTGATCCTGAGGCGCTGGAACGTCAGCGGCAAGAGGATCAGAGCCTTGATCACCTCACGGCCATCGAGGATCTGTTCGAAGACCAGCTCCAAGCAGCGGATCTTGTTCTGATCAGCCGTTCCGATTGTCTGCAGCCGCCGCAATTGCAGACCGTTTTGCAGGCGATCGAGCCGCGGCTGCGTCCCGGTGCGGGCACTCTGGCCATCAGTCGTGGCGAGGTGGATCCAGCTCTGGTTCTCGGGCTTGAGTCCCTTGAATCGAGCCATGGCGCTGAGCACGCCGACGAAGCCGGGCATCACGATCACGACCAAGACCACGACCACGAACACAGCCATAGCCATCACGATCACAGCCATGTGGAGGCCATCAGCGGTCAGATCCGTCTGGAAGGCCCCTTTGATCGCAGCACGCTTGAGCAGCTACTGCCGGAGTTTGTCCGCACCCATCATGTGATCCGCCTCAAAGGTCGTGTCTGGCTTCCCGGCAAGACTCTCCCTCTGCAAATCCAGATGGTGGGTCCCAGGTTGGACAGCTGGTTTGAAGCAGCTCCAGATCATGCCTGGATGCCTGCAGCAGGCTCCGGTCTCGAGCTCGTCGTGATCGGCCTCGAGGCTGGTGCGGCAGAGAGGCTGGAGTTGAGGCTTCTGGCGAGTCGCTAGCGATGCAAGAGGCGCGACCGCACCGTGTTCCAATCACGCATCACCCAGAGAGAGAGCATCACCAGAACAGCGGGAATCAGCCCCATGCTCATGCGGATCATGACCAACGCTCCCTCAGGCTGGGCTTCCCCCAGGCTTGCTTCGTAGCCACTCCAGCTGAGCATCAGGCCCAGCAGGAACACTGAAGCGGCACTTCCAAGCTTCTGGATCTGAACCATAAAGGCTGTAATCAGACCGGCGGGATGGTTGGGCTCCGCATCGACAGCCTCCGGCAGAAAAGCCCAAGGCAGCAAATAGGCCGTGGCCGCGCACAGACCCAGCAGCACGAGGGTGACCAGCAAGGCGAGAAGCTGGGTTCGATTGGCAGCGGCAAGAGCGTTTCCGCTGATGGGGAGCGCCGGCAGCACCATCGCGATGATGCAGAACACAATCCAGCCACAACCACCGACCTGCAGCGCCAGCAAGCGGCTTCGTTGTGCGGCCACCCGATTCCAGATCCAGAGTCCTGCCATGGCGCTGATCTGAAACGGGATCAGCAAGAACGTGCTCCAGCGATGGGGGAGATGCAAGGCATCCGAGAGGTAGATGATCGACACTGGTTGCATCAGCTGAAGGGCTCCCCACCCCAGCAGGTACATCGCCACCACCCGCAGAAACAGACCGTTGGCTTTGAGGCTGCGCAGCTGAGGGATGAGAGCCTGATGCATCGCTTTGGGTCGCTGGCACCGGGCTGCAGCAGGCGCCAACCCAATCGCACTGGCCACACTGCCGAACACCAGGATCAGGCCAGAGGCCAAACCGATTCGCAGGTATCCAGGTGCACCTTCATGGCTGAGTGCTGCGCCAAGCAGAAGCCCAAGCAGGCTGGCCAGAACGGACCCCGTGAAGCGGTAGGCGTTGAGGCGCGTGCGCAGCGTTTCATCATTCGTCAGCTCCGTGGCCAGCGCTGAGTAGGGCAGGTTCACCCCGGAGTAGGTGCTCTGAAAGATCGCCGCTACCACCACAAACCAGAGAAACCGCCAAGGATCACTGAACGGTGGCACCCACCACATCAGAGTCATGGACAGCCCCAGGGGTGCCGCACTGGAGATCATCCACGGCAGACGCGGGCCCCAGCGTCCGCCGGTGCGATCGCTGAGCAAACCGATCATCTGATCACTGAACACATCCCAGACGCGAACCACCATCAGCACCGTTCCTGCCAGCCATGCGGGCAATCCAGCCACTGCGGTGTAAAAAACGAAGAGATAGAAGCCCACGACGGCCGTGGCCATGCCAGTTCCGGCATCACCAATGCCGTAGGCGAGCAACACTCTGCGCTTGAGCGGAGCGGGAGCATCGGAGAGATCCAGTGCTGTGCTCATGGGCGGTTCAGTCCCTTGCTTGTGATCTTCGGCAATCGAATCAGTTCATCACCACGAGGCGCTGGGTTCCTGACCGTTCGATCAGAGCAGAGAGATCGAGCATGTCGTTGCGGTTCACCAGACCGATGCATCCAAGGGTGCCGCTTTGGGAATTGAGGCGACCGGCGCTGGGATCCTGGTGGATTCCCAGAACTCTGCGACCGGTCGTGAAGGTGGGCTCGATGCTGATCCAGACAGGGCCAAGCTCGGGATAGGCCCCGTCGGCGAGGGGTTCGACCGGGCCGACGCTGTAGGTGCCTGCTGGCAGGGGAGCTCGGCTTCCCATGCGGTCGCGGTCAGCGTTCTGACGATTGGCCCGTCCGCTGACAGCGTCAAAACGACGGGTTGGCTTTCCGGGAATCTCGAGCCTCAGATCCCAGATCGGATCGCCGGTGGAGGCGATGCGGCGGTCGGTCCGTTCCAGAACGAGGGTGGGGACAGGCTTCGGCTTCGGTGGAACGGGCTCGAGCAGGGCCATCAGGGAGGGACGCTCGCCATCCTGACGATCAGCGCGTGCTGCGGGGGCCATTCCCAGTCCGAGCAACGCTGTCGCCACAACTGGCCATGCAAGGCAACGGCAGAGAGTGCGGCGATCCCGGACGATTTGCATTCCGCTGACAGAAAAACGAACCTGTCTTACGGGCAATCATTATCGGTTCAAGAATGAATAAACGGTTTCTCAGCCGGCCCCCGTTGTGCGCCAGTCCAAACCAGGGATGTGAGCCACGATTGACGCTGTGGTTTTCATGTAGTCCGCGTAGTTGGGGCAGCATTTGAGCAGTTCACGCTCCTCCCGGTGCGCTTTGCCGGTGAGGACAAACACCAGCGACAAAAAAAGAGCCATGTGCAGAAGACTTCCCCAGGCCAGGGTCACTCCCAAGGAACACACCAACACTGCTCTGTAGAGAGGATGGCGGCAGTGGGCATAAACCCCTGTGGTGACCAGGGCGGCTCCCTTCTTGGGCTCCGGTAAGGGCGAGAGACTGGGGCCCAGGGCACGGAATCCCTGAACCGCCAATCCCAGTCCCACGGCGAAGAGGATCAGTCCGCCCATCGCCATCCCCGCTGGCCAATGGACCCCTAGGGAGTGCGTGCTCGGCCAAGCCGGCGCCAGATGTCCCACGATCAGCAGCAGCTGGGCCACCAGCCACCATTCACCCTGTTGATTGCTGAACAGGCTTCGCCAGCTCAGGTTCCAGCCATGGAACGCCTGGTTCCAATCCGCCATGGGGTGGCCTTCCTCTACGTGCTCCCACTATGCGAACGATTCTGATCACAGGTGCGAGTCGGGGTATCGGCCGGTCGATTGCGACCTTGCTGCTCTCTCAGGGGCATCACCTTTGTCTGGCTGTTCGGGATCCGGATGGCCTCCGCGATACAGCCCTGGATCCCCGTCTCCATGGCGATGCTCTATCGCTTTGTCGCTACGACGCCAGGGATCCAGGCGATGCCGAGCGGGCTGTGCAGGCGACGCAGCAGGCGTTTGGAGCACTCGACACCCTGATTCACTGCGCCGGAATCCTCCGGAGCACACCGCTGTTGTTCAGCGATGCGCAAAGCAACGAGCCCGACGAGCTTTGGAGTGTGAATGTGAAGGGCCCCTGGTGGCTGACACGAGCAGCCTGGCCAGCGCTCGTGGCCTCACAAACGGGGCGGATTCAGGTGTTGGTCTCCATGAGTGGCAAACGCTGCAAGGGCACGTTGGCGGGCTATTCCGCCAGCAAGTTCGCCCTGATGGGCCTCTGCCAGGCGATGCGCAACGAAGGCTGGGACCAGGGAATCCGCGTGACCGCCATCTGCCCAGGTTGGGTGAACACCGACATGGCACGCGCAACGAGTCCTCTGGCACCCGAATTGATGACGCAGCCGGGCGACCTCGCGTCCCTCTGCGCCAACCTGCTCAATCTGCCGGCATCCGCCGTGCCCTTTGAGCTGGCGGTGAATGCCACGTTGGAACGCTGACCTCAGTCCAGCGGAATGTCGCCGCGGGCGCAGACCGTGTTCCAGCAGAGCGTTCCATCCGCACTCCAGCGCGCCTGCACCTTGGCCCAGGGGGTCTGCTCGCCAATCTGCATCTGCATCGTGCCGCTGCCGTCGTGCTGAAAACGCACCACTTGGTTGCTGAACGCCAGCTCCCAGCGAGCTCCCGGTTGCTCGCTCACGTAGCGGCAGGGGGACCAGGCCTGATTGGCGTGGCGGCATTCCATCGTGACGGCCAAAGCGGATTGAGCCCGCGCTGGAGCAGCAAAGACCGCCACTGAGACCATCAGCAGAGCGATGGATGGAAGAACAGCGTTGCTGGGGGCAGTCACGCGTTGCAGGGTTCACTCACCTGTCTTCAACGTGCAGTCGATCGCCCCTTTGCGGACCCCTGGCCTGTCAAGATTTAACAATCCCCGTTCAGAGCTCGTGCCGCGTTTTCAAGCCCGCGTTCTGGTGCAACTGCGCCCATCGGTCCTCGATCCCGCAGGGGAAGCGACGAGCGCCGCTGCCCAGCGTCTTGGTGTGGATGGGATTGCCCATCTCCGCATCGGTAAAGCAGTGGAACTTGAATTGGAAGCACCTGATGAGGCAGAAGCGCGGCGCAGGGTTGAACTGCTCAGTGATCGACTACTGGCCAACCCTGTGATCGAGAACTGGACTCTGGAGCTCTCACAGTCATGACCATCGGGGTTGTCGTTTTCCCAGGATCAAACTGTGACCGCGATGTCCGCTGGGCCACAGAAGGATGTCTTGGTCACCAGACCCGGTATCTCTGGCACGAAGATCGTGATCTTGGTGGGTTGGAGGCCGTCGTGTTGCCAGGCGGATTCAGCTATGGCGATTACTTGCGCTGCGGCGCCATTGCCCGTTTTGCACCAGTGCTCGAGTCCTTGAAACGTTTCGCGTCAGAGGGGGGCCGCGTTCTGGGAATCTGCAACGGATTTCAGGTACTGACGGAACTCGGCTTGCTGCCTGGGGCCCTCACGCGGAATCGTCATCTTCATTTCATCTGCGAGTCCACTCCCCTTGCGGTGGTGAGTGATCGCACCCCCTGGCTGGCGACTTGCGCGCGCGATGACCAGTTCTCCTTGCCGATCGCTCACGGCGAGGGCCGTTTTCAGTGCAGTGATGACACGCTCAAGAAGCTGCAGGACGATGACGCCATTGCCCTGCGTTATTGCAGGAACCCCAATGGTTCTGTCGCCGATATCGCTGGCATCACCAATGCACAGGGCAACGTGCTGGGTCTGATGCCACACCCGGAGCGCGCGTGCGATCCAGTAACCGGAAGTACAGCCGGTCGCGCGATCCTGGAGGCTCTGCTCTCCTAAGTCATGCGCCGTCGATCGCTGCTGGAGTTGGCTTCGTTAGCAGTCGGTTCCGGGGCGTTGACCTCTCTCTGGCCTGGCGGCGTGAGGGCACGCCAAACGCCCCGACGGCTTCCACCCCTACGACCGCTAGCGAAAGGCTCGCGGCTGCGTGCTCTTAATCCAGGAACCTGGATTGATCCAGACACGGATTTCAATCCTCTCGTTCAACGCTGTGAGGCCCAGGGGTGGGTCTTGGAAATCCCTGACGATGTGCGTGGTCAATGGCAGTGGTTTTCGGGAACCGATGCTCAACGGCGCCGGGTTATCGAGGAGGCTTGGAATGATCCCACTCTTGATGGGGTGGTGTACGTGGGTGGTGGCTGGGGCGCGGCCAGGGTGCTTGAAGCGGGTGTTCAGTTCCCGAAACGATCCTTCTGGGCGCTTGGTTTTTCCGACAGCAGCGCCCTGCTCCTGGCCCAGTGGAACGCCGGACTTCTGGGCGCCATTCATGGCTCCACAGGTGGGCCGGAGCAGCAGTGGCAACGCACAGTTTCACTTCTGAAAGGTGAGCCGACAGCGCCGTTGCAGGGACGCCCGCTGCGTGCTGGTTCAGCCCAGGGCCCCCTGGTGGTGACCAATCTCACGGTGGCGACGCATCTGATCGGCACCCCATGGTTTCCGTCCCTTCAGGGATCTGTTTTGGTGCTTGAAGATGTGGGTGAGGCTCCTTACCGCGTGGATCGCATGCTGACGCAGTGGCGCAGTGCGGGGCTCTTGAACAACGTGGCGGGTGTGGCTTGCGGTCGTTTCAGCTGGAAGGAGGACGACATTCTTCCCGGTGATTTTTCGATGGCTGAGATTCTCGAGGAACGCCTTGGTGATCTCGGGATTCCTCTGCTGCTCGATCTGCCCTTGGGCCATGGATTACCCAATCAATCCCTGCCTCTAGGCGTGAAGGCACAACTGAATGGGAACGATGGCACCCTTCAACTTCTTCGCTGACTCACCATGGCTGACCTCACCATTGCGAACACTGTCAGTGATCTGATCCTTGGCGATGTGCGCGAACATCTGCCGCTGGAGAGGATTCCGCTCGAAGGTGATGTGTTGGGTCTGGGCACAACCACGAGTGTCGATAACGGAGAACTAACTTTCCTTCGCAATGGCGACCAGAAGTCCGTGATCTGGCGATGTGTCGCCCACGACGGAAGCATCGTCAGACTCACCCCTGGCGATGGCAGCGGTCATTTCCCCTATGTGTGCTTCACCAGGGATGCCAGGGCTCTGCGTCGACCAGCCGATCTCGAGACCCTCGGAGACCTGGAGGGACGGCCACTGCAAGGCCTTGTGGAGGATGCCATCGCCCAGGGGCAGCGTCTTGGCACCCTGGAGGCGGCACCGATCTACGGCGTGCGTCTGATCGCGCACTGGCATGAACTGGTGATCACCGTGGCCTCCAAGCTCTGCATGGGACAGCAGCGCAGAAATCTTGGAATCGCCACGAGTGAGGCTGGAACCACTGCTGCGGGCCTCAGCATCTACGACATGCTCCAGCATTACCGGCTCGCTCCACTGCCCCCGGACCCGGGCAACACGGACGATCCGATCCGCTATCTCGGCCGCTCCATGCAATGGGATTGCTGCGGGTTCTTCGATACGGAGCCCGAACTCGGACGGGTGACCGTTCCACAGGAAGGCGCCCATCTGCATCTGCATGGCTGCAGCACCGACCTGGCCTATGGCGGCCATCTCCACCATGAACATCCTTCAACCCGCCTGGCACGGCTTGAGAGCCTATGGATTTATCCGCTGCGCAGCATCAAGGCACTGGCCAGTGACCTGGCGATCGAGAGCCTTGTCTATCGAGCAGGTGCACTGCACTTCCGTGTCAGCAATATCGGCAGCATGGACGTCAGTGATGTGGGCGTCGCTGTCGTGATCGATGACCGCTACAGCAACCACCGCTACGTGCGCATTCCATGGCTCAAAGCCGGTGAAAGTGAAGACTTCACCATGCCCTTGTCTCTGTCAAAGGGCGACCACAGAATCTCCGTGATTGCTGATCCCGAACAGCTAGTGATCGAAGTGGAAGGTCGCAGGACGAACAATCGGATGGACCTGGATGTGGTGATTGCGTAGGCACAAAAAAAAGGAGGCCGAATGGCCTCCTTTTGCAGGATGACTCGATCGCGATGATCAGGCAGCGACGGCAGCCTTGGGATCGAGAGCGCCTTTGGCATAAAGGCCGGCGTAGTGGGTGATGCTGGCCTGCTTGATCTTGCTGGCGTTGCCGGCGGCCCAGAACTGCTGGTAGCGGTCGAGGCACACCTGCTTCATGTACTTGCGAGCCGGCTTGTTGAAGTGGCGGGGATCGAAGTTGGCGGGATCAGCCATGGCTGCTTCGCGAACAGCAGCGGTGAAGGCGAGGCGGTTGTCGGTGTCGATGTTCACCTTGCGCACACCGTTGCGGATGCCTTCCTGGATCTCCTCGACGGGAACGCCGTAGGTCTCGGGGATGGAACCACCGTGCTTGTTGATCATCTCCAACCATTCCTGGGGAACGGAGGAAGAGCCGTGCATCACCAGGTGGGTGTTGGGGATGGCCTTGTGGATTTCAGCGATGCGGCTGATGGCCAGCACTTCACCGGTGGGCTTGCGGGTGAACTTGTAAGCGCCGTGGCTGGTGCCGATGGCGATGGCCAGGGCGTCACACTTGGTCTTGGCAACGAAGTCAGCTGCTTCAGCAGGATCGGTGAGCAGCATGTCCTTGGACAGCTCACCCTCGAAACCGTGGCCGTCCTCAGCCTCACCCTTGCCGGTTTCCAGGGAACCCAGGCAGCCCAGCTCACCTTCAACGCTCACACCCACGGAGTGGGCAAAATCCACCACTTGCTTGGTGACGGCCACGTTGTACTCGTAGCTGGCGGGAGTCTTGGCGTCGGCCTCCAGGGAGCCATCCATCATCACGGAGGTGAAACCGTTGATGGCAGCGGAGTAGCAGGTATCGGGAGCGTTGCCGTGGTCCTGGTGCATCACCACGGGGATGTGGGGATAGGTCTCGGTGGCGGCCAGGATCAGGTGACGAAGGAAGATTTCACCGGCGTAGCTGCGGGCGCCGCGGGAGGCCTGCAGGATCACGGGGCTGTCGGTCTCATCAGCCGCTTCCATGATCGCCTGCACCTGTTCCAGGTTGTTCACGTTGAACGCAGGAATGCCGTAGCCGTTTTCGGCGGCGTGGTCGAGCAGAAGCCGAAGCGGAACGAGCGCCATGGGAAAGAACCTCGAGGTAGAACGTCTTGGAGACGAATGGGGGCGAATCTACCGGATCTAACCCCTGGATTCTTGTCTCCCCTCGATCACTGTCCCAAGGCCATCTCAAGGCAGCGGTCGCATGCCTTCTGACTGGCAAGCCCTTCCAACAGACCTGGCACCATCGGCCGGCCGCTGCGCATGCTCTCCGCCCACCAACCTTGCAGCCGAGCGACAGGGGCAACGCGGCCGTCACTCCAGGTTTTCGCAAAGCGGAACTCCTCATCCGCCTGAATGCTGCGAGGGGGTTCGCCGTCCCGTTGAAGGGTGAGGGAGAACCCGTGCACGTAGTCCTTTTGGTTTTCACTACCCAGCTTCAAACTTCCCTCCGATCCGTAGATCTCCAGCCAGCAACCCCTGCCATTGCGCGCCACCGATGCCAGAGCCACCTGTGCGGCCAGTGGTGCTCCCTGATGGGTCGTGAGCGTTGTGTTGATCAGGGCGATGTCTTCTGCTGTGACGGCCCGAACTTCGCCGCTGGCATCTGGTCTGTTCGCGATGGCGGTTTGCGTGATCGATTGCAGGGTCTGCACCGGGCCGATCAGCCAGGCCAGCATGTCGAAGGCATGGGTACCAAGGGCCCCCAGCACACCGCCTCCTTCGTCTGCTTGGGCATACCAGTTCCAAGGGCGCTGAGGATTGGCCCGACTGCTCATCAGCCAATCGAGCTTTGCCAGCCAGGGGGTGCCGATTGCGCCGCTGCTCAGAAGCTTTTCTGCCTGCTGAAAGAGCGGCACTGCCCGATATTCAAAATCCACAGCCACGCTGAGACCTGCGCTCGAGGCTGTCCGCTGCAGCTCAGCCACCTGATCAGCATTCAGGGCAACCGGTTTTTCAAGCAAAAGATGCTTCCCGGCGGCCAAGGCTTGTCGAGCGAGTTCGTAGCGCGGCCCCGGCGGTGTGGCGATGATCACCGCTTCCACCTCGGGATCCTCAAGCAGGGCCTCGAAGGCGTCATATCCCTTCAGGCCCATGTCTCCACCCACTTGATCCAGGCGCTCTTTGCGGGGATGCCACAACGCCACGGCCTTGAGATCAGGGTTCGCTTCCAGTGCAGGAAGGTGAACGGACGCCCCGAAACCAAGACCGGCAACGGCGACACCAATTGGATCTCGGTTGGATCTCAAAGCCATGGGGCATCAGTGGGGGAAAGACAGCAAAGAGGGATCAGGCCAATCCGGAGCTGCAGACAGCATCGATCACCTCGGAGATCAGATCGTCGTCAGCCGGAGCTTCCCAGGAGGCCCTGAAGCGGGGAAGACCATTTTTCTGCGTATCCCGATACAGGCGTTGGTCGCAATCGATGTCCATCACGACCAAGGTTCCTAAGGCCGGTGATTCATCCTCCGTTCTCAGGCTGTAACGGCTCAGAACGGAAACGGTGCCGTCCTTGCTGCGTCGAACACTGCCAGCGTCCCACCACTGTTGGCCTTCCGAACTGGATGGAACCTCTCGCCAATCAACAGGACCTGCCAGGACGGGACCCGCAAGCAGGAGAAGCAGGAGTGAAACCACCACCAGGCTGATCCACCGGGCGAATTTGAAACGCGGAGTCAGCCTCATCAAACTGCCGCACTCCCCTGTCGGCAGCCATGCAGTTTCATCAGCGTGGCGAGCGTGGACTTCAGCTGGGTGCGAGGAACGATTGTGTCCACGAATCCGTGGTCCTGGAGGTACTCCGCCGTTTGGAAGTTTTCGGGCAATTTTTCCCGCAGGGTCTGTTCGATCACCCGTCGGCCGGCGAAGCCAATCAGAGCCTTCGGTTCCGCCAGGATCAGATCACCGAGCATGGCGAAACTGGCGGTCACGCCTCCGGTGGTGGGGTGAGTGAGCAGGGGCATGTAAAGCACGCCTGCTTCACGATGCCGTTCCAGGGCACCGGAGATCTTGGCCATCTGCATCAGGCTGAGCATGCCCTCCTGCATCCGCGCTCCCCCTGACGCGCAGACGATGAGCAGCGGCAGGCGCTTGGCAGTGGCTTGTTCGACCAGGCGGGTCAGCTTCTCTCCCACAACTGATCCCATTGATCCGCCCATGAAGCGGAAATCCATCACCGCCAGGGCCATGGGGATGTCGTCCACTCGGCACAAGCCTGTGATCACTCCATCGCGGAGGCCCGTGCCGGCTTGGGTTTCACGCAGCCGGTCGGCGTAGGCGCGACGGTCTTTAAAACCAAGTGGATCGGTTGGGGCCAACCCCTCGTCAATCGCTTCAAAGCTGCCTTCATCGACGATCAAAGCGATGCGTTCAGCGCTGTTAATCCGGTGGTGATGGCCGCAATTGCTGCAAACACTGGCATTGGCAAGCAGATCTTTGCGGTACACCACCTGGCCGCATTCAGGACATTTGCTCCAGAGGCCGTCGCCTTCCTCGGGCTCCTGGGCAACCTTCACGACGGACTGTTCTTTGCGGCGATCGGCGAACCAGTCGAATAGCGACACGCAATGCCTTCTACTGGAACCATTTAAGACGACACATCAGGCTCCTCCCATCAGGGCAAGCCAGCGTTGCCACCACCACGGCGCTCCCATCAGCCATGTCATCCAAATCCCGAAGGCGATGAAAGGACCGAAGGGGAAGGGTTGCCTGGGCCCAAGACGACCCGTCCATCGGCCCGCTGTTCCAACCGCGGCACCGGAGAACACCGCCAGAGCCATGGCGACCCCGAGGCCGCCCAAGCCGAGCCATGCCCCTGCCATTGCAGCCAGTTTGGCGTCGCCAAGACCAAGGGCAGGTTGGCCCAGGATTCGTTCGGCAAGGGCGCTCAGGCCCTCCATCACCAGAAGTCCGGTCGCGCTGGCGATCAGATGATTGAGGAGAATCGCCTCTGGGTGATCACTGCCGCCCCCCCAGGCCAGAAAAGCTGTGGCGAAGACGCCGCAGATGACCCCTGCTCGGCAGATCGGTTCCGGCAACCACAGGTGGTCGAGATCGATCAGAACCAGCGGCAGTAGGAGGCTTACAAGTGCAAGCCCCATCAGCAGAGTGATCAGCACCACGCTGCTATCGCTGCTGCGTTGGGCCGGTATCAGGGCGCTGAGCCACAGGCAGCCACTGAAGGCCTCCACGATTGGGTAACGGACCGAGATCGCTGCTGCGCAGTCCCGACATCGGCCGCGCAGAAGCAACCACCCAAGCACTGGAACGTTGTCATGCCAGCGCACGGGATGACCGCAGCTCGGGCAGTGACTTCCTGGCCAAATCGGAGATTCCTGCCTTGGAAGTCGCCACACCACAACGTTGGTGAAACTGCCGATGCAGGCACCGAAGAGGGCCAGGGAGATCACCATGAGTGCCACTAGAACGAGCCCCCCTTCTGTCGATCTCGGGGGACTCTCGGGCGCTTGAGTTTGAGGCCAATCAGCTCAGCGCTGATGAACTGCTCCTCGGGCAGGAGGGTCGGCATCTCAAACACCACGCGACCGTCATCGTGCTGACCATTCACCACCACACCACATGGATCGAGGGTGTAACCGTTCGTGGTCAGGTGATTGAAATAAACCCTTCGTGCGACGGCGATCAAGCGCCGACTGTCCACTCGATCCCAGCGTGGTGTCAGTCCGGCGTTACTACCGCCAGCACCTTCAATCACAAAGGATGGTGAAAACGAAGAAATGGGTTCACCTGACTGTTCAGATGAACCCACGATAGATCGATTTAGCTTGACTGGAAAAGACTGAAATCAGCCCAGCTTTTTCTTTTCCTCAATCATCCTGTGAATGATTGGTGTGAGGATGAGCTCCATGGCAAAACCCATTTTGCCGCCATTCACCACGATGCTGGTGGGGCTCGACATGAATGAATCGTGAATCATGCTCAGAAGGTAGGAGAAGTCAATCCCCCACTTTTCACGAGCTCCTTTGCGGAAGTGGATGATCACGAAGCTCTCATCTGGGGTGGGAATGTTTCTGCAGATGAAAGGGTTTGAGGTGTCCACTGTGGGCACCCGCTGGAAGTTGATATCCGTGCGGCTGAACTGCGGGCAGATGTGATTGATGTAATCCGGCATCCTGCGCAGGATGGTGTCCACAATGGCTTCGGCGGAATAGCCCCGCTCGGCATTGTCTCGGTGGATTTTCTGAATCCACTCCAGGTTGGTGATGGGCACCACACCCACCAGCAGGTCGGCGAGGGCTGCCACGTCGTAGTCATCGCCCTGAACTCCGCCGTGGAGACCTTCGTAGAAGAGGAGGTCGGTGCCACCGGGGATGTCCTCCCAGGGGGTGAACTGGCCTGGATTGAGCTCAACGCCGAGACGAGCGTTGTGTTCCGCTGCTTCTTCGGGGCTGTGCAGGTAGTAACGCTTCTGTCCACCGCCGGTTTCGCCGTAAACGCGGAAGAGTTCCTCGAGCTTGTCGAAGAGGTTGGCCTCAGGACCGAAATGGGAGAAATTTTCCCCTTTGGCGAGGGCCTCTGCCATGGCCTTTTTCATCTCCATCCGCTCGAAGCGGTGGTAGCTGTCACCCTCAACGACAGCCGGAGTGATGCTTTCACGGGCGAAGATGTGCTCGAAGGCACGCTTCACGGTGCTGGTTCCTGCACCGGAGGAACCCGTGACAGCCACGACGGGGTGACGCTTCGACATCGACGGAGGCAGATCTGGCCCGACGAGTTTGGCAGGTCGAAGGGCCAAATCCGAATTTTCGTTGGCGCGACTTGTCTAAAGAGCCTTGAGAAGCTCCTCACCCATGGCCTTGCATCCCAGAGGTGTGCATCCTTCGGCCATCAGATCACCGGTGCGGAAACCAGCGGCAAGGACGCGGTCGACGGCTTGTTCAAGGGCGTCAGCGGCGGCTTTCTGCTTGAGGCCAATCCGGAGCATCATGGCTGCAGACAGCACCATGGCCATGGGATTGGCCTTGTCTTCTCCGGCGATATCCGGAGCGGATCCATGGACCGGCTCAAAGAGTCCTGGGCCATCGCTACCCAGGGATGCGGAAGGGAGCATGCCGATGGAGCCGGTGAGCATGGCGGCCTCATCACTGAGGATGTCGCCAAACAGGTTGCCGGTGAGCAACACATCAAACTGCCGAGGTGCTCGCACCAGTTGCATGGCTGCGTTGTCGACATAGAGATGACTGACCTCCACATCCCCGTAGGAGGGGGCCATGGCGTCAACACGATCGCGCCACAACTGGCTCACATCCAACACATTGGCCTTGTCCACAGAGCACAGCCGGCCCCCTCGCTCCCTGGCTAGTTCAAAGGCCACCCTGGCAATGCGATCCACCTCTGAGGCCGAATAGGTCATGGTGTTGAAGCCGCGTTCTTCGCCGTCGGCTTCGACTCTTCCCTTGGGTTGGCCGAAGTAGATGCCTCCGGTGAGCTCCCGCACCACCATCAGATCCACACCGTCGATCACTTCGGGCTTCAGGCTGCTGGCTTCGATCAGTGCGGGCACGATCTTCACTGGACGGAGATTGGCGAACAGGTTCAGTCCAGACCGCAACGCCAGTAGGCCGCTTTCCGGTCGTTTCTCCCGGGGAAGGCTGTCAAACCGTGGACTGCCGATCGCAGCCATCAGCACCGCATCCGCTGAGCGGCAGGCCTCCAGAGTTGTGCCGGGGAGAGGCTCTCCGGTGGCATCGACCGCAGCCCCTCCGATCAACTGTTCATCAAAATCCAGCTGGAAGCCGTGGCGATCGGCCACCACGTCGAGCAACTGGCGCGTCACGGCAGTGATTTCTGGGCCGATGCCATCTCCTGGAAGCAGGACGACGCGATGCTGAGTCATGGAGTCGACCGACAACAATGGTGCTGAGATTACTGATTGGCTTCGATCGATCCTCCGGTGGCTTCTGAAGAGACTTGCTTCTTCAGTTCGCGCAGCTGTTTCGCCATGTCGGGCAATTTGGCAAAGGCCGCCGAGCAGCGCAGCCAGAGCCGATTGGGAATGGCTGGATAACCACTGACGACCTCGCCTGCAGCTACTTCCCCGTGGATCCCGCTTTTAGAGCTTGCAATGGCGCGATCGCCAATCACAGCCCTGTTGGCCACGCCCACCTGGCCCGCCAGGATGACTCCGTTGCCCAGTTGGGCACCACCGGCGATTCCCACCTGAGAGGCCAGGGCACAGCCGCGGCCCGTCACCACTCCGTGACCGATCTGGACGAGATTGTCGATTTTTGTGCCGCTGCCGATCCGGGTTTCGCCGACGGATGGACGGTCGATGGTGCTGCCGCAGCCCACTTCAACCCCCTCTTCGAGCACGACAAGGCCGGTCTGCGGCATCTTGCGCCAACCCTTGGCGGTGGGCACAAAGCCGAAACCTTCGGATCCAACCACGGCATTGGAATGCACCACACAGCGATCACCAATCCGGCTGCCGGGATGGACAACAGCGTTGGCATGCAGCTCGCAGCCCTCGCCGATGTCCACATCCCCGTAGATCACAACACCCGGATGAATCACGGTCCTTGGACCGATTCGGGTGTCATCGCCGATGCATACCTGGGGGCCGATGCTCACACCGGCTCCAAGTTGCACCCGATCAGCGATCACCGCACTGGGGTGGATCCCTGCCAGGGGGGATGGGTTGGGGTGCAGTTGTTCGAGGGCTTCGGCAAAAGCCAGCCGGGGATCACGACAGATGGCCCAGGCCAGCTGATGCTGCTCGGCAAGGTCGCGCAGGTCCTGTTGGTCTGGAATCAACACTGCGCCAGCGTCGCTGCTTTCGAGACTGCCAACGAGCGCGTTTCCTTTCTCTAGAAAACTGAGTTGATCCGCCGTTGCACGCTCGAGTGAGGCAGCACCGCGCAGTTCGGGGTCCCGGCCTTCGGAGAGGGAGAGAACGCCTGCATCGCCGTTCTTGAGCACGGCGATCAATTGGCTGAATCGCATGGGTTCAGGAGGCTGGCTGGCGGATCGTAGGTGTGATCAGCACCATGGCGTCACGGTGGATCACAACAGGGGAGCCTCCGATGGTTCTGGGCCTGGAGGCTTGGTTCAGACGAAACACAAGCTGCTCACTGTCCATGGAAGTCAGCCCACGGGCGATCTCCAGGCCATCGGGGTCGAGCACGCGCACGGCCTGATTCGCGTTGAATTGACCCTCCACCGCGGTGATTCCCACCAGAAGTAGGGATGCACCACGCTGCTTCACGGCCCTGCAGGCACCGCTGTCGATGGACAGACTTCCGGTGGGTTGGAGCGCGTGAACCAGCCAGCTTTTGCGGTTGCCCAGGGGTTCAGGGTGGGGATGGAAGACTGTGCCGCCCCGCCCTCCCTGAAGGATCTGACGCAGTCCTTCGGGGTTGCGACCGTCGCCAAGATGCACGGTGATGCCGCTGGCGGTGGCAATGCGAGCGGCGGCCAGTTTGGTGGTCATCCCACCGGTCCCCCAGCGGCCGCCATCTCCGGCTCCTTCCTCCAGATCGGCGATTTCAGAGGGATGAAGTACATCGGTGATCGGTGTGGCTGCGCTGTCACTGCGGGGGTCAGCGGTGTAGAGGCGGTCCACGTCGGTGAGTAGGACCAGTTCGTCGGCGCCTACGGCCGCTGCCACGAGCGCCGAGAGGGTGTCGTTATCGCCGAAGCGCAGTTCCGCTGAAGACACCGTGTCGTTTTCATTCACCACCGGAAGCACACCCCACTGCAGCAATTGGTGCAGGGTTGCCGAGGCGTTGTGGTAACTCCGGCGGTCAGCCAGATCCGAGCGCGTGAGGAGCACTTGTGCCACAGGAATCGAGCGATGCGACAGGGCTTTCTCGTACAAGCTCATCAGATGGCCCTGGCCGATGGCTGCTGCGGCCTGCAAGCCGGCGACGCTTGTGGGTCGGTGGGGCATCCCCAGGCGTTGACACCCCAGTCCGACGGCTCCAGAGGTCACAAGAACGACTCTGTCTCCGTTGTGAATGCTCTCCGCCAAGCTGCTGGCCAGACGCGCAATTGCATCTGCAGTCGTGGCACCCGGACGCTCCCTGAGCAGGCTGGTTCCGACCTTCACAACTCTGAGCTTCATCGGGAGGAGCTCCCAAGCAGGAGTGCCAGGCGGCGTTCCAGACGCTGAACGCGATCGTTCTGACAGGGGAATCCTTCCGCATTCGGGGGCCTGACCAGAACCGTGAACAGTCCCAGGCGATTTCCTGCCAGGACGTCGGTGAAGACCCGATCGCCAACCATGGCGATCTGCGTGGGCGGTGTGGGCAACTGGTCGATGATTCGGCTGATGGCCCGCCTGCGGGGCTTGGATGCGGCGCAGGTGAAGTCAACGCCGATTTGATCAGCAACGGCCTTGACCCGTTGCCTGGAGGGGTTGTTGCTAACCAGATGCAGATGCAGTTGTCGGGAGGCTTCATCCAGCCACCGGCGCATCGCCGGTGGCAGCAGCACGTCCTTGCCTGGAAGGAGCGTGCGATCCACATCCAGAAGCAGCACTTTGATTCCTCGCCCCAGGAAGGGTTCCAGTGGCAGATGGGCCAGGGTGAGACCAGGGTCCCAGTCGGGCCGCAACCAGTGACGCTGCATCACTCCGGTAGATCACGCTCGTCGAGTTCAGCCTCGATTCTGGGCTGGATCCTGTCGAAGTCCTCTCCTTCAACGAGAACGGCACAGCCATCGTCCATGCGCGCCACGACGAAAAAAGGATCAAGGGGGATGTAGAGCCCGTATTCCTGCTCCTCAACGAGAAAACTCACCAGGAGTTCATAGGTCTCGGACTCGTCGTCACCCTCCTCGTCGTCTGCATCTTCTGGTTCGGGTTCATCCAGTTCACCGTTCACGGTGAGGGTGACGGCCGAACGCACCAGGGTGAGGTCATGTTCCTGCAGCACCACATCAGCAACCGACAGGATCGGCTCGCTGCTCGCAATGCTGTCGATCAGCTGGGGATCTTCGCCATCGCGGAGCTTGAACAGGCACACGGGCGTGTCCACTGGTGTGAGCAGGGCAAAGTCCTGACCATCCAGAGGGATGAGCTGCTCCAGGAAACAGAGCAGGTCGCGTCCCTCGCTGTCTTTGACAAGGACGGTGGGGACTTCACCGCTGGACGACGGGCCGCTTGAACTCATGGGGTCGAGGATGGATGTGAACAGGATCCTTCATCAGCCTCATTCCCGCCACGTTCATCGGGCGCCGCGTTGACCGGTTCCACATCCGGGCCCTCGGCTAACCACTGTTCCAGAAGCAGTGCGGCGGCGGCACTGTCGAGGCGACCGCTGCGATCTCCCTGCAGACCGTGCCGTTCAGCCGCAGCCCAGCTGCTGCTGTGTTCATTCACAAAGGCGAGAGGAAGGTCAAGATCTCGGGCGACCCGTCGTCCATAGCGACGGCAGTGGTGTGCCTGGTCTGTGAGCTGTCCTTGATCATCCAGGGGGACGCCCACCACCAGTCCTTGCACGTTGCGCTGATGGCAAAGGGTGCGTAGGTGATGGAGATTCTGCGCATGGGCGCCACGGTGCAAAGCCGGAAGGGGGGACACCGTCAGGCCCAGAGCATCGCAACCGGCGAGTCCGATGCGGCGCCGGCCGACGTCGAGACTGAGCATGGAGCGGGGAGCGGGCCTGGGATTCAACGCCTCGGTGCCAGGGTTGGGGTGGGCAGCGGCGGATGCTGCGGCTGCAGATGGCCGAGCATGGTTTCCAAAGAGCGGAGGCCTCCCTGCTCTCTCTGACTCACCCGTCTCCAGAGGCTCCGCCCCAGGAGTAGCTCCGATTTCTCGGATGTCCAGCCAAGGCTTTCCAGCTGGTTCTGCATCCTGTGATCGTCTTCATTCACGAGAAGCTCTGGGGTTCGGCCTCGCACCACCCACCGGTGGACGATGTCAGTGAAAGCCGAGCTGATCCGTGCATCCCAGGCGGGCCCACGCACGAATTCGAAACGGGACGCATCCAGCCCCCAGGGTCGGTTGAGGAGCCCGGCGATGGCCACCGGCTCCTGATCAACTCCCGCCATCAGGACCAGCGATCCTTGCCGGCGATCCAGCAGGTCACTCCAGTGCCTGTCAATGATCTGGCGGTGCTGGGGACTGATGCTGCTCTGCTCCAGCGACAACAACGGCTTCACATTGCTCCGCGAGACCGCACTCCACCGAACCTCGTCGGGTAAGCCCGGTGTTTGTTCCTCGAGAGCCAATGGTTGTTTCTGCGGGGCCGTCCAGATGCGGCGTTGCAGCAGAGGCTGAAAACCAGATTCGCGCAACACATCCAGCGTCACGCGATCCAATGGGTCACATCGCACCAGCCAGCTGGGCGACTGCGCCACAGGATCCTTCATGGATTCCTGAATGAGGAGTCGCAGTGCCTGCGCGTGGCTGAAACGCTCAGGGCTCTGGAACTGGAGAAGATCCAGATGCCAACAGGTTGAACGGCGATTGCCGGGGCGAAGCAGTGCCAGCGCCAACAGCCGGTCTTGATGGGTGGAGGCTGTTTCGAGCAGCGAGAGCACCCGGTTGGTGCGTGTTGTTAGCGGTGAGCGGATCAGACCACCCAAACCGCTGACCCAGTTCTGCACCAGCAAGGTTTGAAGCGTGGTGTCCGGCAGGCCGTCGTTGCACTCTCCGTTGTGGGGATTGCTGGCGATGTGACCCGCCTTCAGTGGTTCGATCCGAAGCCGGAATCCCGCTGACTGTCCCACCGCAGGCCTCCTGCCTCTCCCAAATGTATCGCCGCCGTTCTCACTTCGTGCTCATGCAGGGCGCACCAACACCAGAGGTGTGCGCTCGTTGGCGTTACCAGCAGGATTCGGTTTGAGTGCGCGGTGCAGCAGTTCCTCATCACATCCCCGGCTCGAGGCAAGCACCTTGACGCGTCCGAGGTCATTCACATCCACGATGGCCACCGAAACGCCAAGGGCTGCTGCTGCTTCATCACACAGGCGTTCAGGGTCCTGGGGCCCCAGAACGATCGTTTGGTCATAGGGAGGTGTCGTTCCGGTGATGTCGTCAATCAGGCGGGCTTGTTCTCCGGCCAGGCGATAGAACCAGCCCCGCTGTCCCAATGGTTTGAGCAGGGAGCCGACCAACCAGGCCAGCAACACCCGGGTGGGTCCCACCTGGTCGATCAGGGTCTGCAGACCGCAGGCGGTGGCCAGGCTGCTGGTGGGGTGAAACACACGACAGAGCAGCCGGGCCAGCCATCCCGGACTGATCGTGGAGGGATGGGCATAACGCCCCTGGATCACCGCCACTGGTGTTTCACCGATCGTGAGGATGTCGCCCTTCTGAAGTAGGTCGCCGGCGTAGTGACGCAACACCTCGATGCAGTCATCGAGAGGTCCGAGCAGGTGGGTCTTCAACGGCAGCACCGAGCATCCTTCGCCCGATCGGAAATCAGCCTGACTGGCTGCCATCACCGCTGGTCGGCGCAGGGGCACGACCACTCCCTGGCGACGGCTCAAGCGTCCGAAGGGTCCGTAGTTCACCCACTGCACGTCCACCCAGACCGTGTCCACCCTCTCGCCAACCGGTGTGGGTGCGTCACCCGTCAGCGTGATCTCCACGTGGACCCTGGTGCTCTTCTGACCCTTCACGATGTACGCGGGCCAGTAGCCATCAGCCCGTGTGTCCTCATCGGGGTGCTGCGGTGTGATCCGGGTGGAGGTCACGACGTCGCGCAGATCGGCGCTGCCGATCAGGGTGGGGTTGACCTCAAGTTCTGGAACCATCACCTCCATGCGCGTGTGGGGGTTGCTGATCTCCACCCAGCCATCCATGACCAGAGATGCTCCCGTCTGGTTGATGGACCAGTCGCTCTGACACAGCACCAGAGGGGAAGCGGGTCGGAGTCGATGCCGCGCTTCGATCCAGGCGATTGCCAGCCCCAGCAGCAAGAGAATCAGCAGGAGACAATCCATGGAATCGCCGGTCCTGGACCGGTAGTAATGGCGCGCAGCGTAAGGCGTCTGAGCCGGGTGCTCAGCGGGAGATCACCTCAGTGTTGAGCTCGTTGAAACTCAGACTTGTACTTCCGCCTGTGGGGGCGGGGATTCCGGTCGCAGCACTGATCGCCGCATTGATTTCTTCGAGAGGGACCTGTCCCTCTGAATCAAGAATCACGGAACCACTGCCGTCGAGCACCACCACTTGAGGAACAACTCCTTTCCAGTAGTGGGCAGGGTCGTTCTGACCCTGATCACCGCGATTCTGCAGGGCATCGGTGGTGAGGGGAAGTAGGTCAACGCTGTTGCCCCAGACGCGCTGGAGTTCCGACACGGATGAGGAGAACACTTTGCTGGTGCTGCTGTCGTCGAGGTAATAAACCAAAACGCTGGTGCGGCCTGCGGCTTGCGACTCGGCCAGGGTTGTGGCGGGCGGAACCAGAGATCCGTTGCCTGCATACAGAGCGAAGATGTTCCCGTCGTAGCTGTCGGTCTCCCTGGCGGCTTGTCCAGGGAGTGCCATCAGAACCAAAGCAAGAACCATCGAAAGGGAGCGAAGCAGGAACCCAGCCATGGTTCAGCAGGAAAGACAACGCATTCTGAACCCTTCTTGCCGCTCTCTTCGCTCGGCGCTCAGCTGCGCCCGAGACTGCGCCCCATTCCCTGGGCAATGCCCCGGCCGATGAGGCCAATCGCGCGACCGACAACCTGGGTGAGAACCACCACCATCAGATCACCGAACCGTTTCACCAGACTCTGCACCTGGGGGGCGATGGCATCGCGGGCTTCGACCAGAAGGGCGACCTGCTGTTGCCACCACTGCAGCTGTTTCAGTTCTTCATCCCTCGGTTCCGTCAGCAGCAGAGGCTCGATCTGGCCCGAGTGCAGTCTGTACAGCAGTCTGCGACTCTCGTACAGGCGGATCGGACGTTCAATCCACTCCTGCCAACGGGACTGACTGTTGAGCTGGTTGCGCAGCCTCTCCAGTTCACGGGTGGAAATCAACGCGTGATCCAGCAGATAACGACGCAGTTCAGGCCACTCGCCGCAGACGCCCAGTAACTCGCCGCCGATCAGCTCCGCTGTGCGCACCAGCCAGTTGCTGATGAGCGTCTCGAGCTGGAGCAAGGCTCTGGGATCGTCGGAGGGAAGCAGCTGTCCGTCCACAAGAACGGGTTGGTCCTGCACCAACGCCGCAAGCATGGTCATGGGGTCTGGAAGTTCCTCATCGCCTCGCAACAGATCGGTCCGCTTCAGCAGCTCGTCCGCAACCGGCTGCATGGCTTCGCCGAGAGGCAAGCGCACGTAGCTGCCCGCCACACTGCGTAGCGCTTGCTGGCGAACCTCCGGTTGCAGGGCGTTCCATCGCTTCCTCAGGTCTTGCTGGCTTAAGGGGGCTCCGGGGGCTTCTTGCCGGAGGCGCAGCAGCACGGTGTGCAGTTGTTGGAGAAGGGCCAGAAGCAGATCGCGGCGACGCTCCGGATGCAATCCCTCGATGGCGAGCAACTGGCCGGTGCCATTGCCCAGACCTCCGCTTACGGCAGTTTGAAGACGCTCTTGGATGGCCTCCCACACCGCCTCCGTGTTGCGATCCCTGATGCTGAGACTGATGCTTTCCTTCGGCTGCGAGAGGGCAACGGCATCATCAAGACCCACCTGCAGAGGCCCCCAGAGCCACAGCAGAAGATTGCGTGCACTCAGCAGCTCCCGCCGGCGTCCTTCCAGCAGCAAACGCAGAAGCGATTGCTCGGGTGGCGGATTCAAGAGCGCTTCAATGACCTGCAGATCTGCACTGATCTGCTGCAAACCGCTCAGCAGAAGCCAACTGGCAGCGCCGACAGGCTGGACTGGATGGTCAGCCGCCGATGCGCAGGATTCGATCTCGAGCACCCGTCCCCCCTGCAAGAGGCGATGGATGGCGGAACGCAATCCTTCAAGATTGGGATCCTGAACAACCCCCTCACAGTTCAAAGCCAAAAGCTCTCGGGGATCACGGCTGAAATCCGAGGGGAGAACGAGCAGGATCGGAGAGGGAGTCCAGCGTTGCTGGAGCTGGAGAATCTCCCGATCGAGAAGGAGTGACTGGCTGCGTCCCGGGAGTGCCCAGATCACCAGGTCGGGGTGACCCACCAACGCCTCACTGCTGCGCCGAATGCTGAGAGGACGCTCAGCGGTGGAGAGTTCAGCCGCGAGACTTTCACCGAGAAGGTCGGGAGCGAAAAGGAGAATCTCCCTGGCCTGAACGTTCACGGTGCTCAGCTCTGCTACCTACAGGCGTCAAGGTAACGGTCCTCTTCAGGATCCTCCAGTGGTCTCTGCACGACGACCACTGAGCTGAAGGGTGTAGGACTCGATCCTGATAACCGGTGCGTTGTTCAATGTCCTGGAGTAAGGCCGGGGGGAGTTCAACGTCGAGATCTTCAATCGCGCCGCTTTCCATGCAGGTGATGTGGCTGTGGGGGTCGTTGCGGTACCCGTAGAGACGACCACTGGCACGATCGAGACATTCGATGACACCTGCGCTCTGCAGGGCTTCGAGATTCTGATAAACGGAGGTGTGGCCAATGCTCCGACCTCTCTGATTCAGTTTTTCGAAAATGTCCCTCGCACTGAGATGGGTTCCTTCGCTCCAGAGCAGATCCAGCACCATCCTGCGTTGCCGGCTCAAGCGCATTCCGAGTGTTCGGCACTGCTCGAACGCTTGCTGAAGGCTCCTGTGTCTGCCTCCATCCTGAATGAGGGGTGACACGAGCGGAGACTCCACAGCTGTAGTCGGAATGACTTCACTTTAAAACCCTCCCCGGGAGGGCGCATGGCTTAGGCGAAATCCTGAAGCAGGTCCGATGGAGGGTCCTGAAGCCGGTCACTCGCAAGGGCTCTCAGCGCTTCGCCCAGGTCAATCCGTCCGTCGTAAAGCGCACGACCAACGATGACCGCTTCGACTCCAAGCGGTTCCAACGTCAGCAAGGCCAGAAGATCGGCCATGCATCCCACGCCTCCAGAGGCGATCACAGGAACTGAACTGGCTTCAGCCATCTCCCGAAGGGCCTGAAGGTTCGGTCCCTCCAAGGTGCCATCGGTGCTGATGTCAGTACTGATGATCGCTGCGATGGCGGAGGCGCTGAAGCGGGCGGCCAGCGTGGTGGCTTCGGTGTTGCTGTCCTCCAGCCATCCCTTGGTGGCCACCTTCCCGTGGCGAGCGTCGATGCCCACCACCACCCGCTCGGGATGGCGCTCGGCCAGATCGATCACCAGCTGGGGCTGCTCCAGCGCCACGGTGCCGAGGATCACCCTGTCGAGACCACAGGTGAGCAGCGTCTCCGCTCGCTCCGCGGTGCGCACCCCTCCACCGAGTTGCACGGGGATCGTGAGTGCTGAAGTGATCGCACGAATGGCGCTGTCATTGGCTGGTTCCCCACTGCGGGCTCCATCCAGATCCACAAGGTGCAGTCGTTCGGCGCCCTGGTCCTGCCAGCGCATGGCCTGAGCCACGGGGTCGTCATTGAAGCGTGTGACCTTGTCGTAATCACCTTGGTGCAGACGGACGCAGCTGCCCCCCAGCAGATCGATGGCGGGAATGATCTGCATGCTCGGCTCAGGGAACAACCTCCATCCTGCATGGCTGGGTTGAGCGCGCTTCAATGGCTGCCGATCCGCTGGACTGACTGTGCAAATCCTGTTGATGGGTGGGACCCGCTTTGTTGGGAAGCCTCTCGTGAGCCGCCTTCTGCAGCAGGGTCATCAGCTCACCCTGTTCACCCGTGGTCGGCAACCCCTGCCCGCCGGTGTCGAGTCTTGCGTTGGTGATCGCCAGGACGACACCGCCCTGGAGCAGCTCCGTGGCCGCCGCTTCGAGGTGGTGATCGACAGCTCCGGACGGACTCTTGCTGACAGCCAAAAGGTGATTGAAAGGACTGGAGCTCCCTCCCACCGATTCCTTTACGTGAGCTCTGCTGGGGTTTACGCCGGTAGTGAGAGCTGGCCTCTTGATGAGCAGAGTCCCCTGGATCCAAAGAGTCGCCATGCCGGTAAAGCTGAAACCGAGGCTTGGCTGATGCGTGAGGGGATTCCGTTCACGAGTTTCCGGCCCACCTATATCGTCGGCCCCGGCAACTACAACCCGGTGGAGCGCTGGTTCTTCGACCGCATCGTTCATGAGCGCCCGATCCCGCTTCCGGGGGACGGAACCACGATCACCCAGGTTGGCCATGTGGAGGATCTTGCTGAGGCCATGGCCCGCAGCCTTGAAGTGGATGCTGCCTGCAACCGCATCTACAACTGCTCATCCCATCGCGGAATCACCTTCCGTGGGTTGATTGCTGCCGCCGCCGAGGCCTGTGGCCGCGCGTGCGCTGATCTTGATCTGCGTTCATTCGACCCCAGTGGCCTGGACCCGAAAGCCCGCAAAGCGTTCCCCCTGCGGCTCAGTCACTTCCTGACCGATGTCTCAAGAGTGGAGCGCGAACTGGCATGGATGCCCCGGTTTGATGCAGCTACCTCAATGGCTGACAGTTTTCAACGGGATTACCAGCTGAACCCCACGCCCAATCCGGATTTCAGCGGCGACGATGCCCTGCTTTCGGCGGCGTGATGTAGGCCAGCCCAGACCAGAGAGCCAGCCCTAAGGCTGGCCAGTACAGGCACCAGCCCAGCTGACGAAGCCCCTGGACGACTGAACCGGCCCCCCAGCTCGGAGGCCAAATCAGCAGAAACAGGCTCAGGAACTGCAGGGTGGTTTTTGTTTTGCCGAGCCAGGAGGCCGGAGCTCCGCTCTGGCTTCCTGATCGCCAACCCGAAATCAACAGTTCCCGGGCCAACAGCAGCCAGACCGACCAGAGGGGGAGGACCTGCTCGCTGGCCAACCAGATCAATGGTGCGCTGATCAGAAGCTTGTCTGCCAGGGGATCGAGCCTGGCCCCCCAGCTGCTGCCGCCATCGGCTTTGCGGGCCATCCAGCCATCAGCCCAGTCACTGAAGGCACCCAAGAGCAGCAGCACCCAAGCGGTGGAGAGCTGGTCGGCGGCAAGAGCCAGCAGTAAAGGGGCTCCAAGAACAGCACGGAACAGGGTGAGTCGATCCGCCCAGGATCGCCAGGGAGAGACCAAGGCTCAGAATGCGTGCAGTTGATCAGGTCCCATGGTGCTCCAGCAGACGGTCGGGGAGGTGATGTCCGCTCCGGTGCTGACAGTCACGCCTGCTACTCCCTTGAAGGATGCCGTGACTCTGTTGAGCGACCACCACATCAGTGGCGTGCCTGTGGTGGGTGATGACGGCACTCTTGTGGGTGAACTCACCGAACAGAGCCTGATGGTGCGCGAGAGCGGGGTGGATGTTGGGCCGTACGTGATGCTTCTCGACAGCGTGATTTATCTACGCAATCCCCTCAATTGGGACAAGCAGGTTCACCAGGTGTTGGGCAACACCGTGGCTGATCTCATGAGCCGCGATTGCCATTCGTGTGTGCAGTCTCTGCCCCTGCCGAAGGCTGCCTCCATGCTCCACGAGAAAGGAACGCAGCGATTGATCGTGGTGGATGAAGAGCGCCGGCCTGTTGGCATGCTCACCCGCGGTGATGTGGTGAGAGCCCTGGCATCCGCCCAGCCCTAGCGCTGGGCGAGGGGCTGGATGCGGATGGCAATCGGCTTGATCAGCCGGAAGTCCACCATGTCTCCCACCTTGAGATCAGCGAACACTTCATCTTCGAGTTCAGGACGAATGTCCAATTTGTGAATCTTTCCGAGGGGACCGCGCAGGGTCACGTTGTGATCGGTGCGCGACAGCCGAACCACTTCTGCGGTTCCGGTTGCCATGGCGATCCGAGTGCCTGAGGGGAGTGGACCGAAGGCGTTGCCGAGTCGGCGATCTTCCCGCTGGAAGCTGAGCGTGGTCTGGCTTGAGGGCCTGAGATCCACCACCAGGCCTTGGAGAAGCTCGATGGAGACCTGATCTCCAGGTTTGAGGCCCGCTGCTGTGGGATCGATGGCACTGGTCAGCAAGCTGGTGTGGCCTTGGGCGCCCTTCACCTCGAGCACTTTCTGTCCGGGAATGATTCGTTGAATCGTGGCTTTCAGCTGAGCCAGTTCGAAGGCTTCAAGCAGTTCGCTCTTGAGGGCTGCGCCGTCATCGATCACGGTGCTGACCATCGGCGCCTGACCGTTGACCTTGTAGCCCTGTATCGCCGCTTCTGATGCAGGGAGCTTGCGCACATCGATGGCCAGGGGCTGGATCAGCCGGAAGTCAACGGTGTCTCCGACCTTGAGGCGGTCAAAAGGGTTCACCCCGGGTGTGGGGACCACATCGAGGTTGTTGATTCCGCCCAGAGGACCCAGTAGATCGATGGAGTTGTCCTTGGCATCGATGCGGATCACACGGCCGGTCCCCGAGGCCAGAGCCACGCGCATGCCCTTCTTGAGCCTGCCCATGTCCATGGGGAGGATGATGTCTTCGCGGTTAAAGCTCAAATCACTGCTGGAACTTGGTTCCAGTTCCACCACCAGGCCGTCGAGAATGGAGAGGCTCACTTCGTCCCCCGCTTTCAGGCCAAGGGAAGTGAGGTCGATGCCCACCGTCAGGATCTCTTTGTGACCGTGGGGATCGATCACCTCGATCACTTTCTCTTCAGGCAGAGCGGTGGTCACCGTGGCCCGCATCTCGGTGACTTCAAATGCAGCCAGCTCTTCGGGCGAGAACCCTGCGTAGGCGCCGGGAGTGAGCAGTGCCGTGAGTCCAAGGCCTGCACCGATTACACCCCGCAAGGGTCCGCAGCGGAGCAGGGATCGGAGAGCAGAGGTGGGGGACACGGGAAGGTCTGGTAAGTGGAGAGACGCTAGCCCGACCCGATCTAGGTCACAATGGCCGCGCAAACGCGATTTCAGCCATGCCCTTCCCTTCCTGGCGCATCGCCCTGCCGGCGGGGCTGGCCCTGTTGTGCGTGGGCTTGGCTCCGATGCAGGCTCGGGCTGAAAAAACCATCGAGATCAGCCTCAAGCAGCGATACCTCACGCTGTTTGACAACGGCAAGGTTGTGGAACGCTTCCCTGTCGCCATCGGTGCTCCGGAATCTCCGACCCCCGCAGGCAGTTACGCGATCACGCGCAAAGAGGAAGCTCCCGTGTACCACAAGGGCGGCAAGGTCATCGCACCCGGTCCGAAGAATCCAGTTGGCGTTCGCTACATGGCTTACTTCCAGATCGGTTCCGGCGAGTACGCGATCCATGGCACAGCCTGGCCGAATTGGGTCAAGCTTCGTGCCGCCGTCAGCCTGGGATGCATCCGCATGCTTAATAAGGACGTCGTCACCCTCTTCAAGCAGGTGGATGTCGGCACTCCTGTGGTCGTAACCACCAACTGAACTTCAGCCATTCAGCCATGTTCAAGCGCTTGTTTCCTTCCCTGTTAATCACTGGGTTCGCCTCTTTGGCCGCAACGGCGACTGTGGCCTCTGCGATGAAGGAGATGCCGGAACAAAAGTTCCTCGATCAGGTCGAGGGCCCCGGTCATGTCCTGATCACTGCCCGAGGCGTGGAGGCTGTGAATGCGGAAGCGCGTCGCCAGGGTCTGCGTTTCCCTGCGGTCGGCTACTGGTCGCCAGACAATGTGTGTTTCTCCAAGCCACCACGCGGTGATTGCAACGGCATTTTCCGTCGCTGATTTCAGGGCAGAGGAGGGGGAAGAAGCGGAGGCGGTGGTGCTCCCACCATCCCATCAGCAGGATTTTGGGCGTTGTCATCAGCATCGGCGGTGACAACGTCTGTTAGGTCGTTTTCAGCAGGCGACCCTTGAGTCTCCTCCCTCAAGCGAGGCTCGATCACTTCCGGTGGGGGGAGGTCTGGAGGTAGATCGGTCTCAATCGGTGGAAGCGACGGCTCCAGCGGTGCTTCCAAATCGTCCCCAAGGGGCTGTTCGAGCAGCACCAAGGGATCAGCGGTAATCGGCGGCTCCGGAAGTGGAGAACGGTTCCTGATCCCCGGCGTCGTCGGTTGTGCTGTATCGGACTCGCGGGACGACGGTTTCGGCGCCCAGATCATCCGGGCGATGGGTTCGACCCCCTGTTCCATCACCCGGTTGAGACCAGCCAGCGCTCGATCAGCCAAGCGCGTTCCAGCCATCTGAACACAATCGGCAGGGCCATTGCAGGACGCCTGTGACTGCAGACGCTCTGAGAGGTTGGCGACCAGTCCTCCCTGCAGCTGATTGCGTCGCTCACTCAGCCGCAGCAGGTAGGGGACGTGCACAAAACTGGTTGCTCCGCCGCTAATCCAGTTGGCATCTTCTTCCGTGAATCCCTTCACCCCAGGAATGATCAGACGACTCTTGGAGGCATGGTCGGGCATGTAGGCCGCAACCAAGCCCCGGCGCCGTGCGAGTTCTCTGGTTTGTTCCAATGTGAGGCCGTCCTTGCTCATCAGCATTTCCAGCCGTCCGTCACTGCGCAGGCCGAAGATCATCCTGATCCGAGGCAGGTAGTAACGGATTCTTTGCCCCATGCTGATGCTGTAAGCACCTTTGTAGCTGTCAGGGGGCTGTTCAAGATCGTTGTAAACGCTGTGCAGCCCACCGATGAACATGTCGTAGGTCTGCTCACGTTCAGGGGTGAGTTCCCCGTAGCCAAAGTCCACGCGTCCGTCGTCACGGATTCCAACGAAGGCCCTCTGCCGAGACGCTGTGCGGTTTCGTCCCCGCCAGATGCGTTGACCGAATTTCAGATCCCCCAAAGGAACGGTGATCTCTTGCCCACCGCTATCGATGTGTCGCTCATACATCGGCCCGGACACGTAAGCCAACGCGGCTGAGTCCTCAAAGGCATCCTGCTCGCGATCCCAGCCCTCGAGCAGACCAAGCCTGACTTTGCGTGGGTCGAAATCAAGGGCATACACCTCATCATCAGGTTGATACCTGAAGGGGCCAAGTGCGTCTCCTTCGAGCTCTTGGTCGGTGCGTGGTGAGAGGCCTGGATCGGGCGTCCCTGGTGCAAGCGCCAGCAAACCTGCGAAGACGGCGACTGGGAATCCGAGAATCAGCCATCGTTTGCGACCGCTAAGCCTCTTCCGTCGTTGCTGACGTCTCCGACGTCCCTTGCCGGTTGCGGGCGCAATGTTCCGTTTCACCGGGCTTGCCGTCGCTTTCTTGGTTGGGGTTCGGGAGTAAGCCAAGGAACGATGGCGCCCTCCGCCACCAGCCATTTGCGGTAACGGTGACCGCAGTCATGCCCTCCCGTCAACTCTCCGAAGGCAGGAATCAGCATTCGCTGCTCGTGTTCGTCGTAGGCGAAACAAGGAAGTCGCAGGCGATCAGCACCTTGGCGCAGGGTTGCCGTTGGATGAATATGGCCGCAAATATTGAGCAGGTCTGCCGTGGCTGGGCCGTTTTCCGGCTCGTGGCTTAGCCAGAGACTGCCCAGACGGAAGGACGATTGTCGAGGAAGCATCGTCATTCGAAGATCCCTGTCGTGATTGCCTCCAACCAGGAGAATCTGAGTTTCAAGCCGTTCAGACAACGTGGCCAGGTCGCTCATCAATCGAGGGGTGAGCCCCTGGCGACCGTGGATCAGATCGCCCAGGATGATGATCCTCTCGGGGCTGCAGCTGGTGCAGATTTCCTCAAGACGCCCCAGTGTTCCGCGATCTTCATCACTCGGCACGGGTATCCCAAAGGCCTGAAACACCTCTGCCTTGCCAAGGTGGAGATCAGCGACCAGAAGGTCTCGGCTCGCCTCTCTCCAGATCCCTCGATCTGGCAGAAGCACCAGTTGCTCATCCCGCCAACGCCAGATGCAGCCGCCCGCAGGAATCGCTGAGTCTGCTTCTGTAGCGTCGATGGCAGCCAATGAGCCTCCCGATCGTCCATTCTCAACGCATTGTGGGTCGGTTGAATGGCGAGTGCTTCCCAACCCCTTGCTCCTGCAGGAGAAACCCTGTACTGGCTCCAGCGTCGGCTGATGTCCCTCGAGCGGCAAGAACGTTTCGAATGTGCGTATGCCTTGCGGATGGAGGTTGCTGAGTGGATTCTCGGAGCTGAAGATGGCAACCTCAGGGTTCCACGGTTTCCAGAGTCTCTATGACACTTGCCTTGCTTCTGGCTTTGCTCGGTTCGCTGGTTGCTATGGGCTTCATCGTGAGACGGCTTGAGCGCAACGGTTGAGGCGGTGAAAGTGAAGGTTGCATTCCTTTTGGCAGGGCTGACGGCGCTTGTTTGGCCTGGTGATGCTCTGGCCCAAACGCTTCGCGTGGGAGTGAGTGGTTCTCCTCCCTTCGTAATGAAGGATGGCATCGCCCTGGAGGGGATCAGTCTTCAGATCTGGGATGAGACGGCGGATCGTTTGAACCGCCCCTACGAGCTGATCCAGTTTCCAACGACGGAAGCCAATATCGATGCCGTGGTGAATGGAAAGGTGGATCTGGCCATTGGGCCGATCAGCATCACCCCCGGACGTTTGGCCAACCCCAAGATCGACTTCACCCAGCCTTATTTCCACGGAACGGAAGATCTGCTGCTGCCCTTGCGAGCTCCGAGTCTTCTGGCTCGGCTTCGTCCCTTTTTTGGTTGGGCGGCCTTGTCCTCAGCCGGGGGATTGATGCTGCTGTTGTTTCTGGTTGGAAATCTGATTTGGCTGGCGGAACGCCGGCGGAATGCCGCTCAGTTCCCGCGTCATTACCTCAAGGGTGTGGGCAATGGCATGTGGTTTGCCCTGGTCACGCTCACCACCGTGGGCTACGGCGATCGGGCTCCGCTTTCTAAAACCGGTCGAACCATTGCGGGCGTTTGGATGGTGATGTCGCTTCTGGCGCTCTCGTCGATCACGGCGGGCCTGGCCTCAGCCTTTACCGTTTCGCTCTCTCGGCTTGACCCCACAGCGATTCGCGAAAGCTCGGATCTACGGGGCAAGACTGTTGCCGTTGTGAATGGCACGACCAGCCAAACCTGGGCGAAGATCTATGGCGCTCGCGCGAAGTCTGCCTCAACTCTGAACGAGGCCATTGCGCTGCTGGGCAAGGGAACCGTTGATGGGGTTCTTTTCGATGGTGCGCCTTTGCGTTATTACCTTCAGCAAAATCCCGAGGCGCCCTACAAGATTGCGCCATTCAGCCTGGCCAATCAGACCTACGGTTTTGTTCTGCCGATGGACAGTCCGTTGCGGACTCCGATTGATGTGGTGTTGCTCGATATGCAGCGCAAGGGAGAGGTCAAAAAGATCACAGACTCTCTTTTGCAGTAACCGAGACCGGTCCAGTGCCGCCTTTATTGCAAGGGGCCATGCCTGCGTAGGCCCTCCTCAATCAGAAAAGTGGCGAGGCTGCTGCAGCTTCTGCCTTCTGCCAGTGCCTGCTGCTTGAGTCGATTCATCACACCAGCGGGAAGGGTGACATTGACCCGTTCCGATTCAGCGGCTTCAGCGACCTGCCCGGCGGTGATCTCCTGATGCTCTGAACGCAGCTGTACTTGCAGCTCATGGAGCAAGGTCTGCAGGAATGACACGTGGATGTTTCACTTGCGTAACGTAATCGTACCGCAATACGCTTCGGTTGGCTTGCTTTATTCTGTTGCGGCTCTCTCAGGGATTGCATGGAGACTCTGACCCTCAAGCTGGAACCCGGTCAGGATCTTCACCAGTCCCTTCATCAACTTGCATCCGATCATCAGCTCAGCGGTTTCGTTCTGGGAGTTGTTGGCGATCTTTCAGCCGCTTGTTTTCAGTGCCCGGGGCAACCCAATCCCACCAGGATGCAAGGCATCCTGGAAGTGATCACTTTGAACGGCACGGTGTCTCCGCAGGGAGTTCACCTCCATCTCAGCCTCTCGGACGGAGCATGCCAGGTTTGGGGTGGACATCTCGAGCCAGGAACCATCGTGCACAGGGGCGTGCAGTTGATGGTCGGACTGAGTGAATTGCCAGGTCAGAGCTCACCAACAACCAGCAATGAACGGGTCGAGCTGGCCGTTCTCCCAGGGTGTCCCTGGTGCCATCGCGCACGCCAGCTTCTCGAACGGCATGCGGTTCCCCATCGCCTCATCTCCGTCGAGTCCGACAGCATATTTGAGGCCTGCTGGAGGCGCAGTGGGCTGCAGGTGTTTCCCCAGATTTTTGTTGATGGGGACTACTTCGGCGACTACACCGCCCTCCATCAGCTGCATCAGAGTGGCCAGATTGAGTCTCTGCGATGACTGAGTCGACTGACACCGATCTGTGGTCGCACAAGCCATGGTGGTGTCAGCCATGGACGATCGTTCTCACCGGCCTGCTCGTGGTGGGTGGCAGTTGGTTGGTGCTTCACCGGCTCTGGGTCACAGGCCCTGTGGCCTTGGTCGTGGGGTGCTGGTGGTTTCTCTTTCTCGTGATTGCACCCACCGCCTATCGCAATCAGTCGCGCTGAGAAGCTCGAAAGCGATGCTTCTCCTCCAGTAATTCCCCTTCCAATTGTTCAATCAGTTGCGTGACCAGCGCTTGGAACTCAGGCTGGCATCCGCGGAATGCTGCCTTATGCCGGATCGGTTCATTGCGCGTGCGCAGATCGGTCAGCATCAGCTGGAGAGCATCGATTCTGGCGTTGCTGTTCAAAACGTCACGTCTCGCGCGAGGCGAGGTTATGACACCGGGCGCCACAGATCAGAATCTCAGGGTTGTTTTCAGCAAGGCGCCAAGCTGACTCAGGGATGTGCCTTGGGGCGTATCTGCTCCCAGGGGGCGGCTGAGGTAGAAGAGCGCGGGCGTGACGCTGATCGCGTCTGAAACCTGAACCATCATCCAGCCCTCCATGGCGAAACCGGCGTCGTCGGGAGTCGCCCCTCCCTTCAGAGCCGTCGCAAAGATCGGTTGGCCGACGGCCAGCCCCATGGATGTGTCTTCAAACAGCCAATCGCTCCACTGCAAAGCCACCGTCCATGACTGGGAGATCGACACCAGCCCATCGCTCTTCACCGTTTTGCGATAGCGCGTGCTGTTCCACCCCCACCCGGCGCTGACCGATGGGACCCATCCATCATCGGGGGGTTGCCAGTACCCGCTCAAGGCCGTGCCTGTGGTGATGCCGGGTTGGTTGAAGCTGCGCAGGGTGAAAGGACTGGCGTAATCAATGATGTTGAAACCGTTCTGGATGGTCGCCAGCGCTGCGGCGATTCCCCAGGTGTCCGTGGCCCAGCCCACCTGCGCGGTGGCACTGCTGCCTGCGTCCACCCCGATCATTCCCGACCCGGAAAAACCGTTCTCGCCGTTTCCGGCGATGTAGTTAAGGCTGAAGCTCAGCGGTCCTCGTTCCCACATCACACCACCACCGGCGCCGAGATTGCTGCTGTAAGCCCCTGAAGCTCCTGCCTGGGTGAACAGATCCAGCACCGTGTCGTCTGGGTAGACACTGGGCCACATCGCCAGCATCACGCTCTGGTTCACACGGCTACCGACGGTGAACGTCCAGTCCTCACCCACTGGGAACTGATACCAGGCGCGATTGACTCCGAGGCGGTCTGGGAAAGGCCCTTGCTGAAAAGCCACTTCCAATTCCGAGAGTTGGCTGGGTCCACCTCCTCCGAAGGTGTTTTGGTCTGAATCGAGATCGCCAGCTCTCAGCCGGAGATTAAGCAGATCCTTGCCCGTGAAGCTCGTGCGCAGGATCAGCTTCTCGTCGTAGCCAAAGGCCGATGCTCCAAAGGTGCTGCGAATGTCGTTGCGCAGCGTGTCGGAGGTGCCTGCGAAGGCATTGCCTCCGACGATGAACGTGGTGACTCCCTTCAACCGCGTTGTCGGAGAGAACGCTGTGGCTTCGAGACTGTTGACGGCTTCATCCAGGCGATTCAGCCGATGGTTGCGCAGCTGAAGCAGTTCATTGCTGAGTTCGCTGATCAATCTCTGGATTGCTTCATGGTCCGATCCCTGACGCTGCACACAGTCCTCAAGCTCTGCGGCCGCCTGAAGACGATTCAGTGCCCGTTCTGGAGCGATCTCTGCTGTGCAGCCCGCGCTCTGGAGCAGCTGCTCGAGGTAGGGCGCCACAGGTGCAGACGCAGGGGTTCCTGCGGCCATCTCTGAGTGAGCCGCGCTGGTGTTCAACACGCTCAGGAGGCCATAAAGCGCTAGGGGCACTAGGCGTTTCATCACCTCTTCGCACTCTGTCGCAAGGGTCATGCCGGCAGCACCTGACGGTAACCACCGGCTTCCAAAACCTTCAAGGGCGTCTGGAACAGATCTGACAGCACGCGGTCGTTGAGCACCTCGACGGGTGCACCATCCACAACGACACCTCCTTGGCGCATTCCCACCACTCGGGTGATCTCGGGAATGATCGAATCGATCTGGTGGGTGATCACGATCACCGTGGTTCCCATGCGGCAGAGCTGTCTGAGCTGAGCCAGCAACCCGTGCCGAGCCCGCAGGTCGAGGGCATTGGTTGGTTCATCGAGGACCAACACCTGCGGTTGATGCACCATGGCTCTGGCAATCAGCACTCTGCGTTTCTGGCCATCGGACAGGCTCCCGAATCGGCAGTTGTCCAGATCTGACAGGTTGAATTGCTCCAACACGTCAGCGGATTGTTGAATTTGCTCAGCGGTGGGATGAAGTCCGCGTCTGAGACCGATGGCTCCAAAGAAGGCGGAGAGCATCAGCTCATGGCAGGGCATTGCGTTGGGGATGCGCTGCTGCAGTTCCGTATCCAACACTCCCAGACGCTCACGTAGGGACCAGAGATTGATGTGTTCCTCTCCGAAGAGCCGCAGGTGGGACTGCGGTTGAACCACGGGATGAAGGCAACGGCTGATGAGCTTCACGAGGGTGCTTTTGCCGGCACCGTTCGGTCCGAGAATCGCTGTGGATTCGCCAATCCAGAGACGCAGAGACAAGTCTTCGACAATGCGTTGACCACCAGCCCAAGCCTCGATGGCTTGGAGCTCCAGCCAAGGTGGGTCTTGCCGGCTTGCGTGCGGAAGGTCCATGGGGTGATTGTGGCGGCTGAGCCGATGGGATCTCGATGACCAGCCGCTGCAGCCGATGCGGATCCACCAGTTTCCGCGCCGATCGTTCTCTCGGTGGTCGTCTTGTTTGTTCCCATTGCGGAACGCCTGCAGATCAACGCGTGGGAGGGATGCGCAGACCTGCGGTTCCCTCTCGCAGGAAGGGGCTTGCTTTCTGGTTGGTCGTCGCAGCGATCGCATTGCTGCTCGTGATCGTGATTCAGTCGCTGTGATCGATCGCGTCGAGCTTGACTGTCAAGAGAGTCAGCGTTGGCGCCAGCGGACGGGTTTGTTTCAGCTTCGGGCTGAGAATTCGGCCAGATCTTAGTTCTGCCGCAGTGGCCAGAACCATGTCTTGGCCTTCATTCAGTTCAAGCTGGTGCAGGTCTTTCTGGAGCTCACCAACGAACACGTGGGCTGTGCGGATGGCGGTGCAGTGGTTGAACCAAAGCCGGAGGTTGACGGGGCACCAGCCGATCTCCTCCTCCAGCTCCCGGCGCAGAGCCGTCTCTGGGGATTCTCCTTGTTCCAGATGGCCGCCGAAGAGTCCCCAGCAACCCGGTGCAGCGATGCCATCGATGTCATCGCGGAGTTGCAGCAGCCAGCGATCACGCTGGCGCAACATGGCCAGGGCAACAGCGAAAGGCATGGACAGCTCAGAAGATTCCGAGGGTCTTCTTCTTGCAGTAGCCAGCACCGATGTTCATCCAGCCCGACCGGCAAGCTTTGCCGTTGGTGGGAGCCACTTCGTAGTACACCGGTGACACGCAGGTGCTGCCCAGAGTGTTCACGTAACCCAGGGGACATTGGTCATGACCTGGAGCCTTGGGGATTTCCTTCTGAGCCAAGGCAGAAGGGGTGAGCATGAAGGGGGCCAATGCTGCGAGCCAGATCAGGCGCTTCATGAAGGGAATAACTTTGAAATTGGCTGTGAAGTTAACAGAAAACTGTTTTGTTTGTCACTGGCATCAAAAGGCCTCATGGCGTCTACTCAGTCGTTGATGTTGATTCAATCGACTGAAAAAAAATGATTCAATGCTCAGGTCATTCCGTCGCAACAGGGCAAAGATTGTGCCTGCATTCCCTCTGCAAATTCGCAGCGTTTCATCCAGCGCTGTGATCTCAAGCCAGGCTGGAAACGATTGAGTCACTGTTTTCATCAACGCCAAGCGGCCTCCTCCTGGCAACCCAGGCCCGACCCAGCCTCCTTTGCGAAAGCAGACTGAAACCCTGGTGGCACTAGCGATCGATAGCTCTGCCTCCACTGTGATCGCCGCCAAACGTCCGAGGGGGCCATTGAGTCTCAGCACATTCATGCCTCGGCTGCGTTCTGGGTCCAAGATCTGCAGATTGTCCAACCATGCCGCCTGTTTCAGCCAGGGTTGGCTGGCGCTGCTCCAGCGCAAGTCCCACACCCCGCTGAGCTGTTGGCTCTGTTGATTGAGGTCAACATCAGACCCGGCTTCGGCGTCCTTGATTAACCCTGCGATGGCCGGGTCTTTGGGATGGTCTTTGAGTAAGCGGATCAGTGTCTCCATCGGTTCAGATCAGCTCCGGATGCATCGGATCCCCTTTGAATGGCCCCTCAACAGCTGATGTAATCCACCCACCGTAGAAACCTCCTGGCTGGGGGATCACAGGTTCGTCATTGACCCAGCATCCCTGCATCAACCCTGGATACAGCGCAAACCACCCAGCGATGGCTTGAAACGATGGGGTGGGTGATGGATACCGCCACACAGCGCGATGAATCCTGCCCCGTGATGTCACCACATCGAAGTACTCCGCCACCCCTTTCCATTCGCAAAAACTTCGTCCCGCTGCCGGGCTGAGCAAAGCCATAGCGATCCCCGTCGGCGGCAGGTAATAAGTGGGAGGGTGATAGGTCTCGAGCACGCGCTGGCAGCCCTTGCCATCGAAGAGCAGCTCACCGCCGACTTTGACCAGAACGTGATCGTCGCTGGGCTCCAGACGTGGTGGCCTGGGGTAATCGGCGACCCTCTCCGGTGCCATGGCGCCTTGATCATCTGCTCTGATGATGGCGCTGTCTGCCCTGCTCTGGAGTGATGCGACCCGTTGACCCCCATCAGCCAGTGGTGATCCTTGGTGGATTTCTGATTACCGAGGAGGCGTATCAGCCAATGGCCCAAGCCATCAGGCAATCCGGTGTGGCGGATGTGGTGGTCGTTCCAGTCAGCCGCCTCGACTGGTTGCTCACCAGCTGGGGATTCGGCTGGCGGCGCGTGCTCGATCGTGTGGCAGCTGCGGTGGAGCAGCAGCAGACCCTCTCATCAAGCGGGACGGTCACCTTGGTCGGCCACAGCTCCGGGGGGGTGATGCTGCGTCTTTATCTCAGTGATGAGGAGTTCCAGGGTCGTCGTTACAGCGGTTCTGATCGCTGCGACCGTCTGGTCACACTCGGCAGTCCCCATCAGGCCATCCGAGCCACCCCCCTGCGCGCCATGGTGGATCGCCGCTATCCGGGTTGCCATCATCCGAACGTGGATTATGTGGCTGTTGCCGGCGAGCTCGATCTCAGTGCTGCCATGGCATCCGCGTTCAGTCGGCGCAGCGCTGCTGGCAGCTACAGGAGCATCACTGGCGAAGCGACGGTGTCAGGGGATGGTCTTGTGCCCGTTTCGTCAGCTCTCTTGAAGGATGCCCGTCATCACGTTCTCGCTGACACCGCCCATGGCGGTCTCTTCGGTTCGCATTGGTATGGAAGTCCTGAGCGTGTTCACGCTTGGTGGCAGTTTGTTCAAAGCTGACTTAAGCCAATGCGTCCGGTCTTGGTTTCAGTGTTCGGCCATCAATGCGCCAGTAACCGAACCAATCGGGACTCAGATCCATCTCCAGAGCAGAGGACTGTTTCCGCAATGTGATGCGCCAACCGTCGAGGCCGTCAATCGGCAAGCAGTCATCGATGTCGCCAACTGAGTCGATCCCATGCAGATCATCCTTGTGACGCTGCAGTGAGCCCTTTAACCAGCGGGCTTTGGCCCGGGCCTTCGCGGCCTGCTGAGTGCTGGCAACCACAAGGCCGAACTGATGCTGCTCCTGAAGCGACTCCCGCACGTAGCCACCGAGATTCACGAACCACAAGCGATCCACTGGACCGGGCTCATCACACTCGGAGGGCTCTGCAAGGGCAACGGCTGATGGCATCAGATGGATCGCGAAGCCATCCACCTGGGTGATGGCTTTGTAGCTGTCCACATGCAGTCCTTTTTGCAAACCGAACCATTCGCGCCTCAACGCTGGAATCGTGTCTTCGATGCAGGACCCCACCACCCAGCGCACATCGTGAAGTTCCACGTGGCACGTCGCCGTGCGTCCTCCAAGGACGACAAGAAAGAGGGTCGGTGGATCGGTCATGACGACAGGGCGACGCCTCCAACCAGGCCGCAGACCAAAACGACCCGCCAGGCCGGTTGCTTCCAACCGACCAGAAGCAGAAAGGCCACCAACGCCAAACTGAAATCGGCACTGCTCTTGATGCCGGCCAGCCAGACCGGCTGAAACAGAGCTGCCAGCAACACACCCACAACTGCAGCATTGATGCCCTTCAAGGCGCGTCGCATCGCTTGCAATTTGCCGAGGTCGCTCCAGAACGGCAGAACGCCGCCGATCAGCAGAAAAGCTGGAAGAAACAGGGCCATCAGCGCCAGGAGCGCGCCGCCGAGGCCCTGCAACCCGCCGCGCAGATCAAAACCGAGGAAGGCGGCAAAGCTGAACATGGGTCCAGGAACAGCCTGAGCGGCTCCATAGCCGGCGAGAAACTGATCAAGGCTGATCCACCCAGGGGGAACCAGAGACTGTTCGAGCAGAGGAAGCACGACATGCCCTCCACCGAACACCAGAGATCCGGCTTGAAGAAACCCAGCCACTTGCTGGATCGCTACCGGTCGGGCTTCCGCTGTGAGCCAGGGCAGGGCCATCAGCAGGCCAACCAGCACCAGTAGCAGAAGAATGGACACGCTTCGGCGCACGGGCACCTTGAGTAGTTCATGGCCCAAGGCGCGATCGTCGGGTGGAGTTAACAGGGTCAGCCCTGTGACCGCGCCGATCAGCAAGGCGAGAAGCTGCACCCAGGCCAGGGGGACCAACAGCACCAACACCGCTGCCAGCGCCATCAGGCTGGCGCGGCCCCGATCAGGCGCCAGTTTGCGCTGCATGCCGAGCACAGCCTGCGCCACCACGGCAACGGCGGCCACTTTCAAGCCCTGAACCCAGCCTCCAAAGAGCCAGTCCGGATTGGCTGACAGCACAGCCGACGCAATCACCAGCAGGATCGCCGACGGGAAGGTGAATCCGATCCATGCTGCCAAGGCGCCGGGCCACCCCGCGCGCATCAAGCCAATGCCCATCCCAACCTGGGAACTGGCAGGGCCAGGCAGAAACTGGCAAAGGGCCACGAGGTCGGCATAGGCCGCGTCGCTGAGCCACTGCTCCCGTTGCACGAACCGCTCACGGAAATAGCCGAGGTGGGCTACCGGTCCGCCGAAGGACGAGCATCCGAGCAGCAGGAACTGGCGGAACACCTCGATCACTCGCTCCATGGCCAGGAACAACTGGATGAGCGGAACTTAGTCAGCTTCCACGCGCAATGCCTCCCGCATCATTCGTTGCACGCGCTCCTGCACGGATTCGTTGGTCATCCGATTGTTTAAGCGTTCCACCAGTAGGGGGAAGGCGAGTGGGCCCGGTCTGGGTGTCGGGCAATGCAGGGTGTCTCCCTGGCGGATGCGCCTTAAAGCGGAGCGCAGTCGAGGTAACTCAAGCTGCTCCTGCAGCACCTCGTCTCTGGCCTGGCGGAGCAGGAGGTTGTTGGGTTCGTGTTTGCTGAACACTTCCCAGAGCAGGGAACCGCTGATCTGGAGTTGGCCGGTGGATTTGTTCTGGCCCGGGAATCCCTGCACCAGCAGCCCCGCCACCTGGGCAATGCTGCGAAACCGGCGTCGGCACAGTTCCGAAAGGTTCAGGGCCTGCTCCAGATCCTCTTCCAGGGATGCGTCATCGAGGAGCTCGTCGAGATGGTCCTCCAGCAGCTGATCGATGGGATAGCCCCTCGGTGCCAGCAGTTCAAATCCGTAATCGTTCACCGACACAGTGATCGTTCCTCGCTGCACGCGCGTGAGGCGCGTTGCCCAGAGAAAGCCGAGCCCCTCATGCACAAAGCGGCCTTCAAAGGGGTAGGCGTACAGGTGAACCCCCTCCCGAGTTCGGCAGGTTTCGATCAGAAGCTGATCGCTTGCAGGCAGCGTGGAGAGATCCATCTGCCGCTCAAACAACGGTTCAAGCGCCTTGAGTTCCGGTGTGTCGAGCTCGCCGCGCCCAGCCCGGGCCACTTCTTCGCGCAGATGATGGGTGAGCAGATCGGACAGCGACATTTGCCCGCCAGCCCACGCTGGTACAGCAGTGCTTTTCTTGGTGGTGCTTTTTACATAAGCGGTCATCTCGCGCAGACGCACGAACTCCAGCTGACGGCCGGCAAAGAAGAACACATCCTTGGGCTTGAGCTGGCTGATGAAATTTTCTTCCACATGGCCGAGCACTGAGCCGCGCACGAAGCGCACGCGAATGGACGGAGCCGAGGTGATCGTGCCGATGTTGAAGCGGTGAAGCCTGGCAATGGCCGTCTCGCGGATCACGAAGCGGCCATCGTCTGTGGCTTCCAACTTTCTGTAGCGGGGGTAGGCCCCGAGGCAATCGCCCCCCTGCTCGAGAAAGCGCAGGCACCAGTCCCAGTCGGTTTGCGTGAGTGGGCCGTAGCTGGCGGTGGCACGAATGGCCTCCAGGGTTGATGTCGGGCAGAAACCAGGTCCACAGGCGAGTGTGGTGAGGTGCTGCAAGAGCACATCCAGGGGGGCGCGGGGAGGGCGTCGTTCCTCCACCAAGCCGTTCTCCAGTCCGCGACGCACGGCACTGAGCTCAAGCAGTTCCAGGGCGTTGGTTGGCATGAATAACACCTTTGAGGTGCCCCCTGGTAGGTGGGCCGAACGCCCGGCTCTCTGCAGCAGACGGGCCAGATTCTTGGGAGATCCGATCTGCACCACCTGCTCCACAGGCTGAAAATCAACCCCCAGATCCAGGGAGCTGGTACAGACCACCCAAAGCATGGACCCTGCTTTCACCGAGGCTTCAATCGCCTCGCGTTCGCTGCGATCCAAGGCGCTGTGATGGAGAGCCAGCAGGCCCTCCATCTCAGGGCAGGCATAGCGCAGGCACTGAAACCAGCGTTCTGCCTGGTTGCGGGTGTTGGTGAACAGCAGCGTGCTGGTGGTGGGAACCAGGGATCCAACCAGGTCCTCGTAACGTCTCAGGCCGAGATGTCCTCCCCAGGGAAAGCCATCGATGCTGTCCGGAAGGATGCTGCGCACGCTTAGTCCCCGCTTGGGAGCTGCGGTGATCAGACAGGGATCGCAACGGTTTCCGAGGGCATGCCGTGCCGATTCCTCCAGATTGCCGATGGTGGCGCTGATGGCCCAGGTTTGCAGTGCGGGTCGTTGTTGACGCAACCAACTGAGTGCCAGTTCTGCCTGAATCCCCCGCTTGCTGCCGATTAGTTCGTGCCACTCATCGAGGATCACGGTGTCGAGGGTCTGAAACAGACGCTCGCAGTGGCGGCCAGCCAGAAGCACGCAGAGCGACTCGGGCGTGGTGATCAGAATCTCTGGGGGCGTTTTGATCTGGCGCGAGCGTTCGGCCGTTGGCGTGTCTCCATTGCGGATGGCGACCCTCAGGGGCCATTGCATGGCGTCGATCGGATCCTGAATCGCCAGGGCGAGGTCGCGGCTCAGGGCCCGTAAGGGCGTGAGGTAGAGGAGTCGAACGCCCTTTTGTTCGGAGGGTGACGCGAGCATGCGGGCGATGGGCCCCATCACGGCGGCGTAGGTCTTCCCCGAACCGGTGGGCACCTGAATCACCCCGCTGCGCCCCTCCAGATGGGCCGTCCAGGTGGACCGCTGGAAGGGCATGGGGGTCCAGCCCTGACGCGCAAACCAGCGCTCGATGGGGATCAGAAGACGGGTCAGACCAGAATCACGCTGACGACAACAGCTGTGACTGCGAGCACAACAGCTGCAACAACAATGCCCGCTGCGATGTTGCCCTTGCGAATCTCGCCTCGGTAATCGAGAGGGGTCAGGCGATCAAACAACCACACCCCCCCAACGATTAACAGCACCCCAGCGACTGTCCAGAGAAGACTGAGCAGCAGCTGGGCAATCGGTCCCGGCATCGGTCGTGAGGTGGAAGTTGTAGTAGTAATTTAGTGCTGGGCTGTCTGTAGGAAATTCATGCAGCAGACTGCAGCTCCAGCTTCGGCGGCGGGTTCGGGCCTCAAGGCGCCAGCTTCATCGGTGTCACGACGGCCTCTTTGGGTCTTGTTGATTCCCGTCGGGCTGCTTGTTGCAACATTTTTTGATCGCCCCTCGACGATCACCAACCTGAGTGTGCAGGTCCCCCGCGCTGATCAGCCGGTGGTGTCGGAACCTTTTGAGCTGCCAAACATCAATGATCGTGTCACGGTCAGGTCCCGGTTTTCCGTTCCTGCAAAAACATTCGTTTTTCTTTCCACAGAGTTATTAGACGACAAGGGTGTTGTTCAGTTCCAATACGACAGGGAAGGTAAAAGTCGCTCAAAAAATGATGGATTTATCGAGTTCAGACCAAAGAAGCCCGGGCGTTTTCGCTTGCGTTTCGAGGTGTATTTGCCCAGAGATCAACAAGCGCAGCCCACTCAACTTACGGCGCCAGTTGTTGTCAACAGTGTTATCACCAAGGATCCCTTCGATTCGGGTGCACTCGTTTATGGATTTTGGTCGACCGTCGTTGTCAGCCTTCTGTATCTGTCACAGGTGTATTTTCGTGGACATCTGCAATGTTCTGGCTGGTGTGAGAGTGAGTCTGAATTGAATCGCGCCACCCGTGGTGAGTATCAAAGTGGATTGCTCAGAGTGCGCTTGCGTGGAACCTTTGAGGTCCCGAAGCGTCTGTATGCATCGGAGTATCAGGCTCTAAGATTGGAGATTATCAATGGTTTAGGTCGTTCGGTTTTTCAGGGAACGATTCCTTGTCGGTTCACCCGCGATGGTGAAGACTCCGATACCTACACGTTGCGTGCTGAGCCCCAGCTGTTCCATCTCACTCGGGATAGCTTCTTACGTTTTGACGTGAGTCTTCCGACCGTTCTTCAAAATCTCGACCCTGAGCGCATTGGTATTCAGATCTGCGATCAGGTCATCCTTCCCTGGACTCAAGCAATTCGAGCTCGGTTGAACCCATGACGAAGCTTCTTTTGCTGTTTCTTAACGGAGGCATCGCTGCTCTTGCAGTGAGTGCAGCGTTGACCAACGACAGTGCGAACCAATTGGGTTCGAGCCTTTTGCCAGACACCGATACCCAAGGTGCGTATCGCGGCTCCTATGTGGGTGGCCGTTGGGTCAGCCGCAGCTCCCGCTTGGAAACGAATCGGCTGCTGTACTACGGAGGCAGTGGCGGCTCTGGAGGTTCGTCCTACGGCGGAGGGTATGGCGGTGGTGGATGGGGCGGCAAGTAACCGCCGCTGATCTCAGTCCCGTCCAGGTTCGGGTGCTGTTGGTGACGGCCATGGTGTCCTCTGCAGCTGGCCTAACGCTGGAGCTGCTGCTGGTCGCCCAGGCGAGTTACCTAATGGGTGATGCAACCCTTGCCACGGGTGTGGTGGTGGGCACGTTTCTCGCGGCCATGGGGCTGGGTGCCTGGTTGACCGAATTCATTGGCACGAAGAGGCAATCCCTGGTGCGATTGCTTCGGGCATTGATGCTGGTGGAACTCTGTCTGTTTCCCCTCTGTTTGCTGGGACCTCTGGCCCTGTTCTGGTTGTTCTCGCGCAATGCGCCGCTCTGGTTGGCGACCGTCGTGCTCACTGTGCTTGTGGGGTTGCTTGGCGGCATGGAGCTGCCGCTGATCACGCGCATGCTCGAAACCCAGGATCAACTGCGCCGCGCCCTTGCAAGGGTTCTTGCGCTGGATTATCTGGGGTCTCTCGTCGGTGCCCTTGCTTTCCCCCTGGTGCTGCTGCCCTGGCTCGGTCTGCTTCCATCCGCCGCGGCGTTGTCGCTCGTTCCAGTGGGGTGCAGCCTGGCCCTGGCCTCGGTTTTTCCGAGCCTGCGGCCTTGGCGCTACCCATTGCTAGCCCTGCTGCCCCTGGCATCGGTCGCGGGTGTGCTGATCGCACCGCTGGGTGATCGCATCGAGGATCGCTTTTATGGGGCGCGGGTGATTGAAAGGAAGCAATCGCGGTTTCAGCGCATCGTGTTGACCCGCCAGGGTGCCGACCTCAGGCTTTTCCTAGATGGAGATCTGCAGTTTTCAAGCCTTGATGAGTACCGCTATCACGAAGCGTTGGTGCATCCAGCGTTGGCTTGGCACCCAGCACCGCGACGCATTCTTTTGATGGGCGCAGGCGATGGCTTAGCCCTCAGGGAAATCCTTCGTTGGCCTGACGTTGAGAAGGTCGATGTGGTGGAACTCGACCCAGAGGTCGTCAACCTGGCGCGCCGTCATCCCATGCTCCGGCGTCTCAATGCTGACAGCCTCAGGGATCCAAGGGTTCAGATTCATCTCGGTGATGCCTATGCCCATCTGCGTTCTCTGCCCAACCAATACGACGTGGTGATTGCTGATTTTCCCGATCCGGATACGTTGCCCGTCGCTCGTCTCTACAGCGTGGGTTTCTATGGCACCTTGCGCCAACGGCTCAATCCAGGCGCTGTGGTTGTCACGCAGGCCAGTACACCCTTTCTCGCACCCCGCGTTCTGGCCTCGATTGAAGCTGCATTGCGGGAGGTGGGCTTGCTGACGCGTCCTTACTCAGTGGCGATTCCAAGTTTTGGACCCTGGGGGTTCGTGATGGCCCATGAGAACAACAGGTCCAATCGTTTCCGTCCGATACCGTTTGCCACTCGCTGGCTGGATGCCGATCAGCTTTCTGGACTGTTTGCCTTCCCCCGTGATTTGCGGCCTGAGGCTTTGGATAGAGTTCAACCCAATCGAATGACGCGCCCGGTTCTGCTCGACTATCTGAGGAATGATCGCCGCCGCAGGCTGCAACAACCCCGTCCGCCAATTTCTACGACTACAGGTTTCTAATGGCGTCTTTGATCTTTCTTTTTGTCATTTTTGCCCTTCTGCTTTGGTTTTTTTCTCGCTACAGCATGGGCCGGTGGCATCGTCCTCCAGTCGGATCAATGCCCCAACAGCGCACTTTGTTCAATCTTCAGGTGGGTGATGTTGTTCAGCATCAATCACGCGATTGGATTGTCGAAAACACCCTTGTTTTTGATCAAGAAGGTTTCCAGTGGCAGGAGTATTACCTGAGGGACGGCGCAGAGGGAGTTTGGCTGGTTGTTGTTGACGACGATCGGATTGAACTGTCTTGGATGCATCAGGTGCCTCCAGAAGAGGTCTCTGTTCTATTCCCCCTTCGTGATGAGCTTGTTTTCCAAGGCATCCGTTATCGACTGGCGGAAAAGGGAATCGCCAATTACCGCAAAACATCCCGCGGCAGTCAGCAGGGAGGTCCCTGTCGTTTTCACGACTATGTTGCTCAGTTCGATCGAGTTCTCAGCGTCGAGATTTACTCCGCATCTGAGCTTCCTGCTGATGGTGGTGAGATTGAAATTTGTGTTGGAGTTCGTATCACTCCAGAATCCCTCACCTTGCTACCGGGAGATGGTCGCAGCGTTTACGCCTGAGTAAGACGTTGCTCATCGCACAGTTGTGCAGCGTCGATGAGCGTATTGGCACTGTCCGCCGTGCGGTCATGGCGCCAGCGCAGAATTCTGGGGAAGCGAACAGCCATTCCGCATTTGTGGCGTTTGGATGGCTGGATGCCCTCGAACCCGATTTCAAACACCAGATCAGGAGTCACCGATCGCGTTGGTCCGAAACGTTCCATTGTGTTCGCTCGAATCCAACGATCGAGGTCGAGAATTTCACGATCATTCAGGCCGGAATAGGCCTTGGCAAAGGTCACAAGTTGATGCTGATCAGGATCGGCTGAGCGGCGATCCCAGAGTGCAAAGGTGTAATCGGTGAACAGATTGGCTCGGCGTCCACGCCCTGCCTGGGCATAGATCAACACGGCGTCCAGGGTCATGGGATCGCGCTTGTGTTTCCACCAATGGCCGCGTTTGCGTCCACTCAGGTAGGGGGATTGCCTCTGTTTCAGCATCAGCCCTTCCGCTCCCTCACGCACGGCCCGCTGGCGCAGGGTGTCGAGGTCATCCCAGGAACTGAGTTGTGCCCCAGCGCTGATGCGCAGCTGTCCCGAGCATTGGGCCTTGTCCATGGAGGCTAGGAGAGTGTTCATTGCCGCGAGGCGCTCGTCCAGGGGACTGTTGCGACGATCCTCTCCACTGGATTCGAGCAGGTCGTAGGCCACGAAACAGGCCGGGCAGTCTTGACGAAGTTTCCGGCCCACGCTCTTGCGACCCAGTCGGCGCTGCAGATCGCTAAAAGGTCGCGGTCGGTCGTCTTCGGCAGCCCAGCAGATCACCTCACCATCGAGAACGGTTTCATCGGCCAGGGAAGCGGCCATCTCAATCAGCTCAGGAAATTGTGCATTGATCAATTCCTCACCACGACTCCAGAGATAGGTGCCGCTGTTGCGTTGGATCAGTTGCCCTCGAATCCCGTCCCATTTGTGCTCCACCCACCACTGCTGTGCCGGTGTCTCCCGCAGGGAGTCCAGTTGCAGGGGGCTGGCCAGAAAAAACGGATAGGGCACCGGTCCCCGATTGGTTCGTTCGGTTGTGGGTGCTGCGGTGAGCGCATCAAACCAGCTCGGTGAAGGCTCGAGGGGGGCCATCAGCCGCTCCAACACCAGGGCCTCTTCCAGGGAAAACCCTTTGGCGATCGCCTTCACCACGAGCCCCCGTGCAACGCCGATCCGAAACCCTCCAGTGAGCAATTTGTTGAATAGAAAATGCCGTTCATCCGGCAGGGTGCCCCAGATCGTGAGCAGGGCTGCACTCTGTTGCTGTGGCTCGAGCACCGCCAGCTTCGGTAGCAGCTCTTCCATCCACCAGTGCAGGGGCGGGTTGGTTGCGATGGTTTCGATCCAGGCATTCAGCCCGGCATCAATCCACTGAACCGGAACGGATCCTTTGAGCTGCGGCCACAGCAGCGCGAGGGTTTCGGCGGAATCACCAACATGGCTCTGACAGTCATCGAAGAGCCAGTCGGGAATGGCATCACAAGCCTGCAAAATCTCGCGAAGCCGCCGACCGGTGATCAGGCGTCGTCGCTTTTCCCCCATCAGCAGCAACACACTCCAGGCGCTGTCGTGCGCCTCGCCTTTGCGGAGTTGATCGGCGATCAGATCGACCTTGCGCGCCGTGCCCGTGGATTGATCCAGGGCATCGATCAGCGTTGCGAAGTCATCCATTTCAGGGGAGAGACGGTGCGTTCCCGTCAGTAGCTCCAGCGGTTGAGATTGCTGTTGTCAGGCCCTGTGACCTGAACACTGCATCCTGGAAGGCCTGCAGCAGCACGGTTGAAAGCGCTCACGTAGTCCTTTACGTAACCGGAATCGGAGTAGCGATCAAGCGCTGACTGCAGCTGCGCCAGAGACGTGCCGATCTGATCCCTGCTGAGCACGCCGGCCTTGAGGCCCGCGCAGATGTCACGCGCAGCGGCGCTGCCGTCAGCGGGAAATACCACCGTGTTGATTTGTTCAATCGTGACTGTGACGTCCTGCGCGGCGGCAGGCGTGGGCGCGACAGCGATGAGGAGCCCCAAGCCCATCAGCGCGAAACGGGGATTCAGCATGGGTCAAGAACCGGGGCCTGACCTTAATTCAGCTGAGCTGATCGAGGGGGCGGGCATCGAGTCCGTGCCGCTCCCGGAGGAAACGGGAGAGCACATCGTCCTGACCATGGGTGACGTAAATCGTTTTGGCCCCGGAGTCGAGCACGGTTCGGATCAAGCCCTGCCAGTCCGCATGATCGCTGAGCACGAAGCCCCGTTCGTATCCGCGACGCCGGCGCGCACCGCGAACGGCCATCCATCCAGAGGCGAAGGCTGTCTGCGGAGATCGAAACCGTCGCATCCAAACGGAGCGATGGGCTGAAGGAGGAGCAAGGATCAAACGTCCGGCGAGGGAGTCTTTGCGCGCGAGAACGCTCACGGGTCGGCTTGGCGTCATGGCGATTCCGGCCTCTCTGTAGCTGCGGGTCACGGTTTCCACGGCGCCGTGGAGGAGCACTTCCTCTTGAACGCCGATGGCGTGCAGTTCCGCCATCAACCGTTGAGCCTTGCCGAAGGCGTAGCAAAACAGCAGAGACGGTCGCTCTCGATCACCTTGCCACCAATCGCGGATCTGCTCAGCAACGCGGTGCCCCGGTTCCCAGGCATAAATCGGCAGTCCGAAGGTGGCCTCGGTGATCAGCACATCGCACGGCACCACCTCGAACGGTTCACAGCTTGGATCGCTGCATCGCTTGTAGTCACCGGTCACCACCCACACTTCATCGTTCACGCAGAGGCGGATCTGGGCCGACCCGAGCACATGCCCAGCACTGTGAAACGACACGCAGGCCTGGTTGAGCCAGAACTCGCGGCCGTAAGGCATGGCATGGAATGTGATGTCTTGTCCGAGGCGCTGTCTGAGGACGCCTTCGGAGGATTCAACCGCCCAGTATTCGTCACAGCCCGGTCTGGCGTGATCAGCGTGGGCATGGGTGATGAGTGCACGCCTCACAGGTCTGGACGGATCAATCCAGGCATCCGCAGCTCGGCAGTAGAGACCGCTGTCGGTGTGTTCGAGAAGCGGCATCCCCACCAATGCCGTTCAGCGACTCATTTCGAGCATGCGACGGATCGGAGCCTCGGCTTCAGAACGGAGGGATTCCTCCATGGCGATTTGCGGCGCCAGGTTTTCAAGACAATCGCGGAGTTTCTCCAGCGTGTTCAGCCGCATGTAAGGGCAGGCATTGCAGCTGCAACCATCGAGCCCTGGCACATCGATCAGGGTTTTGTCAGGCACCCGCTGCTTCATCTGATGGAGAATTCCAGGCTCCGTCAACACAATGAACGTGTCGGACTGGCTTGATTGGGTGTAGTTGAGAAGTTTGCTGGTGGAGCCGATGAAATCGGCCAGATCCAGGAGATTCTCCTGGCACTCAGGGTGGGCGATCACTTCTGCCTGTGGATTCTCGAGCTTCAGGCGTAAGACCGCCTCTTCACTAAAGGTTTCATGAACGATGCAACGCCCTGGCCAGAGGGTGAGTTCACGACCGCTCTGGCGCTGCACCCAACGGCCAAGATTCTGATCTGGAGCAAACAGGATTGGTCGGTTGGCCGGCAGCTGATTGACCAGGTCCACAGCGTTGCTGCTGGTGCAGATCAAATCACTCTGGGCTTTCACCGCCGCGGTGCAATTGATGTAGCTCACAACGAGGTGATCTGGATGCTCGGCGCGGAATCGGGCGAATTCATCGGCTGGGCAATCATCCGCCAGGGAACATCCCGCGTCCAGGTCAGGCAGAACGACCGTTTTCTCTGGACTGAGGATTTTTGCTGTCTCAGCCATGAAATGAACACCGCAGAACACGATCACATCCGCATCGGTGCTGGCCGCTTTTCTTGAGAGCTCGAGGGAATCGCCAATGAAATCGGCGATGTCCTGAATGGCAGGCTCCTGGTAGTAGTGCGCGAGGATCACGGCATTGCGTTCCTTGCGGAGCCGGTTGATCGCCGCAACGAGGGCGGTGTCAGCGCTCATCTGAGCCTTCTGGGGCAGGATGGACTCAGCCTAGGCAGTTGCTCTGACGACGCTCCGTCTTGCCATTGCCGGAGATCTACACGGTGACTGGGGAGACCGGGATGCCGTGTTGGCACAGCAGCTTGGCGCTGATGCCCTGTTGTTCGTCGGCGATCTCAGCGATGGCGATCTGCGTCTTGTTAAGCGGATCACCCAACTGGCCTGTCCAGTGGCCGTCATTCTTGGCAACCATGATCGGGGCAAAGACCGCAGTGGTGCTCTTCTCCAGCAGCAGTTGACCCTGCTGGGCGATCGCGATTGCTCATGGGCACTCCGTTCCTGGCAAGCCCCTGCCGTCGGCATTGTCGGAGCCCGCCCCTGCAGCGCCGGAGGAGGGTTTCATCTTTCTCACGCGGTTCAAGCCGTGTTCGGGCCAGTGACGGAAGAGGAATCAGCGCGTCGGATTGTTGAGGCCGCACGGCGTGTACCCGACGACTGGCCGCTGGTGGTGCTGGCCCATTGCGGTCCCACCGGTTTGGGGTCAGATGCCTCCAGTCCCTGCGGCCGGGACTGGAAAAAGCCAGCGGTTGATTGGGGTGATCGTGATCTCGCTTTGGCCTTGGATCGCATGCAGAAGCAGCGGCCCGCCGACCTCGTGGTGTTTGGGCACATGCACCACCATCTACGCGGGGGGCAAGGCGAACGCATCACCTTTCACCGCGACCGTCTGGGCACCCTGTATGTGAATGCTGCCTGTGTTCCACGCACGGGCGTTGATGCATCGGGGGAGCCACTTCATCACTTCACATGGGTTGAATTCAATGGCACCTGTCCCACCCTGGTGAGCCATCGCTGGTATCGGCCACAGGGTGAGCTCGCTTATGAACAAACGCTCCATCGCCTGAGCAGGCAGGTCCCCGATTGATGTTGATCTACGTCTGCATCAGTAGTCATGGTTTCGGCCACGCAGCCCGTCAGGCCGCCATGTTGAAGCAGTTGCACTCGCTCTGTCCCGAGTGGAGGCTGGTGATCAGCACGATGGTGGATCGTCGCTTCCTTGAGCTCGCTTTTCGGGATATTCCCGTGGTGCTTCGCCCCGTGCAGTGGGATGTGGGGATGCTCCAGGCCGATGCTCTTGGTGCTGACCCGATCGCCACACTGGAGGCATTGCAAGATCTGGAGCACGCCCTTCCCCAGCGGCTGGATCAGGAAGTGGCTTGGATCTCCAGGCAGGAGTCGCCAGTGCTCGTCATCGGCGATATCCCACCGGTGGCCGCCGAACTCGCTGAGCGGCTGCAAGCTCCTTTGGTTTGGATGGGCAATTTCGGCTGGGATGACATCTACGCCCCCCTTGGATCCGCCTTCGAGGGATGGGTTCGTCGCGCGCGGGATTGCTATCAACGCGGGTCCCTGCTGCTGCGTTGTCCGTTCTCCCTGGCGATGAACTGGAAGCTACCGGAGACCAGTTTGACGTTGGTCGCCGCTGAACCCAGGTCCATTCCCTCAGCGCTGGAGGCCGAGTTGCAGCAGTCCCCATCTCCGAATGTGCTGGTGGGGTTTGGAGGTCTCGGTCTGGGACTGGAGCCATCGCTGTTTGCGCGTTGGCCCGATCACCGTTTTTTGCTCAATCTTCCTGGGAATCGAGATCTGAGGGAGCGTCTCGCGTTGATCAGCAACGTGACCCTGCTACCCAACGGGGTGCGACCACTGGATGTCATGCCCTATTGCAGCCGGCATCTTGGAAAACCGGGCTTCAGTAGTTTTTGCGAAGCGATGGCAGCAGATCTCGGACTCCATGTCGTGGAGCGTCAGGGATTCGCCGAGGCAACCACCTTGATGGAAGGGCTCAGGCTGCACGCGTCCCATCGCATACTTCGGCGGGAGGACCTTGAAGCAGGCCGCTGGGCCTTGGATCAGCCCCTGCAGCCGCCCGCCCACGGCAAGCTCATTGCCACTGGAGCGATCGAGGCGGCCAAGGCCGTGCAGAGGGTCGCAACCGATACTGTTCAGCAGGACTGATAGCCGCCATTGGCCTGGCTTATTGCTCTCGCGAATGCAGCGCTGGCCTGGCTCTGATCGCGATCGAAGCCGCAGCCAGGGGTCTGGACAGTCTTCAGCGTGTCACAGGCGGTCTAGGTGATCCGCCCGCTGTTCGACACAGTCAGGCCGTGTTGTTCTCAACATTGGAGTTCTGAATCTCGCTTTTAAAGCGTTCATAACTTCTTGTACTACGGCTTCATTTGTATGACTTCGCTTGTTCGTTCCATCTGTCGTGTTCTCCCGGCGGTGTCAGCAAGCGTCCTGCCCCTTTTGTCTCTTTCTGTTCCTGCCGAGGCCGTGCTTCCTCCGGTAGGCAACGATCGCTCTCGTCTGGTGATGCTTCCTGAAGAAGCTCAGATGTCGGCTCTCCCCTACGTCATCACCCCTGAGCGTCGAGCGATGCTCAACACCATCCGTTTTGCTGAGGGAACCTGGAAAGGTGGCCTTGATTTGGGTTACAGGGTGATGTTCGGTGGTGGATTGATGCGATCGATGGATCGCCACCCCAACCGGGTGATTTATTCCTCTCGTTATGCCAGCGCAGCAGCAGGTGCCTATCAGTTCATGCCCTTCACCTGGGATTTAGTGAAGCGCAGCCTCGGCGTTCGTGGATTCGGCCCAGAAGTCCAGGACCAGGGTGCTCTGTTTCTGATCCAGCGCCGCAAGGCTTTGAGCCTCACCGATACAGGTGTGATGTCTCCACTTCTCGCTGCAAAACTGGCTCCAGAATGGGCATCCTTTCCCACACTGCGCGGACGCAGCTATTACGGTCAGCCCGTGAAGCGCTTCACCAACCTCAAAGGATTTTACAACTTGAATCTGGCCCAACTGCGGCAGATTCGTGATGCCAAAAGAGAATCCTTGTCAACGAATTCTTCTGAACAGGAGTCCGGCATGCCCAAAGCTCCTGTTTGCACAGGCCCCACCATTCTTTGTGGATTGCCCTGAGGACGATCCTCAGGGTCCAGGCCAATTCTTCGTTATTCGTTCGACTCGCTTAGACGTCGTCCAACAGTTGCTTGAGCAATCAAGTAGGCGCCAACGGCTCCACCGATGAATCCCATGCCGTTGCGAATCAAAGGCAGGAGATCGCTGGTGCGAGTCACCACCGGAGCGATCCCGAAGACACCAAACAGCATGATCCAAAGAGGAGAAAGGAGCAGCAACCAGGCCCAGGCCACGCGCTCCCCTTCCTTGCGTGGGTAGGCCGCAAAGCCGGCGATTAATCCACCGAGCACTGAAGTGCTGAGCGTCCAGAGCCATTGCTCGGTGGGCAGACCTGGAACCACCTGGCAACCACCGCGGTCGAGGCACAGCTCCACAGCATCAATCGCCGCGATGAGCGCTCCGTCCTCGCCATGGTCACGCACGTAGTACTGATTTCCATAGCGCGTTTGCAACTCGACCCACCAGGTGCGGGGCATCAGGGCGAAGAAGGCATCGCCCACGTTGAAATTGAGCAGATTGCCACCTCTGGGATCACCCACCATCAGCAGGCTGCGTTCATCGAGCCCCCAGAATTCCTTCACCGCCAATCCTGGGGTGCGCTCGTATTGGGTCAGGACCCTGATCTTCCAGCCACTGCGTTGCTCGAAGGCATCCAATGACACTTCAAGCGATTGCAGTTCCTTTGCACTGAAAATTCTGGCTAGATCAATCACGGGGGTCGGGTGATCCGGAAGCAGTTCAGGGTTATCGATGGCCTGCACGGGTGCTGCAAGCAAAAGCAGCAGAGGAAGGATTAGAAGTGCCGCCCAGCGACAGAGTGTTCGGCGGAAGCCCATGATCGTCAACGTCTGCCCGCCATTCTCACCAACTGATGGTCTCGGATGTGTGCTGCCCAGCCTGGTTGCTGGATCGACTTCGGCAATCCGGAGGAGAGGTTCCCTTCTCACTGTTCATGCACTGGGCCCTTCACGACCCCGACCATGGGGCGTATGGATCAGGCCATCTTGCGGTCGGGCCTGAAGGCGACTTCGCAACATCGCCCTCTCTGGGGGAGGACTTCGCTGAACTGCTTGTGGATCAGTTGGTGGAGTGGCTTCAAGCCCTCGCCAAGTGCCATCCCTCTGACCGCCTCTCAGTGGTGGATGTCGGCCCGGGTGAAGGCATGCTCACCGCCCAGCTCATCCCACTGCTTCGCCGCAAAGCACCTGAATTAGTCGATCGTCTGGACTGCGTTCTTGTGGAGTGCAACCCAGGGATGGAAACGCGGCAAAGGGATCGCCTTGGAGCTTGCCCTGCCATTCCCTGCCGCTGGAGTTCACTCAATGAGCTCAGTCACACTCCCGTGATCGGTGTTGTGCTGGCGCATGAGCTGCTCGATGCACTCTGCGTTGAACGTTTGGTGCTCAGAGCAGGAACCTTGCATCGACAGATGGTTCGTCTTCGCGATGAGGGTTCCTCGGCACAGATTCATCTGGCGGAAGCACCTTTTGATGGAGAGCTCAGGGCACGGTTCCAGCGTGAGTGTGACCGCTCAGGGATGGTGATCCCACCCGCTGGGGCAGAGGATGGCTGGACCACGGAATGGCATGCATCCGTTTCCCCTTGGATGCATGACGCGGCTGCGGCAGTGCAACAGGGCGTGCTGCTGGTCGTGGACTATGCCTTTGAAGCGGATCGCTATTACGCGTGCCATCGAAGCGATGGCACGCTGCTTGCTTATCAGGATCAGGTCGCGACCAATGATGTCCTTCGCAATGCTGGTACCCAGGACATCACGGCCCATCTTTGTGTGGAGGGTGTGGTTGCAGCCGCTGAGATGAATGGCTGGTTGTTTGAAGGACAACGCCGTCAAGGCGAGGCCCTTCTGGCCCTCGGCTTGGCCGAACGATTCAGTGCCCTTCAATCCCTTCCCGCTGCGCAACTGGGAGAGGCATTGCGGCGTCGAGAAACCCTATTGCGTTTGGTTGACCCTTCCTGTCTCGGTGATCTGCGCTGGATGGTGTTCCACCGGCAGACCGCAAGACAGGATGATGTCCCAATGCAACGCAGCCGTTTGCTGCGGGATCCTCCACAGGTCAGTGCTGGCCCTCCAGACACTGCCTGACGTCGTCATCGTTGATCTGATCGCTGATCAGAACCGATCCAATGGCGTTCGGCACGACAAACCGCAACTGCCCGTGGCGGACTTTTTTGTCGGAACGAAGGGTGTCAAGGACCCGGTCGATCTCCAGGGAAGGCCATTCAGCGGGCAGCCCAGCCTTACGAATCAAGGTCAACTGACGTTGCTGATCTGCCTCCGTCCACAGTCCCTTGATGACGGCCAGATGACCAACGGCTGCCATTCCGATGGCGACGGCTTCACCATGCAGCCAAGTGCCATATCCGGTGAGTGTTTCCACAACATGACCGAAGGTATGGCCGTAATTGAGAATCGCTCGCCGCCCGCCTTCCCGTTCATCGGCGGCAACCACGGCGGCTTTGGCCTGGGCAGATCGCTCGAGGATGGTCTGTAGCAGTTCTGTTCCCATTCTGGCTGGATCACTGAGATCCTCTGCCTGCTCGAGACGTTCGAACAGTTCGGAATCGCCGATCACCCCGTATTTGATCACTTCCGCCATTCCGGCGCGGAACTCCCTTGGTGGAAGTGTTTGCAATGTGAGGGGATCAATCATCACCAGCGATGGCTGGTGAAACGCCCCAATCAAGTTTTTCCCACAGGCATGGTTAACGCCGGTTTTGCCTCCGATCGAGGCATCCACCATCGCCAGGAGGGTGGTGGGAATCTGAACCACTGGGATGCCTCGAAGCCAGCAGGCTGCAGCGAATCCGGTCATGTCCCCAACGACTCCACCACCAAGGGCCAGCATCAAGGAGGTGCGTTCCAGCCCGTTCCGTTGTGCGGCGTCAAGAATGATCCTGATGGTGTCGAGCGTTTTCTGCTCCTCGCCCGCATCGATCTGCAAGAGCACTGGTCTGAAACCTGCTGTTTCGAGACTGGTGAGGCATTGCGCTGCGTAGTGATCGGCCACTGCCGGATTGCTCACCACAAGAATCCTGGTTCCATCTCGCACTTGCAGCGCAGAGATTGCATCACCGACACGGGTTAGCTGGCCCGAACCGATGATGACGTCATAGGGGTTGCGTTCGAGGGCTACACGGATCCTGGCTTGTGGTTCCATTGCCGACGTTGTCTCTGGGGTCGTGGTCACTGACCCTATCCTCAGCACGAAAGGTTTCGGGTTGGGGCTTGATGAAATCCGAGGTTGATCGCAGCAGAACCCTGACGGCCTGGGGCTTTCTGAGTCCTGCGCTCATCCTTCTTGGTGTTTCGGTGCTGATTCCAGCCGCGATGGCGCTGGTCATGAGCTTCACGCAGACAGGGCTTGATGTTTCTGAACCCCTGCGTTTCATCGGATTCGCCAATCTGCGGCGCTTGGCAGGTGATCCGATGTTTTACAAAGTTCTGGGCACGACTCTGATCTATCTCTTCGGAGTCGTACCGCCGATTGTTCTTGGCGCCCTTGCTCTGGCTGTGCTTGTGAACCGGGCTCTCCCTGGAATTCACGTTCTTAGAGCTGCTTTCTATACCCCGGTCCTTGTTTCGATTGTTGTTGCTGCGATCGCCTTTCGATGGCTTTATGCGGAAAACGGATTGATCAATGGCTGGCTCGGCGCTCTCTTCGGCTCCGGTTTCCTCCCGATCGACTTCCTCTCCAACCCGTTGCTGGCCCTTCCTTCGGTGATGCTGGTCACGCTCTGGAAAGGACTCGGCTACTACATGGTGATTTTCCTGGGTGGACTTCAAGGGATTCCCATTGAGCTGTACGAAGCAGCCGAACTCGATGGCAGTGAAGGCTGGAGAAAGCATCTCGATATCACGCTCCCTTTATTGCGTCCTTATCTCACCTTGGTGGCCGTGATCTCAGCGATCGCTGCCACCAAGGTGTTTGAAGAGGTGTTTCTGATGACTCAGGGCGGACCTGCTGACTCCACACGCACGCTTGTTTATTACGTCTACGACCAGGCCTTTGCAGAGTTGGAAATCAGCTATGCCTGCACGGTGGGCCTGGCTCTGTTTCTGATCGTTCTGTTGCTGACCGCCGTGCGACTGGCCTTCAGCGATGATCGTTCCCTTATTTAAGTCAGGCGTTTGATCGAAGCAGCTGTCTGATCTCCGCTCGGATGGCAAGCTTCAGGTTGAGAAAGGGGCTGACATGGGGAGCGCTGACGGCGCAATCGGAGTGATCGGCGGCGGCCAGCTGGCTCGCATGTTGTCGGAGGCCGCTGCTCTCCGAGGCATTGAGGTGTTGGTTCAAACCACATCCGAAGCAGATTGCGCTGTTGCTGCATCCAGCCGACTGGTTCAGGCGTTGCCGACCGATCAGGACGCGACGCGCGAGCTGGCGCGTGATTGCAGTGGCATCACATTTGAGAACGAGTGGGTGACGGTGGACGCTCTTATGCCTCTGGAACGCCAGGGCGTGACGTTTGTGCCATCCCTGGCCAGCCTGGTGCCTCTCGTTAACAAACTCTCTCAGCGCCGGCTTCTCGACGATCTCTCCATTCCCAGCCCTCGCTGGATCTGTCTGGCTGAGATCAATCCAGGGTCACCAGCGCTGCCTCCTGGGTGGACCTTCCCGGTGATGGCCAAGGCTGCGACCGGTGGGTACGACGGCAAGGGCACTCAAATCCTTGAAGACCTCAATGATCTGGCCCATCTCATGCGCAATGTGCGAGCTCAGGACTGGTTGCTCGAGAGTTGGGTGAAATTTGAGCGGGAGCTTGCCCTTGTGGTGAGTCGCGATCGACAGGGGCGTATCCGCCACCTGCCGATGGTGGAGACCCACCAAAGCCATCAAATCTGCGACTGGGTTCTCGCTCCTGCGGAAGCGGAACCCCTGCTCGAAGCAACCGCCTACAACATTGCAGCGTCTCTGCTCACCCGCCTGGGATATGTAGGTGTGATGGCTCTGGAGTTCTTTTATGGGCCGGAAGGCCTGTTCGTGAACGAAATCGCTCCGCGCACCCATAACTCGGGTCACTTTTCCATCGAAGCCTGCTCCAGCAGTCAGTTTGATCAGCAGCTCTGCATCACGGCAGGGTTACCGGTTCCTGCAACAGAGCTTGTGGTGGAAGGCGCCTTGATGGTCAATCTGCTCGGCTTGCACGATGCCGCAGCAGTTGGCAGTGATCAAAACCTCAATGAACGTTTGGCCAGGCTTCGATCGATTCCGAACGCCCATGTGCACTGGTATGGCAAGCAGGAACTGCCCGGACGCAAAGTGGGCCACGTCACTGTTGTACTGCGTGAGGAGAGAGCCGAGGCCCGTCGTCAGACGGCGATGACAGTCCTGAGCCAAATCCGAGACGTGTGGCCAAATCCCCTAAATTGATCCGTGAACTACCCCGTTGGTGACAGCCTTCTTCTAGTGCTCTGATCTGACTCTCTTTCGACTTGGGGCAACTGTCGTGATGGTGCCGTAGACCGGCCTCGTAGCCGGAAACGAAGCCTCACTTTGTCGCCCCTTCTGGTAACTCCAGGTCGAACACTGGGGCTTGCACGGCTGGGTGGTTCACCCCCTTTTCAGGGACTTGAGGCTTTGATCCGCTGGCCTAATTCAGCTTTGCTCAGCGGTGTGACGACAAACACTTCCTGCACGCTGGTGCCTCTGCGGGCCACCACCTTGAATCCCCCGGATACCGGTGTTGAAATTCGAAGTTGAAGGCCAACGCAGCGGCCCCTCACTCGACTGATCACCCCTGGAGTAATCGTTTGAATGGCAGGGTCCGTGGCCAGTTTCTTGAGCCAAGGAATCAGTCCCTCGACGTAGGTGCTGTGTGTGATCACTAGGCGTCCCACGACCAGACCAGCAACATGAAACAAGCTGGCCGAAGCTAAAGGATCTAGCTACAGAGAAGACAGCGATGCTGTCCTGTCATGCTCCGATCCGTCGACAGCCTGTGCCTGCAAGTGATTACCCCTCTCAAGGATCGCTGCGGTCCCCAAGCGCGCGTCTTAACAGCTGAGCTGCATGGCGACGAAGTCAGGGGTCTGGCTTTTTGTCCTGGGAAAGTGATGCGCTACGTGCTGGTCGCTCAGAATCAGAAACTGAAAACCACTGAACTGCTGAAGCTCACCCGCGCCAGCCGGCAGCCTGCGGCCTGACGTTTGATCAGTCGAGTTCGCTGGTGAGAACGGAAGCCAGCGCCTGCTCAACCTTGCGCTGAAACAACTTGGTGTCGACGCGAAGCAGCATGATGCCAGCGATGAGAAGACCCATGGCTTGCACGATGAAGACGCCCGCATAAGCACTGAAACTGTTCTGAGAGCCAGTGAACTGACCAAAGAGGCTGAGCAGAGCCCCACCTCCGATGGTGGCCAGTCCCCTGGCATAAGCCTGCGCAAGCCCCCATACACCGATGAAGGTTCCTGCCATCAGCGGAGAGGTGAGGCCCAGCATGAGGGTAAGGCTTGCATTGGTGCTGATCCCGGCAGCAGCACCAAAGAGAAAGAGAGCTCCCTTGAAGAGAGGTTCAGAGTTCATGCCGCCTGCAACCACGATCAGAAGCACGAAAACGGCTGACAGAAGACCTCCCAGCAGAGCAGTGCGTTGGGCGCCGAGCCGGGGCACGAAGAGAAACCCCGTTGTGGCAATTCCAAGCAATGTTCCGATCCCCCAGATGGCATTCAGCCTTGTGGTGGCGCAGACATCCATTGCGAAAATTGCGCCTCCATAGGGCTCGAGAACGGCCTCCTGCAAGAAGAGCGAAAACGTGAACAGCGATAGAACGGCAAAGAAGTAGCCCACCTGCGGAGAAGCTCGGAGAATCGTCCAGGACGCTGCCAGGGAGATTTCTTGATCATTGCTATGGCCCTTCTCCTTTCGGTTGTTGTTGATGATTCGTGGTTCAACTCCAGCGATCGCGATCAGCACGAGGCCGAAAATCACCACGGGGGCGACCGCGATCAGGCGCCTGACGCCATCAATGACATCCGTGAGCTCCGCGCTTGCACAGGAGGAGCCGAGAAAGGAACTCAGGAGAATGGCGCCGACAACAATCCCAACCATCAGCATTGACCACACAATCGAGACCAGAACAGGTCGTTGTTTGTCGGTGCTGACATCGACCAACAGAGCGGCAAATGGGGTTGAACTCGCTGAAATTGCCAAGCCATACAGCAAGAAAACGACAGCCAGCAACAGCCCTCGTTCGATCACAGCTGAGGCGTCATCGACCATGGATGCAGCAGCGATCCAAAGCACCAGCCGCCCGGCGATCCAGGTGAGCGCGCAGAACGCTGCTGCTCCACCGATGATGAAGGGCGTTCGGCGCAGTCCTCTCCAGCGACAGCGATCCGACCGCTGGCCGAACCATACCCGTGTGAAGGCGACGAGTTGCTGGCAGCCAAGAGCGAGGGCCGTCAATGCCGCGGGAACGGCAAATTCTTCAATCAGAAGCCTGTTGAAGATGCCCAGGGTGAGCACTGATAGTGCCCCGAGACAGGCCTGAAAAAGCCCTAGGCGAATGGCGAGGAGAAAAAACCGGGCCGAACCCACGTCGTCGACTGCAAGCTCGTCAACCCTACGTTCGCTAACAGCGTTCGATTGGCGCCATCGTGAGCCCCTCAGCGCCGAGTTGCTGGTGGTAGAGCTCTGCTTGCTCAAGGGGGCCACACCAGACCTCAGCGGCACCTTCACCGTCGATTTGATGCGCCAGGTTCCAGGCTTGATCGCTGTTCATGCCGGGAATGATCCTGCAGAGACTCTCCACAACATGCTCAAAGGTGTTCACGTCGTCGTTGAGGACGATCACGCGAGCCTGGGGGTAGCGCAGCGCTTGCCGATCTCTTTCAAGAACGGTGGAAACGCCCGGTGATGACGAAGTCATGAGAGCTCGTGAACAACTGGCCTGAACCGCTCAATACTTTAGGTAAAATTTGTCTAATCACGTTCAAGACATGCTGTTCACCCTGGCCTGGGCTTCTCTTGCAGCTGTTTTCAGCTTTTCGATCGCCATGGTGGTGTGGGGGCGTAACGGTGACGGCACGCTGAACTTCTGAGGTGCTCGCAACAGTTCAATCCCAGCTGCTGAACCAAGGTTTGGCGGTCACGGCTACGGCTCTGCTCGTCTTTGTTAGTGGCGCTGTGATTTATCTGTCTACCATTGAGTGGAGAGATCGTCGTCGCCGACGTTCACCACGTGGTCGCAGCTGAGTCCCGTCCATTCGAGCGTCTGTTCATCGTCACTGGACTCAAGGCTTTTCCAGCCACAGCACTGGGAATTCTGTTGCTCATCCTCGGGTCGTTCATCGGCCTCGGGACGACGACAAGTCGCAAACTTCTCAACCGCGATTCAACCGTGCGATCACTGGCGCGGTTGGCCGATGCGTTCATCCTGATTCAGAGCTTCCAGGGTGATCCCCGCCGGCCTGTTCCATCACTGTGGAATGCACGCCTTGGAGTGAAACCGGCTGGTGATCTCTGGAAACGGCAGGGGGGAATGCTTTGGTGGCAGGCCTGGTCACTGGATGGCGAGGCTTATTTGATTCTTCCTGCGACATTGGCTCAGTCCCAAGCGCAGCGTTCCTTCGGTCAACGGCTTGGCAATCTGGTGGTGATTGGCACCGATCAGCTGCACCGCGAGCAGTTGATGCAACGCATTGAGGCGGTCAAGCCTCAATCGGACGCGTTCGATGGGCGTGGGTTGTTTCAGTCATGCCTCGACTCTCTTTCGCAGCAACCAAGCGTGTACTGGAGTGCCGATGCGTTGGCCTCCGTGAGCGGGACTCTCGCGCCCCTATTGCAGCAGGGACGTGAGGGATGCATGCAACTGCGCCTTCAGGGGAGGACTCTGCAGTGGAACGGCGTGATTGGACAACGTCCACTGCGGACCAACCCTGTGAATGCGGAACTCGTGAGGTGGAACTGGTCCACCGTTGAAGCGGCTCCAGCCAATCAATCCAGCTTGCTGCGCGTGGATGGCTCTGCGCTGCAGTTGATTTTAGGAACCCTTTTGAGCCGACAAATCATCCAGGTTCCTCTGGAGCAGAACTACGGCATCAGCGAAGTGTTGCGATCACGGATCAGCGCATCACCCTTTTCTCTGCGACTTGTGGCCAGGCCAACAGGGTTGTATCGCGCAGGGCTTCAACTGCAGATACCTGTTCCCAACGATCAGGCCTCGTGGATGAAGGTGCTTAGCGCCGTGAGTGACCGGCTGAAGAGTCGTGGATTCGCTTCGCTTCAACCATCCGCTGATCCCACGGTCCAGGAGCAACAGCTCTGGTTCAAAGCGGATGATCCCAAGAAAACGATCGTCGGTGGCTGGCGTTGGCTCGGAGGCAAGGACCAACCGCTTCTGAGTATCGGATTTGGTATCAAACCAGACGTGAAACCGTTCTTGCGAAATCTGGGTGCGTCCAAAGCTGCGTCACTGATTGTTCAGGCCAATCCATCCACACTGGCTTCCATGGATCTTCTCAATGGACGTTGGCCGAAGCCGATGACTAAGGCTTCAACCATGACCTTTCAAGTCAAGCCGTTGGATGCCAGTGGTCCGTCCACATCCAGGGGGCTATGGAGGCTGCGGGGGGAGCTGACGCTGCCTCAATCTTGAGTCTGTTTGCTTTCCGAGGCCTGTCGCTCGCGCTTGCGACGTTCTGAGGCAAGCGTCTCCTCCATCAGTTCGACCGCCTGGGCCATCTTCTCAAGATTGCTTCTGTACAAATTGAGATCCTTCTCCAGGCGTGGCCTGGAGAGGCCAATCTGCTCACCAATGCTGTGGGTTGTTTTGCAGAGCTCTTCAGGATCCTGTGATTCAACGCCTTGCGCTGAGGAGAGAAGGGAGAACAGGCCAACGGCCATCAGTCTTGAGTAGTGGAACTGTTCGCCAGCAAGATCGGCGAGACCGGAGGCGAGGGGTTCAGGAGCTCCATCTCCTTTTGCCTGCAACCAGGTTTGAACCTCCTCCATGCTGTGGCCGGCCACAGCTTTTTCTGATCCCTCCGCAACGGAATTCAGCTGTTGGGCGTTGAAACCGTTGCAGCTGCAAAGGGCATCAAACAGCTCGGGGAGGTGATCGGCAGGTCGATAACCCTTGGTGAACGCAGTGAAGACCTGCCGGAGTCCGACGGCAAAAAGGGCATTCGACTTGAATTGCGTCTGGTGGCTGAGCAGATGCAGTTCCACAAGCAACTCATCGGCAGTGCGTCGATAGAGAGATGGAATCACGTAGGGAAAGGCTGCGTGAAACGCTCTCTTGCTGTCTGCGATCGTCCGAAGCCCTGTCAAGGTTTTCTGCAGCTGATTCAAGGCACGACCATAGCGCTGACGATGCCGCCGTTAGGATTGAGTCAGTGTGCAAGTTCAGCATGATCCCCATCGTGATCGAGGAATCCGGGCGCGGGGAAAGAGCGTTTGACATCTATTCCCGTTTGTTACGGGAGCGCATCATTTTCCTCGGTGAAGCTGTCACGAGTGAGTCCGCCAACCGCATTGTTGCTCAGCTGCTGTTTCTGGAAGCTGAGGATCCGGAAAAAGATATTTTCTTGTATATCAACTCACCTGGTGGATCTGTTTATGACGGGTTGGGTATTTTCGACACGATGCAGCACATCAAGCCTGATGTGCAGACTGTCTGTGTAGGCCTTGCCGCAAGTATGGGGGCTTTTCTACTTTGTGCGGGAGCCAAAGGGAAAAGGAGCAGCCTCCGTCACTCACGAATCATGATTCACCAGCCATTGGGAGGTGCCCGCGGGCAAGCCAGCGATATCAGGATTCAAGCCGACGAAATCTTGTTCCTGAAAAGTCGTCTCAACCAAGAACTCGCTGAACGTACGTCCCAGCCTTTGACCAAGATTCAGGAAGATACAGATCGCGATTTTTTCATGTCACCGCAAGAAGCTGTGGAATACGGCTTGATTGACAGTGTGATTGACAAACGCCCTGTTCATTCTGTCTGAATAAAATTCCCGCTTGAGGCCACTGTTCGGCCTGAGCGGGAATTTGTTAAAAACGAATATTATATCGACAAATCTTTTTTGCTCGAACGTAAGTCATTCCATAATGCTTTGATCTCGGCATAAGCTTCGCTTTGTTCCACTTTGCCGTTGGCTTGAAGTCCAACAATTAAACCAACACGTTCGGCAAATTGTTCGAGATTTTGATGAAATGCCAAGCGTTCTGGAGACCAGTCATCTCCTCGATAACTGCTGAAACTCTCAAGTGGAGAATGAGTTCCATCTCCGGGTTCCATAGACGTTCCTTAAAAACAAATTATGAAACCCAGAGATTAAGAATCAGCTAAGAACTGGGGAGAAGCGATCTTTTTCGGGGATATCGGTTACTTTGGCGACCATTTCTCTGAATTCGTCTCCATCCAGGGTTTCTTTCTCAATTAATAACTCAACGAGATCATCCATAACTTCTCTCTGAGCACCTACCAGCTCTAGCGTTTCTTGATAGCACTGCATCACAATGTTGCGAACTTGGTCATCGACTTGTTTTGAAATGGCTTCCGAAACATCACTCCGGGTCATCAGATCGCGACCAAGGAATACCTCTTGGCTTCCCCCTTCAAGGGACATAGGGCCAAGGTTGCTCATGCCAAATCGTGTCACCATCTGACGTGCCATCGATGCAACCTGTTGGATGTCTCCACCAGCCCCGGTTGTGACTTCGGAGCGTCCGAACACCACATCTTCAGCGGCGCGCCCACCAAGAGCTCCCATGATCCGCGCCTTGAGTTGAGCGCGAGACACAAGCATCTGCTCCTCATCCGGTGAGAACCAGGTCAGGCCTTGCGCCTGTCCCCTTGGGATCAGGGTGACTTTTTGCACTGGGTCATGATCCTTCACCAACGTGCCAACAAGAGCATGGCCGACTTCGTGATAAGCGATCAATCGCTTGCTCCGACCATCAGTGAGAGGTTGTCCCTCCATGCCGGCAATGATTCTGTCGACCGCATCGTCGATCTCAGACAGACTGATCGATTCCTTGCGGCGGCGAGCGGTGAGGATCGCTGCTTCATTGAGAAGATTGGCCAGGTCTGCGCCTGTGAAACCAGGAGTGCGTCTGGCAATGCTGTCGAGTGAAAGCTCAGGATCGAGTTTCTTGTTTCTGGAATGAACTTCAAGAATGGAGAGTCGCCCTTTGATGTCAGGAGCATCAACGGTGACCTGGCGATCGAACCGGCCGGGGCGCATCAACGCTGAGTCAAGAACGTCAGGTCGGTTGGTTGCGGCAATGATGATGATTCCGCTGTTGCCCTCGAATCCATCCATTTCTGTAAGCAGCTGATTGAGGGTCTGCTCACGTTCGTCATTACCGCCACCAATACCCGCGCCTCTCTGGCGGCCAACGGCATCGATTTCATCAATGAAAATCAGGCAAGGGCTGTTTTCTTTGGCTCGCTTGAAGAGATCGCGAACGCGGCTGGCGCCAACACCCACAAACATCTCGACGAACTCCGATCCGGAGAGAGAGAAAAACGGAACGCCCGCTTCACCTGCGATCGCTTTGGCGAGCAGAGTCTTGCCTGTGCCAGGAGGGCCAACCAAAAGCAGCCCCTTGGGAATTTGCGCACCCACAGACGTGAACTTTTCAGGCTGCTTCAAGAAGGTGACAACCTCCTCGAGGTCTTGCTTGGCTTCATTGACGCCAGCGACATCGTCAAACATCACGCCGGTTTCAGCTTCCATCGCAAAACGGGCTTTTGTCTTTCCGAATTGCATGGCTTGCCCTGGCCCACCGGGCATGTTGTTGGAGCGTCGTGCCAGGAAAATCAGCGATCCAATCAACAGCAAGGGAAACAGAAGATTTCCGAGTAGGCCAAGGGCCGGCGGAGCTGTTTTTGGAGGATGAATGTCAAAACTGATTCCTTCCTCCTTGAGTGTGTTGATCAGTTCAGGTGCAAGCCCAGGAAGATCGACTCTCAGACGCTGAACCCGATTATCAAGGTCGGGATCGACCGCTTCCACCACGGCATCCCGACCACCGTCGTAGATGTCGACAGATGTGACACGTCCGGCTGCAACGTAGTCAAGGAAGCGTCCGTAGCTCATGCGAGCGACCGCGGTGTTCCGCGGCGCCACGGTGGGACCACCGGGCTTGAGGCCGTTCAATCCACCGCTGCCGAGCACTTGCCAGGCCAGCACCAGAGCAATGGTGATGGGTAGACCCCAAAGAAGGATCTGGCGCCAGCGTTGGTTCATGGATCTCGTACCGATTGCGTGATCGTAAGAGCTGCCGGTGTTGAACTGCAGACGCAGATCTCACTAAAGACTGCGCAATGCCGTGATCGGATCAAGTCGTGCTGCTCGCCTGGCTGGAACCACACCGAAAAACAGGCCGATGGAGCCTGACAACCCCACAGTGACCAGGACTGTGGAGGCCCCGATCGCGGCCGGTAGGGGAGTGAACGCAGCAACCAAGGCGATGGCTCCGTATCCAGTGGCTGTTCCGATCACGCCGCCGAGGCTGGCAAGAACAAGAGACTCGACAAGAAACTGACGAAGAACATCGGAACTCCTGGCTCCGAGTGCCTTTCTCAGACCGATCTCCTCGGTGCGCTCGCTGACTGACACCAACATGATGTTCATAATTCCGATTCCGCCGACCAAGAGCGAAACGCCACCGATCGCACCCAACATCAGTGTGAGGCCACCAGTGATGGTGCCAACGATCGTGAGGGCATCCTGCTGGGAACGCACCGCGAAATCATCGTTGCGAAGGATCTTGTGCCGTTGGCGAAGAAGGTTGGAGATTTGGAATTTTGCAGCCCCGGTGCTCTGTTCAGAGAGGGCTTCAGCACTGATGAAACTCAAACTGATGCCATAGGTGGGATCGCGGCCGGTCAGCCGGCTCACCATGGTGGAGAGAGGGATGTAGGCGTTTTCATCTTGATTGGAGCCGAAGACTGCTCCCTTCGGTGCCATCACCCCAATCACCGTGAAACTCTGGTCACGGATCCGCAGGCTTTGTCCGATGGAACTGCCGCTGGGAAAGAGCTTGTCACGCAGATCAGGGCCAATCACAACAACAGTGCGTGCGGCTTTGACGTCCTGTTCTGTGATGAAACGCCCTCTGGAGATCTCGAAACTTCTTACGGGAAGAAATTCCGGTGTGATCCCGAAGATCGCCGCGGTGCTGCTTCTCGCTCCAGCCTGAACGACTTCATTGGCATTGATCTGTGGTGCCACCCGCTTCACACTCGGGACTTGCTCTGCAATCGCTTCAGCATCTTCAAGGACGAGCGTCTTCGGAAATGCCACACCTTGCCTGCGGGTGTCGTTGCTGCCAGGCACAACGAAGAGCACATTGGCGCCAAGGGTGCTGAGCTGGCTCTCCGCAAGATTCTGAGCGCCACGACCCACTCCGACGAGGGTGATCACGGACGCATTGCCGATCACGATCCCAAGCATGGTGAGCAGGCTTCGCAGGCGATTGGCTCTCAGTGTGGTGAGAGCCATCCCGACGGTTTCGGCGATGGGCAGGTTGCTCGCCATTCTTCTGGTGGTGTTTAGAGCATCGTGTCGAGTTTCATCAGCGTGTTGCTGCCGGTGCCGCGATGCACTGCACCTTCTTTGATGTGGAGGGTCACCACCTCACCTTCACGCAGATCCCTGGTTGCATTGGCGACGCCGGTGATCACTGAGAGACCGAGCCGACGGGCAATCACTGCAGCATGTGAATCATCACCCCCACATTCGGTGATGATCGCAGCGGCTTCACGGAATGCGTCGAGATAGTCAGCGTTGGTGTCGCTGGCGACGAGGATATCTCCGGGTTCCAGACGCGCGCAGTCGCTGGCAGTGAGGGCGATGCGGACCTTGCCGCTGATCGATCCGCTCCCGATTCCGGTTCCACGTCCCAGCACGGCACTCACAATCCCCACCTTGATCAGATCCGTGGAACCGCTGACGCCTGCAAGGGTTCCGGCCGTTTGGACGCAGAGATCACCGTCTTTGAGAACTCCCATTTCCTGAGCGACACCCATCGCCAAGGTGAACGTTGCTGTGGTGCTTTTCTGTGTTTCGATCAACAAGGGTGTGACACCCCAAACCAGCTGGAGTTTGCGTGCCACCGAGACTTCGGACGTGATCGCGAGAATCGGCGTGGAGGGCCTGAATTTGCTCACGTTGTGAGCTGTGGCTCCACTTTTGGTGAGCGGGAGAATGGCTGCCGCATTGAGTTGTCGGGCAATGCTGCTCACGGCTCCGCTGATCGCGTTGGGAATGGTGCTGGGCAGATGGGTATCAATCGGACGCTGGGGGTAGTCCCGTTCGATCCGCCGCGCAATCGTGGCCATCGTTTCGACCGCTTCAACGGGAAAGTCCCCAACCGCGGTTTCATTCGAGAGCATCACCGCGTCAGTTCCATCCAGAATCGCGTTGGCCACATCACTCACCTCCGCTCGGGTGGGTCTGGGGCTTGATGCCATCGAGTCGAGCATCTGGGTTGCCGTGATGATCGGGATTCCCAGGCTGTTGGCCTTGTGAATCAGATCCTTCTGCAGCAGAGGAACCTCTTCAGCAGGCATCTCGACTCCGAGATCCCCGCGGGCCACCATGACTCCGTCGCACAGCGGCAAGATCGCGTCGATCTGGTCGATCGCTTCGAATTTCTCGATCTTTGCCACCACGGGCGTGGTGAAGCCATGCTTGCGAATCAGTTCTCGGATCTCCTGCATATCCGATGGGTTGCGCACGAAACTGAGGGCGACCCAGTCGACACCCTGCTGAAGTCCGAATGCCAGATCTTGGCGGTCTTTTTGGGTCAGAGCACGCACAGAGAGCTGCACGTCTGGGAAATTCACCCCTTTGTTGTTGGAGAGCACGCCACCCACGGTGACGACGCAATGAAGGGTCTGATCAGCACTATCGACCCTGTCCACGCGCATCTCGACGCGGCCATCGTCGAGAAGGATGCGGCTGCCTGCTGTGACCTCATCAGCAAGCTTGTCGTAAGTCACGGTGGCAACCGTCTGGTTGCAGCGCACCTGTTTTGAAGTGAGGGAGAAATGATCACCTTTGTCAACGGTGATTGGCCCTTCCTCGAAACGGCCCAGCCTGATCTTCGGACCCTGAAGGTCTTGGAGGATGCCGATATGAACGCCCAGCTCATGGGCCACCTGACGGATTGTGGCCATCCGAGCCGCATGCTCGCTGTGATCTCCGTGGGAAAAATTCAAACGGAATGTGGTGGCACCGGCCTGAATCAGCTCACGGATCCGTTCAGCACTTTCTGTAGCTGGGCCGATCGTGGCAACGATCTTGGTTCTACGGTTCAGATCGAGCACGGCCATTCTTGGCGCCATAAACCAGCGGAATCTACCGTCAAGCCCATTGGCGCCTCATCACTGTGCATCTCAACGATTACCAGCGGGAATCCAGAACGACAGCCCGTTACCCCGATCTTGGAAGCAATCTGATTTATCCAACCCTGGGACTTGCAGGAGAGGCGGGAGAGGTGGCTGACAAAGTCAAGAAACTGATCCGGGATCGGAACAGCCTGGTGGATGACAGCTTCAAGCAAGACATCGCCCTGGAACTGGGCGATGTGCTTTGGTACATCGCTCAACTTTCCACAGAACTGGGACTGACCCTCGAGGACGTGGGGCAGATGAACCTCGAAAAACTGAACAGCCGCTCAAAACGGGGGACCCTCCATGGCGAGGGCGACCACCGCTGAGAGGCTCAGCCGAAGCTGTTGAAACCACTTGCAAATGAATAACTGGCTGAAACAAGAAGCTGCTGCATCAGGCTGAGGGCAAAAAAGGCGATAATCGCCGAAAGGTCGAGACCTCCCAAAGGAGGAATTAAGCCGCGAAAGGCGTTGAGGTAAGGGTCGGTGATGGAGCTCACGGTGCTCAGCACCGGATTGCTCCAGTCGATGTTGGGGAACCAGCTCAACAGCACGCGCACGATCAGCACGAGCGAATAGATCTGCAAGGTCTGCGCCAGCACTTGAAGCGTGGTGGACACCAACTCGAAAGCCATGGGAGCGGGATGACTAAAGGAACTCTATGCAGCCTGGGGGGGTTCGGTGCCGCCGATTTCAGGGAGCACTGAAAAGGTTCGATGAAATTTCTCTGTCAGCGTGATCCAGTACGAGCGACCATCACTCTGGCGCTTGCGTTCAATGAAATTCTGGCTGATCAGTTCCTTGATGTGGTCGTAGGCCCCAGAGCCACGCAGATCCACGAGGTCCGACTGGAGGATGCGCTTTTTCAAAGCAATTGTTGCCAGTGTTCGCAAGGCAGCGGTTGACAGGTCGACAGGGAGAAGATCCCTCACCAGATCGCCTAATCCGGGTCTGAGCTGAAGACCGTAACGGCCATTGGAATGATTGATCTCAAGGGCTGTATCCCTTTGGGCATAACCGGCAATCAAAACCAGTAGCCCCTGCTCCGCTTCGGACGCTGTGACTCCAGAGAGTGCTGCCAGTTCTTGGAGCGTGAGGGGACGCCCCTTTAGGTAGAGAATCGCCTCGAGGCGGGCCGGTAAAGACAGAGCCTGTTCCATCGGATGCTCATGATCTCGATCCAGAGGCAGCGTGTCGTCACTCAAATCCCCACCTCTCAACGCGATAGTTCAAGGTAACGTCCGCACACAGAAGGGCCATCAGGCTCCCAAAAAGATTCGATAGGCAGGATTGGACGTTTCCTCCCAGCTGGCATATCCAAGTTCTCTGAGCACACCTTGCCAGTCTTGAAGTTCATCGGGTTTCACCAGCACCCCAACCACGATGCGCCCCACATCTGCACCATGGTTTCGGTAGTGAAAAATGCTGATGGACCAGTCAGCATGCAGAGCACTCACGAAGCGCATCAGCGCCCCGGGCCGTTCTGGGAACTCGAAGCGGTAAAGCAATTCCTGGGGTTGCTGGGATCCGGAATCAGCGCGAATGGGCAGTCGGCCACCCACCATGTGACGGAGGTGAACTTTTGCCAATTCATCGTCACTGAGATCGAGGCAGTCGTATCCATGACTGCGCAAGTAAGCGAGAAGATCCGCGCGATCTTGCAGATCAGCCACCTGGATGCCCATAAAGATATGGGCGCTTTCGCCAGCACCCATGCGGTAGCTGAATTCCGTCAGGCTGCGTTTGTGGAGAAGCTCACAGAGTTGTCTCAGGCTGCCCGGTTCTTCGGGAATCTCCACAGCCAACATGGCTTCCCGTTCTTCCCCCAATTCGGCCCGCTCAGCCACAAAGCGCAGCCGATCAAAATTCATGTTGGCGCCGCAGGCGACGGCCACCAACTCTTGATTTTTCAGTCCTCGGCGTGCGACATCCGCTTTTAAGCCGGCAACCGCTAAGGCCCCCGCCGGTTCGAGAATGGATCGTGTGTCTTCAAAGACATCCTTGATCGCCGCACAGATCTCATCGGTGCTGACCGTGACGATGGCGTCGACATAACGTTGAACCAGACGGAAGGTGTGTTCACCGACTTCTCGCACGGCCACACCATCAGCGAACAATCCGACTTGAGGGAGTCGAATGCGTTCACCGGCCTCCAGCGAAAGGGTCATGGCGGCAGCGTCATGCGGCTCAACACCAATGATCTGCACATCGGGCCATAGGGTTTTCACATAGGCCGCAATGCCTCCGATCAAGCCGCCGCCACCAATGGCGATGTAGATGGCATCAGGAGGACATGGACTCTGACGCAGGATTTCCATGCCCACGGTTCCTTGTCCGGCAATGACATCGGGGTCATCGAAAGGGTGGATGAAGCAGAGGTGCTCGTTTTCGCTGCGGCGGCGTGCCTCGGCATAGGCCTCGTCATAAGTTTCACCGTGGAGAACAACTTCGCCTCCTAGTTGCTTCACGGCTTCGACTTTCACGCTTGGCGTGGTGACCGGCATCACAATCACTGCCCGGCAGTGGAGATGGGAGGCACTCAGAGCGACGCCCTGAGCGTGGTTTCCAGCACTGGAGGCGATCACCCCACGACTCAGCTCCTCTTGAGTGAGCTGGGCCATGCGGTTGTAAGCCCCCCGAAGTTTGAACGAAAAGACCGGTTGAAGATCCTCCCGCTTGAGTCGGATGGTGTTGGAGAGACGGCGACTGAGATTGCTGGCTACATCGAGGGGGGTTTCACGGGCGACGTCATAGACCCGTGCACGAAGAATCCTTTGGAGATAGTCGTCCATCTTCCCAGTGTGACAACTCAGCGGCTGTCGCGGCTGGTAAGGAGGGCCCGTAGATTGCCTGAATCAGAAGCGGGCCCATGCACCTGAGCGACTTAGCCCATCCCAATGAGCTGCATGGCCTCTCCGTGGCAGAGCTCCAGGACGTTGCTAAACAAATCAGGCAACGCCATCTCGAGGTTGTTTCCAACAGTGGCGGGCATCTTGGGCCCGGACTGGGTGTTGTTGAGCTGACTCTTGCTCTTTATCAAACCCTTGACCTGGATAAGGACCGGGTGGTGTGGGATGTGGGCCATCAGGCATACCCGCATAAGTTGATTACAGGTCGCTATGCGGCGTTTGATTCCCTCCGTCAGCAAGGGGGTGTGGCTGGATACCTCAAGCGATGTGAAAGCGAGTTCGATCATTTCGGTGCCGGGCACGCCAGCACATCCATTTCTGCTGCTCTCGGAATGGCAATGGCCCGCGACCGGCAAGGTCTGGACCATAAGTGCGTTGCTGTGATCGGTGATGGTGCTTTGACAGGCGGTATGGCCCTCGAAGCCATCAACCATGCCGGCCACATGCCTCACACACCCTTCCTGGTGGTGCTGAACGACAACGACATGTCGATCTCTCCCCCTGTCGGGGCGTTGTCAAGCCACCTCAACCGGATGCGACTGAGTCCTCCGATGCAGTTCCTATCTGGAAGTGTTGAGGAAAGCATGCGCCATCTTCCATTCATGGGCGGCGATTTGCCTCCAGAACTGAATCGGTTGAAGGAAAGCATGCGCCGATTGGCGGTGCCCAAGGTCGGCGCCGTGTTCGAGGAACTGGGTTTCACCTACATGGGGCCGATTGATGGCCATGACATGGCCGAAATGATCCGCACCTTCCAGGCCGCCCATCGCATCGGTGGCCCCGTTCTCGTTCACGTCATCACAACGAAAGGAAAGGGCTATCCCTACGCGGAAGCTGACCAAGTTGGCTATCACGCGCAGTCGGCCTTCGATCTTGGAACTGGGAAGGCTCGTCCAAGCAAAACCCCCAAACCCCCTAGTTACAGCAAGGTGTTTGGGCAAACACTCGTGAAAATCTGCGAACAGAATTCAAAGGTGGTTGGCATCACTGCAGCGATGGCAACTGGAACAGGGTTAGATCTGCTTCAAAAAGCAGTTCCGGATCAGTACGTCGATGTTGGAATCGCAGAACAGCATGCTGTCACGCTTGCTGCAGGCATGGCCTGCGATGGACTACGCCCGGTCGTCGCTATTTACAGCACGTTTCTACAGAGAGCGTTCGATCAGATGATCCACGATGTGGGTATTCAGAATCTGCCGGTCACATTCGTGCTCGATCGGGCGGGAATTGTCGGTGCCGACGGCCCGACGCATCAGGGTCAGTACGACATCAGCTATCTGCGGGCGATTCCGAACTTCACAGTGATGGCCCCGAAAGATGAAGCCGAATTGCAGAGGATGCTGGTCAGCAGCCTCCAGCATTCAGGTCCTTGTGCCATCAGAATCCCGCGCGGACCTGGTGAAGGAGTTCCGCTGATGGAGGAGGGCTGGGAGCCCCTACCCATCGGTCGTGGTGAACTTCTGCGTGAAGGTGACGATCTTCTGATTGTGGCGTACGGAGCCATGAACTCAAAAGCGATGGCGACCGCTGAACTGCTCGCTGCACAAGGAGTGGAGAGCACGGTGGTGAATGCAAGATTCCTTAGACCTCTGGACGATGAGCTGTTCCATCCCCTGGCACGTCGGATCGGCAAGGTTGTCACGATTGAGGAGGGCACCTTGTCAGGTGGATTCGGTTCTGCTGTCACCGAGTCGCTCAGTGATGCAGACATCAAGCCATCAATCCTGCGGTTGGGCATCCCAGACGTTCTTGTTGATCATGCAACACCCCAGCAGAGTTTCGAACAGCTGGGTCTAACGCCCGTGCAGATGGCAGAGAAGATCAAGACGTTTGTGCAGCGTCCGAATGGGACACCTCTCAGTCCGTTCATCCAGCAGCCGAGTGTGACCGCCGTTGAGAGCTGAGGACTCAGGAGGGACCCCCCCTCCTGAGCTCACCCATGGATCAGAAAACGCCGCGGGTTGACAGACCGAGGATCGCCCCCATTCCAAGCAAGTGGCCGAAACTGGTGCAACCGAGCATGGCGCCATGACTCATGCCACCAAAGAAGGCTCCGCTCGGCATTTTTGCGCCTTCGTTGGGGTACTTGATCGTGGCCTTGCCGATCGCGATCGCAATCACATTGCAGATGATCATCACCAGAGCAACTTTGGGTGTCCAGGTCACGGATGCAGGGGTGATGGCCAGAAGGGACAGGAACATGCGGTAAACAGGCGACGCCTTATCTTCAGCGTTTACACAGCCCTAGCCCAGCTCTCGTAAGAGATATTCATCGCTTTGGCATGTCAACTCGCAGAAGACCAGCAACGATCAGAGCGTTGCTGAAAGTGAGAAAGGCTTCAGCACCCCCATGAAGAGGATCGATGGCAACGAGTTCGGAATCGAAGCGAACCAGAGCCACAACCGCGGCAACGATGGTGACGCCAACAAACAGCAGAGTGAGTTGAAAGCCAACGCGCGCGAGCCGGTTGAACCAGCCGTTGCTTCCGAGTTTGTACAGGAAGAAGAGATACGGGAAAAGCGAAAGCGCAAAGACGGGTGCCGGATCAAAGTCGCCCATCACTGCTCATCCTGAGTTGGTGTTGCAGGAACCGATGCGGCATGACCATATGCAGCTGCCAAGGCAAGACAACAGTTGCCGATCAGGGTTGTGAATGCCTGAAGCGTGACCAACCACCGCAATGATTCGCTGTTGTCGTAGAGGTGCCAGGTGCATGCTGCCATCGCACTGATCAATGCCGGAACCATGGCAAGGCTGAAGACGCTCATGCCTGCGAACTGCAGACCAGGAGAGCGGCGTTGGATCAGAACAATGGCGGCTAGCCACTCAACAACAGATGCCCAGTGAATCCACCAGGTTCCGAGTGACAGTTCGTGCATGACAACTGATCGATCCCTCTACCGTAATGGCACTCCCATTCGATAATGGATAGAAGCGAAGGGATGACATGGCGTACTCAAGCAACGACGGCCGTCCCAGGATCCTGATTTGCGGGTACTACGGAGAGCACAACCTGGGAGACGATGCGCTGCTTTCAGTTCTCCTGAATCAGCTGGACGATGGATGGAGTCCAGTGATCACAGCAAGAGACCGACAAGCAGTGGAGTCAATAGCTCCAGGACTTGAGACTGTTAACAGGCGATCTTTGGCATCGGTGCTGAAGGCAGTGAGGCACGTTGATGCGCTGATTTTGGGTGGAGGAAGCCTGCTTCAAGATTCAACGAGTACACGCAGTTTGATCTATTACATCCTGCTCATCTGGTGTGCAAAGAGTCTCCAGAAGCCAGTCTTGCTGTGGGGGCAAGGTTTAGGGCCGTTGAAACGAAGCATCAACAGATTGCTGGTTCGAACGTCATTAAAAACGATTAGCTCTGTTACATGGAGAGACCCATCTTCAATGAATCAGGCAAAGGAATGGATGCTGGACGTACCCATGAACATTGGGCCAGACCCCGTTTGGGGTCATTCAGCACCGCCCTGGACATCCGGACAGTCGTTGATCTTGTGTTGGAGGCCGACTCCACTTTTAGGCAGAAGCGGCTGGAATCAGCTTGTGAGCTCTTTGTCGCGATTCAGTGAGATTCATGATTTAAATGTTATTTGGCTAGCGTTTCATGAACATCAAGATGCCAGTTTATTTCAATCTCTGGTTAACGAGCAAATCGTCCCTCAGTCACTGGAACAAAGGTCGACTACTCTTGTTGCAGAGTCGATTTCTCAAGTCCAAAAACTGTTTAGCGAATCGAGTATGATCATCGCAATGAGGCTTCATGCTCTAATTTTGGCAGCAGTCGGTGGTGTTCCTGCGAGTGCACTGAGTTATGACCCAAAAGTTGCAGCAGCAGCCGAACTTGCTGGAATTCCCTATTCTGAACTCAACAATCAATTGTCAGAGCAACATTTAATTGCACAATGGAATGAGGCAATGAAAAAACCACTTGCGGAGGATGAAATTTGTGCATTAGCTCGTGACGCAAAAATTCACAGTGATGTACTGAATAAAAACCTGCGACAACTGATTAGAAGATAGTTTTAGGTGAAGTAATTAGAGGTCGAGCTAACGAAACTGTGGTTTTTTGTGAACATCGAAACTTGTTTGTAGAATTTGGCCAATCGTCAAACCGACAGGTATTTTGCCACCAAACGATGTGCCGAGAATATGACGGTAAAGCTTTGAATCGACAAGTCGGTAGGTCGCATTTTGCAAAGGAATATAATTCGCTTGAGTGACAAGCTGCTCGACGTTACGCAGATAATAAGTGATGAAATTACGAAGCGATGTGTTATTGCGTAAAGAACGATCATTGACATAAAGAAAAAGTGGACGCGAAAGAGGTTGGTAGATCTCTTTTTGCACGGCCGCTACTGAGGGAAGAATGGCATTTCCCTTACTATTGACAATCCGAATAGCTTTGAGTTTTGATCGATTGTTGAGGAAGTAGGAGAAACCAAAATAGCCAAGGGCATTAGAATTATTTGCAACACAACTGACAATCACATTGTCATCTTCACTAGACTTGTAATCGCTTCTAGAATTAGTCTTGGACTTATTGATAGCTTTGTTAAAGATATCAAATGTGCCTGAGTCCTTACCTGGCCCACAGAGCTTAATTTGCTTATCGGGAAAATCAAGATTGACTTGATTCCAGTTTTTGACCTTGCCCTGTGAAGCTTTGGACCATAAGCGTGAAAGCTCGGATGGCGTTAAAGAATTAAGCCAGCGATTCGATTGGTTAGCGACAACAGTGATGGCATCAAAAGCTATGGGTAGTTCAATAAAGTTGACGCCCTTCTGCTGGCAGGCGATGATTTCTTTTGAACTAATGGGTCTTGATGCATTCGTAAGAGGAATTTTATTGTTACAAAAATCCCTAAAACCTGCAGACGAACCAGTTGATCGCAGGGAGATTGAAACGTTTTTGCCTTGACCTGTTTCGTTAAATTTTTTAATTGCTAGGGATGTAATCGGATAAACAGTACTAGAACCGGCGATTGAGAGTCCTGCCGCTGAAGCTGATGGAATAAAGGTTGAAGCAAGTGCAAAAGAAGCGAGGAAAAAAGAACGTCTTAATTCCATTGTGTAAGGATCAACACCATCATTGTGGACACAGAAAGCCTATGTTGGGTTAACAAATTATTAGGGACCGAATTTTCGACTGCGACCCGAAAGATCTTGAAACCATCCTCGCTTCCATAAAAAATAAGCTTGAAAGAGCGCGATTAAGGTCATTAATATTAATGAATACAAGTATCCGTATTTCCATTTCAATTCGGGCATGTTCTCAAAGTTCATGCCATAAATGCCCGCAATGAAGGTCAATGGCGCAAAAATAGTACTCACAATAGTAAGTGTTTTGATAATCTGATTCATGACATTGCCAGTACTCGCCATGTAAGCATCGTTAATGCTATTAAGCTGAAGACGAATACTATCTCCTATTTCCAGCAAAGTATTGACGTGGTCGGCCATATCATGAAGACCTTCTCTGGCTACCGGCCCAAGCAAACGTTGACTTTGCCTGAGAAGAATAATCAACTCATTGCGTAATGGCCACAGCTGTCGACGAGCAACACGATGATTAAACCTGACTTGATATGCTCGATTAAGAATTGAAGGTTTTGGTTTCAATAAGGCTCGTTCCTCCAAATCGTCTAGAAATACGCTCATTGATTCAAGCATAGGCAAATGACTATCAAGAATATCGTCAACAACAAAATGAAAGAGATTATCTAAATCGATTGCCTTTACGTTATTCGTCTTATTATTGAGCCACGCTTCGAGGTCATTAAAGGTGCGCTGTGGGTTCTCTTGAATTGTGATCAGCATGCGATTGGTTAGAACTAAATTGTATTGAGTACTGATTAGATGTGTTGGATCAGTAGCTAGAGAGAATTCATGAAGCACCGCTAAGACTGAATTATTTGTTGAGGTGATTCTTGATTTTTGTGGAAAGGTAAGAATGATATCAATTACACTGGGCTCTAGAGACAGTAACGATAAGTACTGACGCAGCAAGTCAATATTGGCAAGACCACGAAATTGAAGCCACATCAGTGCTTGAGAGGGTATCAGTGACTCAAACTCTTCATAGTTATGAACCTGAAAAGTAGACACTACCTCATCATTAAACTGTAGAACTTTGCAAGAAAAGGGTGCCTTACCTCCATGCAAAAATAAATGAGCGGGCAGATCTCCTGGGCGTTCTAGTAAAGGTAAAGGTTCGGGAATGCTATCAGGGGCTAATCGATCACCAGGTTTAAACAGGGATTGATCTGATCTTGAATCAGTCATGTCTACGTTCGATCAATATCATTATGATGTAATCGATTGCACTTGATTGATTTCACGGATTGCTTTAAGGATGTTGAGCGTGTTCCATAGGCGTCACTTCCGCTCGAATGGCATATTTTCTGAGGGATTCCTTTAATTGCATGGCGATTGCATAATCAATGCTATCAATGGTGTGTGATTGACCATCTAGCAAAGAGAGGAACTCACCTGGTGCTTTATTGAGTAAACGTGCAAAACATTGTTGTATTTCATAGGCATGAAAAAGCTGATTGTGGATCGAAAAGGTAATGGACCAGCGTGGAGACACAATCGTTTTGCTATCAATTCTTTGAACTCCAGCAAGATCAGCAACAATGAACAACTCATCTCCAGGTTCAATGATCGTGAAGCGTGCAGGGAAAATTTTCAAGCCCGATTGACTTGAGGTGCGACGTCCAATCACGGTGATTCCGTAACCCTCCTCAAGTCGGGATACCGACAATCCATGAAGAGTATCAGATTGTTCAATAGAGTATTTAACAACTAGTAAGTTGCGGCCCTGAAATCGAATCACCTGTTCGACGGTCTCGCCAAATGCTGTAGCAATAATTGCATCAGCTGCAATATCTGTTGTTGATATCAATGAGATACCACCTAGTAGACTACTCATCGATTGAGATGAAGACAAATGCTTGGTAACAATGGATAAATTTAGCTGGGGATTAATTGTTTGCAGTTCTAATGCTATGCGTAGATTGCTGATTAGATCTTTACAGAGCAGTGCAGCTCCAATGAGTTTGCCTTTTCTGACAAGCTTGATGGCTCTCGCCATTGTCAAACCAGTTTCTGCCTGTGTATCAACATGAAGAACACCGATGCCCTGTGATTGCAACAACCTAGCAACAAGCTGATTGAGCTCCATCCCATCAACAAGGAGGACAGAGTCAACACCGCGTCTGGGACGATCACGTCGACGTAATCCCAAGCGACGACTCAATATTTGATCGAGTATTAGTGCCACAAAAAGCGACGTTAATATAGTGCCAATAATGGCATAAATAAGTGTAATAAGTAAAACAAATAATGGAAATTGCATTACGGACTGATCGCTTTCTTCGATGAGTACATTGACGGGATCGACAAACTCACCTTTTAAAAGCGCAACAGTTACAAAAACCCCGGTTTGTAAGTTTACCTTATCAAAGCTAAAAGTAAGCGTGCCAATTAAAAGCAAGGAGAGCAATATTATTACAAGATAGTCATAGAGTTGCAGGTTCTTGAGTCGATTGAAGAGACTATCCTTGAACTCGTTCAATTTCTTGCGTATTCGACTGATAATTGCTTTGAACTCCTTCTTCTTGCGTGAGCGCTTAAATCGATAAGATGTTAATGATGATTCAGAAAGGATGATGCGCTTTTGATTAGAGTAGAGATTTGGTTGCAGGCACAATTCGCGTTGATGACGTGAAGAGTAGTCGAATAGGTCTGAATTTGTTGATATGAATCGATAACTTTGCCCTTCCATTTGGAAATAAAGATCATTCTCTCCGCTCGCAAGAGATTGTGCTGTTGCTCCTGCTGTCAGCAAATGAGGATCGATGATGACTAAATTAGGAATTTTGCTTTCAATTAAATGGTTGATATCACCTTGTTGCTTTGTCGAGCGAACAACAATCGCTGCCTCAGGATTTAGAACCCGCGCTTGTAGTGCTGCTTCAAGATTATTTGTAGGATTAGAACTCAAAAATAAAATGCTTCTAGCGTTAGCGATTTCTGCCTGAACAAGTATCGATGGTTCTCTCATGTCGCCGAGCACCAAGGAAGAGCCGAATATATCTTTCAGCGATTGTGATAGCCATTTTGGCTCATTCTCATTGATACATTTAATCTTGGCTTCCGTCTCTAATAAGCGCTCAATACAGGTCTGAGCCAGTGTGCCAATGCCACAGATCAGCACCAGCGAGTTGTTCATTGGGCCAAAAGACTCTTTACTAACTTAGCTTGTGCGTAAGCCTGTGGCGACATCAAAATAAAAAACTTTCGATTGATCCCATTGCACGAAGACACGTTCAGGACAAATGAATGATGGATCTACGACCATTCTTAACTCTCCTTCTGCTGATTCAAGATAGAGAAGCTGAGTGTTACCGAGCCATTCGCGCGCAATCAGACGACAAGGTAGGCCTGAATCGCTAATTTTGAGATGCTCTGGACGAATGGCCAGAATCTGATTCTTGCGTGGCTTTAAACAATTGATCTGAGGACGACCCAAAAACTGAGCGACAAAAAGTGAACACGGATTTTGGTATAAATTAATCGGCGTATCCAGCTGTTGAATGAGCCCTTGATTGAGGATCGCAATCTTATTCGCCATAGCCAGCGCCTCACTTTGATCGTGCGTGACATAGACGGTTGGTTTTTCCTGATTTAAAATGAGCCTCCGCAGCTCAGGTCTGATCTGCTCTCTTAATTGAGCATCTAAATTACTCATTGGCTCATCAAGTAAATAGACCTTTGCGTCTCTAAGTAATGCACGAGCTAAAGCCACCCTTTGCCTTTGGCCACCAGATAAGGCTGCAGGTTGATGGTTGGCACGATCGGCTAACTGCACAACATCAAGAATATGCTGTATCCTTCTACTTCTTTGTTCCAAGCGCACACCGCGAATACGCAGACCTAGTTCAAGGTTTTCGTAGATTGTTAAATGCGGAAGAAGGGCATAACTCTGAAACACCATACCCACTGCTCGTTCAGATGGCTTGGATAAAGTGACATCACGATTTTCAATCTTAATTCTGCCATGTTGACACTCATCTAAACCTGCTATTAATCGAAGAGTCGAGCTCTTTCCACAACCACTTGGCCCCACAAGAACAAGGCATTCGTCCTGTTCTACTGAGAAGGTTAAATCACGAACAATCCAGTTCGTATTGATTTGTCGTCCTACGGAATTAAGTTCGAGTGTCATCCTTTAACGGCTCCACTGGTGAGACCAGAAACAATTGGCTTTTGAAAAACTATCACTAGGACTATGAGTGGAATAGCACCCAAAACAGTAGCAGCAGCATATGCACCATACGGTACTGAATGAACGGATGAACCGGCAATACGTGCCATTGCTACAGGCAACGTTAGTTTCGATTGATCACTGATCCATGTTAAAGCAATTGGGTATTCATTCCATGAGAACAGGAATATTAAGATTGCAGTGCTGGCTATTGCTGGGGCCAATAACGGTATGTAGATCCAGCGAAATCGATTCCATAACGATAGTCCCTCAACCCGAGCTGCGTCATCCAATTCAGATGGGATTGATGAAAACGCACTTCCTAACAATAAAATAGCAAGTGGTTGAGACAAGGCTGTATAAGGCAGAGCCAATGCAAATAGATTGTTTCCGAGTGATAGAGACCTGGCAATTTCGAGCAAGGCTAAGAATAATAGAACATATGGAAATAATGCACAACCAACAAGGATAATTCGAATTATATTTGACTTTGCAGTCGATAATTTACTTAACGAATATGCCGCAGGAAGGGCTATCAATAACGTGAAAAGTGTTGAGAGTGCTCCAACAAAAAAACTATTCAATAAGTATAGAAAAAAGGGGGGATTTGATGAGATGACACTTCGGTAGTGCTCCAGCGTCCATCGATCTGCTAGTTGAGCCAATGGTGTGACCAAAGCTTGATCAGTTGAAAACGAAGTGTATAGCTGCCAAAGCAGTGGTGCCGATGACCATAAAACAAGAATGAGAATCGGTAATGTCCTTGATTTCATTCTGTCACCGTCATTGCGCGTTGTTGGTTCAATAAAAGGATTAACCACCAACTGAATCCAACGATTGTACTTAATAGGATAAAGCTAGCGATCATGATTGTTGCGCTATAGCCAAAATCTAGAAATCGAAGAGCATTCCAGTAGGCATACAAAGCAATACTCTCAGTGCTACTTGCAGGACCTCCGCCAGTCATCACTTGAACGAGGTCAAAAACTCCAAATGCCTGAGCAAGCCTAAACATCGCCGCTAACCCTAAGTAGGGTTTCAAAAGTGGCAATGTGATTCTGCGGAAACAAGTCCAAGACGATCCGCCTTCAAGAGTACAGGCTTCATAAAGATCACCAGGAATACTTTGTAACCCAGCGAGCACAATCAGGGCTACAAATGGCGTTGTCTTCCAGACGTCCGCATAAACTAATCCAATCCAAGCGATGGATGGATTACCAAGAATGTTTAGAGACACGCCTGTCAACGTGGATGTGATTTGATCAAATGGTCCATAGGGCGTATTGAAGATCCAACGCCAGCCGAGGGCCATCACAGTTGTGGGTAAGGCCCAAGGAATTAATGATATAGAGCGAATCACACCTCTCTTCCTCATTGGTTGGTTGAGTAGCAAAGCTACGACGACTCCTAGTACAAGCTCTATTCCGACTGATGCAATCGCAAACCGCATGGTTTGAATCAAATCCTGCCAATATCGTTGATCGTTCATTAAACGAATCCAATTTGCCCCGCCGTTGGCTATCGGTTGTAAGCCTGTTAGAACGGAATCAGCATGAAAACTCAACCATGCATAGCGCATCAATGGCAAACCAAACACACTGATGAGCATCAGCATCGAAGGGATCAACAAATAGAAGACAATCATTGACTACCTCCACCTGCTGCACTCATGATTTGTTCAGAAGCAATCTGGGCATTGATCATGCTTGTCTCCGCATTAATCTCGTCTGTCAATGATGCACTCAAACTACGTTGTAGTACGTCACTCAACTGCGCATAAATCGGAGTTTCAGGGCGCATTTTTGCAACCGTTAATGCTTCATAGAGCTTGGCTATGTATGGGTATTCTTTCAAGAGTTCTTCGTTTTGATAAACGGATTTTCGGGTGGGTGTGTAACCGTACTCAGTAAAAAGCTTTGTCTGCGCTTCATTCGATGTTAGATACTTAAATGCTTTAATTGCTGCCTCTTTATGTTTTGATCCCTTGAGAAGGCTCAATCCCCAACTGCCCATTGTCGAAGCAGGTGAAACACCTGGTATCGACACCATCGTGGAAATTCCCACATGTCCACGCACTTGACTGTCCTCTTTTTGCAATTCTGCCCATGCATAGGGCCAATTGCGCATCAATGCACTGTCACCTGATTTGAAACTTTGTAGTGCTTCGGACTCTGCATAATTAGTGACAGCTCTAGGGCTAATTCCGTTGTTGATTAAATTTGTAAGCCATTGAGCTGCATTGATACCGGGTTGTTGATCCAGGCCAAATTCTTCTCCATTGGGATTAAACCACTGCCCTCCAAATCCATCGATCATTTCCAAATAGACGCAACTTAAGCCTTCGTATTGTCGACCCTGCCATACATATCCCCATGTAGCTTTGTTTTTGCGCTGAAGTTCTTGACTAATGGCAACCAATTCTGAAGGTGTTGATGGTGGTTTGTCCATTAAATCAGTTCGCCAAAATAGCAGTCCCATGTCTGCCACCAATGGCCATCGGTACAGGCTTCCATCATAGATATTTCCTAATTGAGCACCATTTGTTAAATCTTGAATTTCAGATTGATCAAAGCCTTTATCCAATGCTTCAAGCCACCCAGCTCGAGCATATTTTGGTAACCATGTAATATCCATTAGAATGGCGTCAAAAGGTGTATCCCCCAATAACAAACTGCTAATTGCTAAGTCGGATATTGCCTCAGTTTCGAGCGGACCACGTATAACATCGAGATGGATTGAGTTTGCATATTTTGCATTGAACTCCTCCACCAGCTTGACCGTTGAGTCCGCGAATGGTGCAGGCATTAATATTGATATGGACTCAATGTCACGTGCAATGATGCTGGGTATAAAGATTAAGAGTGTGCATATTGCGAGAGCGACTGATATGCACAATGATAACTTTTTGCGCCAACTTATTAGCATGTTTAAATCATGGTTTCTAGGGATTGCAATTGTTCATTGGCCCAATCTTCAACTGTAAATTCTTCCACAGCTGAGGCCATTTTGCTGATTCTTTCTATTTGCTCATCTTGAGGTAATGCTAATGCTGATTCGATGGCTTGATCCATCTGTTTGTGCGAGTAAGGGTTCGTAAGGATAGCGCCATCAAGCACGACGGATGCACCGGTGAATTCGGACAACACAAGTACTCCATCTCTTCCTTTTCGTGCCGCTACATATTCTTTAGCGACTAGATTCAGCCCATCTCTTAAGGGTGTAATCCAGCAAATATCTGACATTGAGAACCATGCAACCATTTCCTCGTAGGGGATTCGGTTGGTTGAAAAGCGAATCGGAACCCAATCGATGGAACTGAATCGTCCGTTGATTCGTCCAGCCGTTTCCTCAATGAGTCGCTGTGTCTCCTCATAGATTTTCATTCCCGATGCTGCGGCTACACAAGCCAACATCAAAACAACTTTCCCGTGCAGATCTAGACGCTTCTCTAGCAAGCGTTCGAATGCTAAGAGAAGCTCTTCGTTTCCTTTTGTATAGTCCACACGACTTGCAGACAAAATCAGTTTTCGCCCCTTTTTCGTGTCTGCATCGATCTGTCTTTTTAATTCAGAAACATCGTCCCTTGTTGACAAGGAATGAATAACATCCGGTGATGTCCCTACAGGTGAAGAAACTAGTTTTACTTTTCGACTCTTGTATTCAAGCCATGGTGTCTCTGACGGTTCAGTTAATGCTGAGCCAAATTTGAGAAACTTTGGTGCGACATCTGTTTTTGGACCTTTTTTGACTCCGAGTAGACAACTCGCAGCTCGTGCGAAATTCTCTGTGTACCTGGGTATGTGAAATCCTACGACATCACACGCAAGTAGGCTTTCAATAATTTGTTTTCTCCAAGGCAGAATTGCAAAGACATCATTTCCTGGGAATGGTGTGTGATGGAAGAATGCAATCTTTAAGTCAGGACGTTTCTCTCGAATAAAACCTGATACAAGCCATAAATTGTAATCGTGTATCCACACTGTGGCCCCTTTGGCTGCTTCAGAGCAGGCTGCATCAGCAAACCTTCGGTTGACTTCTTCAAAAATTGCCCAATTAGCATTGTTAACATCAAAATAAGTAGGAAACGTATGAAGTATTGGCCAAACCGATTCTTTTGATGTTACGTGGTAAAAGCTAGATACTTGACTTTGTTCGAGGGGAATGCGTCTGAGAATAAAAGTTGAAGGATTGCTCATTGCAATCCTTTCGTCTTCCTCGCCGCTTGCATCATCTACTTGACGCCATGCTATCCACGTACCATTTTCTTGGCTGCGAAATAAGTTTCTTAACGTGGGGATTATCCCGTTTGGGCTTTTTTGATCCCTCCAGGTTCGATTGCCCTGTTCATCGACAGATTCATCAAACGGAGTGCGATGATACAAGATAATGAAGTTACTGTTACCTCCGCTTATCGTCATGCCCTGCACCTATTCGAGTTATCCCTTTCTACCATTGAACAAAATCTCTGAATTGTCAAATCGTTATGTACTTTGTGTGGATTGCAACCCTCTCAGTGTATCCAAAACTTCCTGGGCGTGTCCTACAGGCCTGACTCCTGTCCAGCGCGCTTGTACGACACCCGTAGGATCAATCAAAAATGTGTGCCGCAGTGAGTAAGGTGCCATCCAAGACCCGTAGCTTCGGCTCACAATGCCATCATGATCAGAAAGTAACGTGAAATCTAACTCTTCACTACTACAGAATGATTCATGATCTTCAACTGAGTCGGCGCTGATAGCAGCTACATCGCAGTTGTTAAGCTTAAATTGCTCCAGGGAATCTTGAAATCCGTGTGCTTCAATCGTGCAACCTGATGTGAAGTCTCTGGGATAAAAATATAGAACCAGCCATCGACCTTTCCAGTCAATTAAAGACCAACGCGATTTGTCTGGACTCTGTAGGTTTGTGCCAGACAGTTCAAAGTTTGGTGCTGGTGTACCAATTTCAGGCGAAGGACCTCCCAGAGCCTGACCTTTCTTGGGAAACAAGCTGAGTGCAACGGCAGCCACGAATCCATTTTGAAGCAGTTGCCGCCGTTTCACCTTGACTCCCAGTCTCAAAGACGAGCCAGGTTGATGCCAAGGGATTTTGCATAAGCACCCAATCCTTTCTTCTGAATCGTTTTGAGAGCACGGGTTGTGATCCGTAGATTGACCCAGCGCTTGCCTTCTGCCCACCAAAGGCGACGCTGCTGAAGATTCGCTTGTTGCAGCTTTTTAGTACGAATATGGGAATGGCTGACAGCCATTCCGTTATTTGCTTTCGTACCTGTGAGCTGACACACCCTGGACATGATCCGGATCCTTGAGAGAAATGGCACCTGCCAAGCGACCATCCTAGCAAAAGGGCATCATGTTCTCTGCTCCAGGAGGTTGGACATCAGCATGGTGGCTCTGGCTTGAAAGCCGCCAAGCTCTGTTGGCTCTAATCCACCAACTGCGAGGCGCGCCAGATCGTACAGGTGTTGAGCCAGGTCCACCGCCAGCTTGTGGCTGGGAGATGAGGCTCCGTCAGCGATGACGACCGACCCCGATTCCAGACTCAGCAGAGACTCGACCAAGGGATGTTGTCGGTTGACCAGCAGGATGTGGTAGTCGGGCAGGCCAGGGAGCCTTTGTTCCATTAGTGCCCCGATGTCGTTCATTCGGCGCATTTGCTCTGGTAGTAGAATTAAGGCAGCAGGTGCTTCAGATCCGCCTTTCAAAGACTGAACCTGAACAGTCACTTTGTCGTTATTCAGTGCTTTTTTGATCAATGTTCTAAGGGTCTCACTTTTGGTTTCTCCTTCTTGATCGCTTAATTCTGGTTGATCATCCTGAAGACTGGAATCCAGTTCTGAGTCAACACGTTGAAATGTAAGTTCGGTTTCTTTCGATTCGAGCCAGGGTATGAATTGACTGTCTAATACCGTTTCAGCGAAGATGACTTCTGCACCTTGTCCTTTCCACAGTGAAAGTGCACCAGCTTGTGCAATCTCATCTGTGCAGTAGAGAACACGTTTTTGGTCGTCTCCTGTTTGTCGCTCTCTGTAGGCTGAAATCGTTGTGTATGTTCGCTCGCTGCCAGTCATCAGGTTGGCAGCTGTATCTTTGTCTGCTGTTGTCTGGAAAAGAATCAATTCGGATACCTGCTCAGCAAATTTCTCGTCTTCCATCGCACCGATTTTGACAAAAGGTGCAACCGAATCCCATACCTCTGCGTAGTAATCGGGATTGTCTTTCTTGAGGTCTCGGAGTTTATCGGCTACTTTTTTGGAGACGAACTGGCCAATGGATCGCACACGTCGATCTGTTTGCAGGGCGCTGCGGCTGACGTTTAGAGGGATATCAGGCGAGTCGAGGACTCCACGAAGGGGTAGGAGGTAGCGTGGAACGACTTCTTTAATTGAGTCACTGACAAAAACTTGATTGCAGTACAGTTTGATTTCTCCTTTTTCCCAGTCTGCCCGGCCTGTTTGCTTCGGGAAAAAGAGAATTCCTTGAAGGCTGTAAGGATAATCGGTGTTTAGATGAACCCACAGCAATGGATCCCCTTGAAATGGATAGAGATAACGATAGAGATCGATGTAATCCTGGTCTTCCAACTCTCTGGCGCTGCGTCGCCAAGGCGCATTCATTTTATTGATCGTTTCACCCTCTAATTGAACCGGTACTGCCATGAAGTCGCAGTAGGTGTTGATGAGGGTTTTGATCCTTGATGGCTCTAGGTATTCGAGCTCGTCCTCCATAAGATGCAGGACGATGTCTGTTCCTGGATGATTGCGCTCTCCTTCTGTTAGTGAATAATTCGGTGAACCATCACAGCTCCAGCAGACTGGAGCGCTGTCAGGGCGAGCCGAGAGCGTTTTTATCTCAACACGTTCGGCAACCATAAAGCTTGAATAAAAGCCCAGGCCAAAGTGACCGATGATTGCATCGCTGTCTTGTTTGTATTTTTCTAAAAAGTCCTCTGCGCTTGAAAATGCAACTTGATTGATGTATCGCTTTACTTCGTCGGCTGTCATGCCGATTCCGTTGTCGCTGATTGTGAGCGTCTTGTCTGTTCGATCTACCCTGATTTGAATGGTTCCTTCGTCTCCTTCCTGGCAGTCTCCAGCCATGGCTGCCATGCGTCTTTTGCTAATTGCATCAACACCATTGCTGACCAATTCTCTTAGGAAGACTTCATGGCCCGAATAAACTGCCTTTTTAATAATTGGAAATATATTTTCGGTGTGGATCTGAATCTGTCCGTTTTCTTCTAATACTGCCATTTCGAACTTTAAAAACTATATTTTATCGAGTCGTGAACTTAAGCCCAATGGCTTCCTAGGAGGGTTTTCCGTACCTAGGCGTGCTTAATGGGTGATGATCGCGTACAAGTGAACTATTTTGTATTTTGGAGGTCGGCTCTCTCCTCAGCCAAAATGGCTCCATCAACAGGGCACACCTGGAGGCAGATTCCGCAATCGATACAGGTATCAAAATCGATCCAGTAGAAGTCGGTTCCTTTCTTGTTTTTTCCCTTGCCCGGTTGGATACACGCGACTGGACACGCGTCAACGCAATCTGCTACTCCCTCGCAGATGTTAGTGACGATGGTGTGAGCCATGGATTTGTTTAGGCAGAGGTGATCCTAGTCGTCTACCCATAGCAGTGAGCTGCATCCTGACGGCTCCACGCGTTGGTCTGCATCAGCTTTGGACTGGCAGGGTTGATGGTCGATTTGGCAGTTCAGGCCTTTGCGATGGCATTCGGCTTGCACCTGTAGAGCTTGTTCCATGGATGTTCTTTGTGAATAGCAAAGCAGGATCCGTTCGGGTTTTGCTGATGTCATGGCGAAGGCGCCAGGCAGATCCCTCAGATCATCCACACAAAAACTAAACCCAAGTCCTGTGGCATCCCTTCCTTTTGCTCCCAGTCGTTGAACAACAGCGTCGTACCGACCTCCACGCGCGACAACCACGGGGGATGAAACGCCTCGACAAACCAATTGGAAAACAACGCCGTCGTACAACTCGTAGACCGGCTGAAACGTTGGATCCAGCTGCAGGCCGATTCCGGTTTCTTTGGCAAGGGGAGTGAGGTGATTGATAAGTCTTGATAGCTGATCCAGCACGTGAGCGTTCGGAAAAGCTTCCTGGAGTTTTGTGATTACTCCCTCAGGTGAACCTCGCCGATCAAGCCATTGCAGCAGATGAGCATGCTGGGGTTGATTGCTGATTCGTTCCTGCAGTTCGAGCCGATCCAGTCGCGTTAAACAGCTTCGGAAGGCTTGATGCTGCTGATGGTCAATGTTCTGTAGCAGCAATTGCATTAAGCCCGTGTGGCCGATCAGAAGTCGCGGAGGGTCACTCAGTGGCAGTCTCAGGGCTCTGAGCGATGCCATCAGCAGTGTCAGCAGCTCCAGTTCTGCCTCCACACCATTGGCTCCGAAGAGCTCCACGCCGCAATGCAAGTTTTCTTCAATGCAGAGGCCGCCCTCGTCGGCCTGCCGACTCTCAAAAACAGTGCCGTGACTCCACAGTCGCAGGGGGCGTTGCCGATCTTGGAATCGTGTACACGCGGCTCGGGCAATGGATGCCGTCAGTTCTGGCCTTAATCCCAAGGGTTCATCTGCGACCAGACGGACAATGTCCCGACTGTCGATGGCTCCACCCGCTTTGAGCGTGTCCATGCGCTCCACCCTTGGTGGAGAGACTTCTTCGTATCCCCAGAGTCTGAAAACCTCCGCGAGCGTTTCTCGCAATTCATGATTGCGGCGAACCTGCTGAGGGTTCAGATCCCTGACACCAGAGGCAGGCTGTAGGGCCATCACGCTTGATCGTTACCTGATCAGGATCCCACGTCCAGGTTCCCTCCATAGTGCGGAGCAGGGATCGGTGAGACCCTTCTGAGTTCCTGTTTCAAGGGCTCATGCAGCTGAGCGCCAGAGGCGAGAATTCTTCCAGATCCAAGTTCGAAGCCCTCTCCGCGGTAATCGTCAACCAATCCTCCTGCGAGTTGCACGAGTGCTGCACCTGCGGCCAGGTCCCAGGGCGCTAAACCCCGTTCCCAATATCCATCAAGCCGACCGGCTGCCACAAAGGCCAGGTCCACCGCTGCTGCTCCGCCTCTGCGCACCCCCCGAGTGCGGTGTGTCATCCACGCAAACTCGGCATAGTTATTGTCAAGCACTTCACGCCGGTCATAGGCAAATCCTGTGACGAGAAGACTTTCCTCGAGAGAGGTGCAGTCCGACACGCGTATTTTTTGATCATTAAGGAATGAGCCTTCACCGGGGCAGCACCAGTACAGCTCTTTAAGAAACGGCACGGAAATAGCACCCAGAACCGGTTGGTCACGCCAGACAAGGCCCACTGATGTTGCGAACAACGGGTAGCTGTGGGCAAAGTTCGTGGTTCCATCAAGTGGGTCCACGCACCAGCACAGATCGGCCACGTGGTCACTGGCGCCTGACTCCTCAGCCAGAATGGCGATTTCAGGTGTTTGACGCGACAAGACGCCCAGAACTTCAGCCTCAGCTGCGTGATCAGCCGTTGTCACCAGGTCGCCTGATCGTCCTTTTTCGCGTATCGACGTCAGCCTCCCGAAGTGATCCATCAACTTGAGGCCTCCTTGGCGGGCAGCCTGAACCGCCACAGCAGAAAGAGATTTCATCCGTTCATCGGATAAGCCAGCTTCGGCAGCAACAGCAGAGCAATCAAGACGTTCAGGCATTACTCCTCATCCAACGGAAGGCCACGGGTGACGACGCCCTTGCCGAAGTGTTGTCCGAACTGAAGCTCATACACCTCATCCTCATCTTGGGTTTCAGCTTCTAAAGGACCAACGGCACGCGCTACACACAGGAGTCCATAACCTTTGCCTCTTAGCTCCTGAGACAACCCCATCGCTTCTCGCTGGTCGAGTTCACCGTTCAGCACCCTCACCGCACATGAGGTGCAACAGCCGTTCCGACAGGAGAACGGCAGTGGATCTCCCTGGCGTTCAAAGCTTTGCAGGATGTACTCGCCTTCCTGCACGTCATGGCTGATGACACGATCCCGCTGACGCCAGTGGATGGTGATGCGGTGGCTTGCCATCAATGCGACTCCTCAGGGACTGCCCTGCTACATTCTCACTTGCCCCATCAGCCGCTGGAGAGGTGGCCGAGTGGTCGAAGGCGCAGCACTGGAAATGCTGTATAGGGGCAACTCTATCGAGGGTTCGAATCCCTCCCTCTCCGCTTCCATCCCGGCCCAAGGGCCGGTTTTTTTTTGCCGACTGTGGGGACTCTGATCGAGCCCCCACCGGATCATTTGACAGCGTGGATCAACCGAACCGACCAGAGACGTAATCCTGGGTGGCTTGTTGCGATGGTGAGTTGAAGATTTTTTCAGTCTCATTGAATTCAACGAGATAACCGACCTTCCCGGATCCCCCCTCAACAGCTTCTGCGTTGTAGAAGGCGGTCATGTCACTCACCCGTACCGCCTGTTGCATGTTGTGGGTCACAATCACGATCGTGAAACTCTTTTTGAGCTCATGCATTGTTTCTTCGATCTTCAAGGTAGAGATCGGGTCAAGGGCCGAGCAAGGTTCATCCATCAGGATGACTTCGGGTTGGATGGCAATCGTGCGGGCGATGCAGAGACGCTGCTGTTGACCACCAGACAGTGAATACCCGCTTTCGTTGAGCTTGTCTTTGCATTCGTCCCAGACGGCAGCTTGGCGCAGGGAACGTTCAACAAGCTCGTCCATATCGCCTGTGAAGCCATTGATGCGGGCGCCGAAGGCGATGTTCTCATAAATCGTCTTCGGGAAAGGATTCGGTTGCTGGAACACCATGCCGATCCGGCGCCTGACTTCAACAGGGTCAACCATTGGGTCGTAGAGATCAGCACCGTCAAACAGCACTCGGCCACGCAATGAGCAACCTTCGATGAGGTCGTTCATTCGGTTGAGCGCGCGCAGCACGGTGGATTTTCCACAACCTGAAGGACCGATGAAGGCTGTGACTTTTCCCCGAGGGATATCGCAATAGACATTTTTGACAGCCTCATAGCTGCCGTAACTGATTGTGGCGTTTTGGATCGAAATGCAGGTGTTCTCTGAAATCGGCTGAGCAGTGGAGGTGGAAGCAGTCATTGGTAAAGAGGAGATACAGGTAAAAGGAACTTGAATGAATTACTTAGACGCGAACTGACCCAGCCAGCGCGCGAACAAGTTCATGCCAAGAATGAACAGAACCAGCACAAAAGATGCTGCCCATGCAAGCTCGTTCTGTGCCTCGTAAGGCATGATCGCGAAGTTGTAGATCAGAACGGACAGAGTCGCGACGGGATTGAAAATCCCATCTGACCAGAATGGAGAGAACAGCGCTGTGAAAATCAGTGGAGCAGTTTCGCCTGCAGCTCTGGCAATGGAAAGCACCACTCCAGTGGCAATTGGCGTAAACGCAGTGGGAAGTGTGATTCTCACCACTGTCACGAACTTCGAGGCGCCGACGCCGAGGGCACCACGACGAAGATCGTCTGAAACAAGCTTCAGGCCTTCATCAGTGGTTTTAATCACCGTTGGCAGCATCAGAATCGACAGGGCGATTCCACCTGCAAGAGCGCTGTAGGAATTTCCGAAAAACAGTCGTGTCGAAACAATGATTCCGTAGACGAAGACGCCAGCGATGATCGAAGGAACACCTGATAGAACATTGGTTCCGAAACGGATGAATTGAGCAAATCCACCGCCACGGGAGTATTCGGCCAGAAAAATTCCGCCTCCAACCCCAACTGGAATGGCGATCAGGCCGGCGAGGACCGTCACAACAATGCTGCCGATGATCGCATTGCCGATACCACCGCCCTCGAGTCCCGGCGGTGGTGGTAGTTCAGTGAATAGGGTAAGGCTGATTTTTTCGCCGCCTTTCAGAAGCACGTAAATCAGTACCGCAATCAGTGGAAGCACGGCGATCGCAGAAAATAATCCAGCAATCAGGGTGAGCAAGCGACTGATTAGATTCCGTCTCAGCCCCTGCTTGTAAGCAAGATCTGGGACGCCATTCGCTAAGCGAGTTGTAGAAGAAAAAGTCATGATCAGTACTTAAGACTCAGACGCTTGACCAGCCATTGTGCGAGGACATTCACTGCAAGAGTGAGGACCATCAACACAAACGCGGCGTACATCAGGGATGAAACCTGGCTGCCATCCGCTTCACCAAACTGATTGGCCAACATGGCAGCGATCGTGTTTCCAGGTGCCAGCAGTGAGGCGCTGAAATTATTTGAATTTCCAATGATCATGGTGACAGCCATGGTCTCACCCATTGCTCGACCTAGTGCAAGCATCACACCGCCGACGATTCCAGAAATGGCTGCTGGAAGGATCACGTTCAAGATGGCTCCCCAGCGTGTGGTTCCAACGCCATAGGCAGCTTGGCGCAGTTTGACGGGAACCTGATTCAGTGAATCTCTAGAAATGGCCGTAATGATTGGAAGAATCATCACCACGAGAATCAACACTGCAGGGGCCGTACCAGGACCCATGGGTGGCGATGAGAAGAATGGAAGCCACGACAACGTGCTGTAGAGAAAGTTGAGGAAGGGCCTGATGAAGGGCTCCATCACAAAAATGGCCCAAAGCCCAAGTACAACCGAAGGGATGGCAGCCAAGAGCTCCACCATCACGCCAATCACGCTGCGAATCCGCAATGGAATGATGTTCTCAGTGATGAAAACAGCAGTGCCAACGCCGAGTGGCACGGCAATCAACAACGACAGCACAGAAGTGACGATCGTTCCATAAATGGCTGTGAAAGCCCCGTACTCGTCATCGACCGGATTCCAGTTGGACGTGACCAAAAATTTCCAGCCATAACGTCCCATCGACTCGAGGGACCCCCAGAAGACGACGACGAGGATGGCGAACAACACCACAGCCACCATCGACGCCAGGGTCACTGCGAGATATCTGAAACTCACGTCCACCACCTTTTCCGATGGTGGACGGCGCCTCAGGAGATACAGCTCCTTGGTCTCGGTCATCCCGCTCAGGCAAAGACGACTGAAACGTAACGGTCGAACCGTATGGAATTCACTAAGGGCGCTTTAACGCCAGCTGCATCAGTCCCTGTCTTGGGCTGGGAGACAATGGTTTGGGCCGTTAACTTGGGAGTCCCCACAGGCGTCTATGGGACGGATCGTCGGAATCGACCTGGGTACGACCAACTCCGTTGTGGCTGTTCTCGAGGCAGGTCGCCCTGTTGTGATTGCTAATGCCGAGGGGACGAGAACCACTCCCTCCGTTGTTGGTTACACCAAGGACAGTGAGCTCTTGGTTGGTCAGCCTGCCCGTCGCCAGCTGGTCCTGAATCCGCGCAACACGTTTTCCAACCTCAAACGGTTTGTCGGTCGTAGCTGGGACGAACTCGACGACAGCTCCCTTACGGTTCCCTACACCGTGAGGGCCAACAGTCAGGGCAATGTGCGTGTGGCATGCCCGCAAACCGAGCGGGAATATGCCGCTGAGGAGCTTGTTGCCAGCATTTTGCGCAAGCTTGTGGACGATGCCTCCACCTACCTGGGAGAAGAGGTGGAATCTGCCGTGATCACGGTTCCTGCTTATTTCAATGATGCGCAACGCCAGGCGACACGCGATGCGGGGCGTCTGGCAGGGCTCACGGTTGAACGGATCCTGAACGAACCGACTGCAGCCGCTTTGGCCTACGGATTCGACCGCAGTGCCGTGCGCCGTGCTCTGGTGTTCGATCTTGGTGGAGGCACCTTCGACGTGTCCTTGCTGAGAATCGCCAACGGTGTTTTTGATGTGAAAGCCACCAATGGCGATACCCAGCTTGGTGGTAACGACTTTGATCAACGCATCGTCGATTGGCTGGCGCAGTCGTTTCTCAAAGAACACAACATCGATCTACGCCGTGACCGCCAAGCACTGCAGCGACTTACGGAAGCCTCAGAGAAGGCCAAGCAAGAGTTATCAGGTGTGAGCGCGACGCCCGTGTCGCTCCCGTTCATTGCCACGGGCCCTGACGGCCCTCTTCATATCGAAACCACACTGGATCGAGAAACGTTCGAGGGGTTGTGTCCCGATCTTCTCGATCGCCTGATGCTTCCCGTGCAGGCGGCCCTCAGGGATTCCGGCTGGAGTGCTGAAGACATCGACGATGTGGTTCTGGTGGGAGGAAGCACGCGGATGCCAATGGTGCAGCAACTGGTGAGAACGCTTGTGCCGAATGATCCATGTCAGTCCGTGAATCCGGATGAGGTGGTGGCCATCGGTGCTGCGGTTCAGGCGGGAATCATTACGGGTGATCTGCGGGATCTGCTGCTCAATGACGTGACGCCCCTGTCTCTCGGTCTGGAGACCATCGGCGGGCTGATGAAGGTCTTGATTCCGAGGAACACGCCGATTCCTGTACGCCAATCCGATGTGTTCAGTACCTCAGAACCCAATCAGTCGTCCGTTGAGATTCATGTGTGGCAGGGGGAACGCCAGATGGCGGCTGACAACAAATCCCTGGGCCGTTTCCGTCTCTCCGGTATTCCTCCAGCGCCCAGGGGTGTTCCACAGATCCAGGTTGCTTTCGACATCGATGCCAACGGCATTCTTCAGGTGAATGCCACCGATCGAACCACTGGACGCAAGCAGTCGGTGACCATTCAAGGCGGATCAACGCTCAACGAGGACGAAATTCAGGCCCTTCTTGCAGAAGCCGAGGCCCGGGCTGATGAGGACCGTCGCCGCCGCGCCACCATCGAGCGCCGTAACTCGGCATTGACCTTGGTGGCTCAGGCCGAACGGCGCCTGAGAGATGCGGCACTGGAATTTGGCCCCTATGGAGCAGAACGCCAGCAACGCGCTGTTGAAATGGCCATGCGTGACGTGCAGGATTTACTCGAGCAAGAGGATCTCCAGGAACTGGAACTGGCTGTGAGCGGATTACAGGAAGCTCTTTTCGGTCTGAATCGAAGGCTCACGGCGGAGCGCCGCACGGAGTCGGGTCCACTCCAGGGGTTGAAAAGCACGCTTGGAACCCTGAAAGACGAGCTGTTCGCAGACGATGACTGGGATGATGACCCCTGGTCAACGCCCCAGGACCGCTACGGCTACGACCCTCGTCCGCGGAGTGGACGGAGAGGCCTCGATCCCTGGGACGATGACAACTTCCGCTGAAACCGATTACTGGTCTCTTCTTGGTCTGACCCCTGATGCGGATCAGGAGACGCTGAAGCGGGCTTTTCGCCGTGAAGCCCGCCGCTGGCATCCCGACCTCAATGGCAACGACCTTCAGGCGGAGGAGCGTTTCAAGCTCGTCAACGAGGCCTATGCAGTACTCAGTAATCCCGAGCGCAAAACGGAATGGATCCGCTTGCGTCAGGGACAGGGTGAGGGGGCTGATCCTTTCAGCACTGGATTCCCCGATTTCGAGGACTATCTCGACGTGGTGTTTGGTTCCGGGCGCCAACGTCGTCCAGCCGCTGGCGTGGACGATCCCGTGCAGCCGGACAGTCGAGTTGAAGATGACGAGCACCATTGGCTGGAACCATCCCCACAACCGTCACCACCAATCCGATCCCACGATGATCTCGAGACGGTTGTTGAGCTCTCGCCTGACCAAGCCCTTCATGGAACCTTGGTGGAGCTTGAACTTGGTGACGGAACACTTGTGGAAGTGAGCACGCCACCCCAAGCCGGTGATGGATGGCGTCTGCGGCTGGAAGGGGTGGCACCGGGCGGAAAGGATCACTTCCTCCAGTTGCGTGTGATCACCGAGGAGGGATTGCGAATCGATGGACTCAAGGTGCACTACAGATTGGAACTTCTTCCTCCTGATGCTGCCTTGGGTTGTGCCGTCAACGTGCCCACCCTGACGGGTTCAGTGACGCTCCAAGTTCCTCCTGCCTCGTCCAGTGGACGGCTGCTGAGGCTGCGAGGGAGAGGTCTTGAGCTCGGAACCCAGAGGGGTGATCAACTCGTTGAGATCGTGATCGTGATCCCTTCGTCGCTTGAGGATGATGAGCGCGCTCTCTACCAGCGTCTGCAGGAGATCAGTCTCGAACGGTCTGGTCTGCCCTGAGCAGGAAACGATGAGAGACTCGCGTGGGCGATTCATCTGCATGTTGGTTCACGTTCTCCTGTTCGACGCAGGTCAGGACAGCGAAGGCATTCACTCTCTGGAGCTTTCAGGTCACACCGTGGTGCTCATGTTCGAAAACAGCGACGATGCTGAGCGTTACGCCGGACTTCTCGAAGCGCAGGATTTCCCTACACCGAGTGTTGAAGCCCTTGATCGAGAGGAGGTTGAGTTGTTCTGCCGGGAAGCTGGTTATGAGGCTCGCCTGGTCTCAGCGGGTTTTGTGCCCCAATCCGAGGAGGACCGCTTGATGCTCGCTCCTCCGTCCGCCAATCGGGATGTCAGCAACTGGCAGGACGGCGATCTGGAGAGCCAGGAGCAAGTTGAGCGCGACAGTGCTGATCTGGATGCTGTGCGTCGGCGTCTTGAGGGATTGCTGTGATTGAGCCGTCTGCTGATCGAGGCCATCTGCTGACCGAGCAGACCAATCCGGCCAGTGAAAGCCTGGATCTGCTTCCCACCGATGCGCTCATCAGTCTGTTCGTGGAGGAAGATCGACGCCCCCAGATGGCCGTGCAAGGGGCGATCAGCGCACTGACCGAAGCTGTGGATGCCATCGCGGAACGCCTGAAAGTTGGCGGCCGCTTGTTTTATCTAGGTGCCGGCACATCAGGTCGTCTCGGTGTGTTGGATGCGGCCGAATGTCCGCCGACGTTCTGCAGCCCGCCGGATCTGGTGCAAGGTGTTCTCGCCGGGGGCCCTGCCGCACTGCTGCGCAGCTCCGAGGGGCTTGAAGATCTTGCATCGGCAGGAGTTTCTGATCTGAAAGATCGAGGCTTCACTGGGAGTGACTGCCTGGTTGGCATCGCCGCCGGCGGGACAACGCCCTATGTGAAAGGTGGTTTGCATTACGCCCGCGAGCTTGGCGCGCTCACCATCGCCATGGCCTGTGTTCCTTCCGATCAGGCCCCTTTGCCCTGTGATGTCGACATACGGCTTTTAACAGGCCCTGAGCTGCTGACAGGCTCCACCCGACTCAAGGCGGGGACTGCCACAAAGATGGCACTGAACATCTTGTCCACTGGCGTGATGGTCAGGCTGGGAAAGGTGTACGGCAATCGGATGGTGGACGTTGCCGCGAGCAACAGCAAGCTGGTGGACCGCTCCATGCGCATTCTTCGTGATCTGCTGGGGCTGGATCGCGACACCTCTCAAGTGCTGCTCAGTGCGGCGGGCGGTTCCGTGAAACGTGCCCTTGTGATGGGCAGCTGCCATCTGGATGCTGTTGCAGCCGATGCACTGTTGAAGAACCACGGATCAGACCTTCGGCAGGCATTGCTCAGCCGCGGGGTCACCCTCCCTCAGGAGGCTGTCACGCTTCCCCAGTAAGGAGAAGTGAAGAGATCGAGACGGCGGCGGGTGGCTTCAGGCACAACCTCCGGAGGCGTCATCAAGGCATCGGCCAGGGCGTGATGCGCTTTGGATGCCGGTGGCTCCTGGCGGATGCTCTCCATTAAACGGCTGAGAATGGGTCCGGTGGCCAAGGCATTGGCTTTCAGGTTGCCCACCACCATCTCCACAGTGACCGCGTCGTGATCGTTGTGCCAACAATCAAAGTCGGTCACCATGCTCAACGAGGCATAGGCAATCTCTGCCTCCCTCGCCAGGCGGGCCTCTGTGTGATTCGTCATGCCAATGACGTCGCAACCCCAACGGCGGTAGAGCTCGCTTTCAGCTCGGGTGGAAAACGCAGGCCCTTCCATGCAGAGATAGGTTCCGCCCCGGTGCAAATGGTGCCCGGCGGGCATTGCCATTGATGCGGCTGAGGCGAGAAGGTCACTGAGCTTGGAACAGAAGGGTTCAGCCAGGCTGACGTGAGCAACGCAACCGTCGCCAAAAAACGACTGAGGGCGCTGCATTGTGCGATCAATGAATTGATCGGGAACCACCATGTCGCGGGGACGAAGATGCTCGCGAAGAGAGCCAACGGCTGAAACCGAGACCAGCCAGCGCACACCGAGCGAGCGCATGGCCCAAACGTTGGCTCGATAGGGCACTTCACTCGGAAGCAGATGGTGATGACGTCCGTGACGCGCCAGAAAAACGATGTCTACGCCGTTGAGGCGCCCCAGCATGAAGGCATCGGATGGCGGGCCGAATGGGGTCTCCAGTTCAGCCTCACGCACGTCCTCTAATCCATCGATGGCATAGAGACCGCTTCCACCGATCACTCCCACCCGGGCCGAGTCGAGCGATGGCGGGGTGGAAATGTTGGTCATAGCAGAGGTGCGGCGCTGAAATTATGCCCTTGCCTAGCATGGTGTTTTGGTGTTGATGCCTTGACCACGGTTCTCATGACCACGGACGCCGGCCCGATCAAGCTGGAGATGTTCGACAACGATGCCCCGAACACCGTGGCCAACTTCGTCAAGCTGGCCAAGGAAGGTTTTTATGACGGCCTTGCTTTCCATCGTGTGATCGACGGTTTCATGGCCCAGGGCGGGTGCCCCAACAGCCGTGAAGGATCCCGCGGCATGGCTGGAACGGGTGGCCCCGGCTACACGATCGACTGCGAGATCAACAGCAGAAAGCACGTTCCGGGTGCGTTATCGATGGCGCATGCCGGCAAGAACACCGGTGGCAGCCAATTCTTCATCGTGCATGAAGCCCAGCCCCATCTCGATGGTGTGCACACCGTTTTCGGTCAGACCGGTGACATGGATGTGGTTCTGGCCCTCAAAAATGGCTCCAAGATCCAAACGGTGACGGTTCAGGACCAGTGAATCAATGCCGGCTGGTCCGCCCTCTTGAACCAGTCGGCCTTCTCCTTCGTTGATCGGAGCGACTCCAGCGAACGCTCTTCTCTGTTGAGCCACTGTGGTGGATGACTGATCTGAATCGTTTTCACCGCATGCAGTAATCCGATGCGCGAGATTTCCTGCCAGGACGCCATCGTGGCCAACAGTTTCTGCATCACTGACTCTGTGGGATCAGAGTTCTGAATGGACCATACGAATCTCGGTCGCTCCCAGAGGGCGAGCAAACGAGGATTGTGTTCGGTTTGCAGCTGCAGCTTGTGTTCTTCAGCAAGTTGTTCCATTCGTTGAACCAGCTTGGAGAGAGTGGTTTCATCGTTGGTGAAGACGTCGAGGCCGATCACCCAGTGGGAACGCTCGGGTTGCTCCTCGAACAAATGGCCCAATTTTTCGCGCTTCGTCGCCAGATACTGGGCGTTGTAATCCCCTGGATCAATTTCTAAAGGCACCCGATCCACCACTTCCAGGCCGTAGCCCCCCAGGCCAGCAATTTTGCGGGGGTTGTTGGTGAGAAGGCGAAGACGATGAATTCCCAGGTCACTGAGGATCTGGGCCCCTACTCCGTAATTGCGCAGATCTGGGGCAAAGCCAAGTTTTTCATTGGCCTCGACCGTGTCGAGTCCTCCATCTTGAAGGCTGTAGGCCTTGAGTTTGTTGATCAAGCCAATACCCCGGCCCTCCTGGCGCAGATACACAAGAACACCCTCGCCCTCCACCTCGATCTGGTGCATGGCCGCTTCGAGTTGGGCGCGGCAATCACAGCGCAGTGAACCGAAGGCATCACCCGTCAGACACTCTGAATGCATCCGAACCAGCACAGGTTCCTTCATCGAACCGATGGAGCCTTTGACCAGCGCCACATGTTCACTGCCATCAAGCGCATTGCGAAACCCGATGGCCTGAAAACTGCCGAACTGACTGGGGAGGGATGCCTGGGCCTGACGAACGACAAACCGTTCATTGTCCAATCTGTAGCGGATCAGATCGGCGATGCTGATCAGGCGCAGTCCCCACTGGCGTGCGTATGCCTGCAGCTCTGGCAGCCGAGCCATGGAGCCGTCGGCATTCTGAATTTCACAGATCACGCCTGATGAATTCAGTCCAGCCAATTGGGAGAGATCCACTGCGGCTTCGGTATGTCCAGCCCGTTTCAGCACACCACCGGGTCGGGCTCTGAGTGGAAAGATGTGGCCAGGACGCCTTAGATCCGACGGTCTTGATTCAGCCTGAATGGCCACTTGGATGGTTCGAGACCGGTCTTCGGCCGAGATGCCAGTGGAGACTCCATGCTCCGGTCCAGCATCGATGCTGACCGTGAAGGCCGTCTGGTTCGCATCGGTGTTGCGGTCCACCATCAAAGGAAGATCCAGAGCATCGAGGCGATCACCTTGCATTGCCAAACAGATCAACCCCCTGGCTTCAGTGGCCATGAAATTGATTTGTTCGGGTGTGGCGAACTGGGCTGCGCAGATCAGGTCCCCTTCGTTCTCCCGACGCTCATCGTCGACCACAACAACGCATTCACCGTTTCGAATGGCTTTGAGCGCATCAGGAATGCTGTCAAACAGGGTTTGAGCTTGCGTTGATTGATCGGCAGATTCGGGCAGAGCTCTCGTTGTCCTGAGTTCAGACACCATTATCGACGCCGGTACGATCGGTTGATGTGTTGGCGCAGAGATGCTGAATCGACGGGTTGCCGTGGTGGGTGCCTCGGGATATGGAGGGCTCCAGACCTTGCGCCTTCTCAAAGAGCACCCCTCATTTCAAGTGAGCTTTCTGGCTGGCGAGCGCTCAGCCGGCCGTCCCTGGAAGGAGATCTGCCCGTTTCTTCCGCTGGACGGTGATCGGATCGTTGAAGCTGCGGATCCGGATCGCATCGCTTCAACGTCGGATTTTGCAGTGCTGAGCTTGCCCAACGGACTGGCCAGCAAGTTGGTGCCGCCATTGCTGGAGCGAGGGGTGAGAGTGGTCGACCTCTCGGCGGACTATCGCTACAAATCGCTTGACCAATGGTCCTCGGTGTACGTGCAAGAGGCCAGGAGCGCAGCGAGAACAGACCATGATCTCTGCGAGGAAGCCATCTACGGCCTGCCCGAGTGGCATCACCAGGCCATCGCCAATGCTCGGTTGGTTGCAGCGCCGGGCTGTTTCCCCACAGCGAGTCTGTTGCCACTGCTCCCCTTTCTCAAGCAGGGATTGATCGAGAGTGACGGCTTGATCATTGATGCCAAGACGGGCACGTCAGGTGGAGGGCGTGCAGCGAAGGAACACCTTCTCCTGGCTGAGGCGTCCGAATCAATTGCCCCCTACGGCGTGATCGGCCACCGCCACACCTCCGAAATCGAACAGTTGGCTAGCAACGTCGCAGGCTGCCCCATCCAATTGCAGTTCACCCCCCATCTTGTTCCCATGGTGCGGGGACTTCTCTCGACTGTTTACGCCAGGCTGAGGGATCCAGGACTGACCGCAGAGGATTGCAACACGGTGCTCCAGACCGTTTACCAGCAGCATCCCTGCGTTGAGGTTCTCCCTGTAGGAACCTACCCAGCGACGAAATGGGCCAAGCACACGAACCGCGCCATGCTTTCGGTCCAGGTTGATACAAGAACCGGTCGCCTCGTGCTGATGAGCGCTGTCGACAATCTCCTTAAAGGTCAGGCTGGCCAGGGCCTTCAGTGCCTCAATTTAATGGCTGGCCTCGAGTCCACCGAAGGGCTGCCACTGACACCGTTCTATCCCTGAACCTCGGCATGCTCTTCTCCTCTCCACTGCAAGCCCGCTAACGCTGTGGCCCAGGGAAGAAGTCGATGCTCCTGCACCTGAATGCGTTTGGCGAGCGTCTCCACGTCATCGCTTGCATGCACAGGGACTGCGGCCTGCGCAATGACCGCTCCAGAGTCCACATCGGCCTGAACGTGATGGACGCTGCATCCGCTGATCCGGACGCCTGCGCTGAGGGCTTGACCAACAGCATCCAAACCTTTGAACGCTGGAAGAAGGGATGGGTGAAGGTTGATGAGCCTTCCGGGGTAGGCAGCGATCAGAACTGGCGTGACGATTCGCATCCAACCAGCCATCACCACCGCTTCGACGTCGGCAGCCCGGAACGCAGACACCAGGGCGTGGTCCAAGGATTCACGGGTGCTGTGCAGTCGGTGATCGATGAGCTGCCAGGGGATTTCAAGACGAGCAGCCCGTTCTTTGGCTCTGCAGTTCGGGTTGTTCACAACCAGCAAGCGCAACGATGCATCGAGGTATCCCTGCGTCGTCGCCTTGTGAAGAGCTTCGAGATTGCTGCCAGAGCCGGACGCCATGACTCCAATTCGTAGCGGCGGCGTGAATCGCGGCCATGCTTCGATTGCCGGAGCAATGAATCCAGAGGGATCTTTTTCAAGGATCTGGCTAGTGTCTGAAGACGCGGGCATTCGGATTTCATGTCCCATCTCTCCATCCTGCCCACACTGGTTAAGGATCTTGATCTGCTGGCTTCAGCATTGCGTGCTGAGGGTTTTGTTGTTGAGGTCGAAGGGCAGCTCAGTTCCTTTGGCACGCAACACAACGTGGCTCTTGCCGCTACGCATTCCATGGGTTTTGCCCTGGGCTGGACCTGGAACCGCAATCACGACTCCCTCGATGTTGTGGTGGATCTTGGAAGGCCTGCGCACTCCTTCTCTGTGGAGCGGATCCTGAGCCGGGTTCTGCGTCGCTATGCCTTACAGCAGGCCTTGCGTGATGCCGACCATCAGAACTTTGCTGTGGCCACTGTTGATGATCAGGTCGCGTTGCTAACGCCAGCATCCGTCAGGAGCTGATGGCAGGCGTCAACGTTCATTTGGATCTCAGAAATCCGGGGACTCAGACGATTGGTGTCGCGATGCGTTGGACACCAAAGCAGTCTTTGCAGACTCTGTCGCTTCCCGTCTGGACGCCTGGCTCGTACACGGTTCGCGATCCTTCCCAGCACCTCCACAGCCTCTCAGTGGTCCAGGGTGATCGCGTTCTGAACGTGGAACGGCGTTCCCCAGAACGCTGGGAGTTCAGTTGTGTCTCGGGTGAGCCGTTGTGCATTCGCTACCGGCTTGAGGCCAGGCAGCTCACGGTACGGACCAATCACCTCGACCCAGATTTTGCTTCACTCAGCCTCCCCGCAGTGGTGATGTTGGTTGAGGGTGAACGTTGGCATGAGCATTGCCTTCAGGTTTCAGTGCCTGATCACTGGTCTGTGGCGGTTCCCCTTGCGCTCGATGCGATCGGCTCGTTGTTCCTGGCCAAGGACTTCGATCAGCTTGTGGATGCTCCGGTTCATGCCGGCAGCTTTCAGCCCGAACGCCTCAGCGTTCGCGGGCACGACCATGAACTGATCCTGATTGGATCCCCGCCGTCTGGCTGGCCTGCTCGTTTCAAGCATGATCTCGAGGCTGTTTGCACGGCAGTCTGCGATCTCCTTGATTCAGATCCGCCAGCTGAACAGGTTTATCAGCTCGTGATCCAGTCGTTGGAACAGGGTTATGGAGGCTTGGAACATGACAACGCCTCTGTGATGCAGTTTCCCTGGCCGTCCCTTCAGGAGTCAGGCGGTTACCGCAAGCTTCTTCAACTTGTCGGCCATGAATATTTGCACCAGTGGAATGTGCGCAGACTCCGTCCCAGCGAGTTCGTTCCTTATCGCTACGACAGGCCCGTCATCAGCGATGGCCTCTGGTTCGCAGAAGGAGTCACGAGTTACTTCGATCTTGCCCTTCCCCTGCTTGCTGGACTTTCCTCTCGCCTTGATCTTCTCAAGGACCTAGGAGCAGATCTCTCCCATGTGTTGCTGAATCCTGGTTATGGGATTCAATCGCTTGCCGACAGTTCGAGGGAGGCGTGGGTGAGGCTCTACAAGCAGACGCCTGCGAATGCTCATAGTCAGATCAGTTACTACCGACTGGGAACAGCGTTGGCCTTTTGCCTTGATGTTCATCTGCGTCAATCGCAACACTCACTCGCGGAAGTTTTGCGATGTCTCTGGAAGCGCTTCGGTGTTCATGGAAGGGGTTACCGGCGAACCGATTTGATCGACTGTTTCACCGAGTACTCCAAGGATCTTGAAACACGGTTGCCGGATTGGTTGGATGGACGGTCTGCACTGCCGATCGAGGCAAGTCTCCAGATGATTGGCTTGTCACTCAATCCTGTGCGTGACAAAACGCCCTCTGCAGGTTGGCTCATCCGTGAGCGTCAGGGGCGTGTCTGGATCGATCGCACCGAACTTCATGGTCCTGCTCAACGGGGAGGGTTGGTGGCGGGAGATGAATTGGTCGCACTGCGTGACTGGCGATGCAGCTCAGTGCAGCGCTGCTCAGAGCTTTTGCAGGGCGACTCGATCCTCAAAGTGACCTACAGCCGCAGGGGTCTGCTCAAAACCACGGAACTCTCACTCGATGATCCAGGGGTGGACCGACACGAACTGGCCTGGGATCCTGGTGCATCTCAGGCTGCACGTGCTCTACGCGATCAATGGTTCGCCTTTCTCTGAGAAAGAACCTGTCAGCCGTGTTGAAGCGGTTGCATCGCCCCGGTGTGGGGATCGTGCTGGTCAGCACGGCTGCACTGCTCGTGGTCGTGTCACTGGTTGGTGTCACAGCGGAAAAAGATAGTGGGGCGAGGCGACCTTCCCTTCTTGACCTGCTCAATGATGTCGGCAAGGACAAGGATTCCAGTCGAAACATCGATGGTGAGCCACCCGTTCCCCCCAAGGCTTTGTCCTGGTCCTCCCCTTTGGCACGACAGTGTTCGGGCATTGATCCGCGCGTGAGAGAGCGTTTGCTGCAACGCAAGCGCTCTCTTGCTCAAGAGCGGAAGAACATCCCCGCCGATCCGAGCAACTTCGGAAGCCGTTATCGACGCAATCCATGGGGGCAACCACTCAACCCCGATCCGAGGGTGGTGGTGCTGCATGAAACCGTTTATTCACTTGGGTCCGCCATCAACACGTTCCTCACTCCCCATCCCCGCGATGAGGATCAAGTGAGTTATCACACCCTGATTGGTTTAGACGGCTCAATTGTGGATCTTGTTGACCCTCTTGAGCGCGCCTTCGGTGCTGGCTACTCGGCATTCCTCGGTGAATGGGCTGTCACTAACGCCAAATTCAAAGGTTCAGTGAATAACTTCGCGCTTCATTTGAGTTTGGAGACACCCAAGGATGGTCACGACAATGACAAACGTCACAGTGGTTATACCCAAGCTCAATATGACGCGATGGCTCTTGTTCTTGACGACTGGATCGAGCGCTTTGGATTTCAGCCCGCAGCCATCACAACGCATCAGCATGTGGACCTTGGCGGGGAGCGAGCGGACCCACGCAGTTTCTCTTGGGCTGACCTTCAAATTCGATTAGCAGCTCTTGGGAAGCTTTGCCTCTGACGAATCCTTCGGTCGACGATTGATCAGATGAGATAAGGCTTCGCTGTCTGGCGAGCGCTGTAGATCAGGCCATGCAGGGCAGGATCTTGCATGTAGCGCAAAATCCTGGCGGGATAATCCAGTTTGCCGTTGTGCAGATAGGCCAGAGTGGCAATGGCCTTCGCATCAACATAGGAGCGGCTTGCAATCAAGATCGATCCTTGATCAAGGCCGAGCTCATTTTTGATTCTCGACAACTTTGCTGCCAGCAGCTCGATGTTGGCCTCGGGGTTCATCAGCAGATCACGGGCTTCGCTGATCTGCTCAGAGGTGGGTTCAGCGGGAAGCCGGCCTTGATGAATTAATTCACTGATCCCGAGCTGTGCCGGACCATGGGTATCAACTAACCCTGAATGCACCACAAAGGGAAGATCTTCTCCAGGCTTGGAATGCTGGATCTCATCAAAGAGAATGGCTGTGATCAGCATCGGGTTGACGCGATGGCGGTAGGCCTCGCGCTGAATCACAGGTTTCAGACTCCGCAACCTTGAAAGTGTGTTGGCACGAAGCGGCTGCAACTGATCCATACCTCTAGTGAAGAGCTGAGCTAGAGGAGTTTGGGGACCATGGACCCCGAAGCGGCGCTGCAGGAGTTCCAGTTCTTCCGCACTGAAGTCAGTTGGGTCTGGGTTGGGCTCACCGACTGTTGACTCAGCCGGTGCCTGCTTTGAGGAACTCGATGCAATGTCCGCAATGGAGATCGGACGTAACGACGAATGAAATGCCAGGGAAGTGGCTGCCAGTGCAGCGGCAACGCCAAGCAACCCACGCATGGAGAGAGCTCGAGCTGGAGACCTGTCAGTGGACATGCGTGGAGGTTAGCGGCGGTATTCCAGTTGATGGGCAGGCAAGCGGATTGTGGATACCTTCAGGGCGTGCATGCACCTCGTGATGAGCTTCCCGGATTTCAGCGCCACTGACACCCAGATTCAATGGCAACGCTTCTGTGATCTCCTCTGGTACCACGACGATCTTGGATTCTGGCTGGACGTCAGTCGCATGCATCTCAATTCAGCAGCGTTGGACGAGCTCACTCCCCCACTGGAGCAGGCCTTCGAAGCGATGAAAAAGCTTGAGGCCGGTGCCATCGCCAATGCGGATGAGAACCGTCAAGTGGGTCACTACTGGCTTCGCGATCCCCAGTTGGCACCAGATCAAGCCGTAGGCCAGCACATCGCTGCAGAAATCAAGGACATCGAGCAGTTCGGAAAAGCTGTGATCAGTGGCGAGATCAAGTCACCCACAGGCCAGCCCTTCACTGACGTTCTCTGGATTGGCATTGGCGGAAGCGGTCTTGGTCCTCTGCTGATGGTCCGCGCCTTGCAAGACACCGGAAATGGGCTGCCCTTCCATTTCTTCGACAACGTTGATCCCAATGGCATGAGCCGGGTGCTCGGTGAGCTTGGTGATGCCCTGCGCACGACCCTTGTGGTCACCGTGAGCAAATCAGGTGGTACGCCCGAACCCCACCTGGGCATGGAGCAAGCCCGTCACCGGGTGGAGTCACTCGGAGGCAATTGGCCGGGTCAGGCTGTCGCCATCACCATGGCCAGCAGTCACCTGGATCAGCAGGCCTCCGAAGAGCAGTGGCTCAAACGGTTCGACATGTTCGATTGGGTGGGTGGGCGTACCAGCATTACCAGTGCTGTTGGCCTGTTGCCTGGTGCCCTGATCGGCAGTGATATCCAAGATTTCCTGGCCGGAGCCGCTCAGATGGACGAGGCCACCCGCGTCGCTGATGTGCGACGCAACCCTGCCGCTCTGATGGCTGCTGCTTGGTACACCGCCGGAGAAGGGAAGGGCAAGCGCGACATGGTGGTGCTGCCTTACCGCGACCGGCTGGAAGTCTTCAGCCGTTACTTGCAACAGCTGGTGATGGAGTCGCTCGGCAAGCGCCTTGATCGCAGTGGTGCCGTTGCCCATCAGGGCATCGCTGTTTATGGCAACAAGGGTTCAACCGACCAGCATGCCTATGTGCAGCAGCTCCGTGATGGCGTCGATAACTTCTTCGTCACCTTCATCGAAGTTCTGCGTGATGTTGAAGATATCCCTGAAATCAATGGTGAGCGTCCTGGTGACTTCCTTGACGGTTTCGTGCAGGGAACCCGATCTGCGCTCACCGAAGGCGGGCGTCAAAGTTTGAGCATCAGCATGCGCACATTCGACTCTCGCAGGCTTGGTGCACTCATCGCGCTGTTTGAACGCGCTGTTGGTTTCTACGGCGAGCTTGTCAACATCAACGCCTACCACCAACCAGGGGTCGAGGCGGGCAAGAAGGCAGCCGCTGCGATCCTGAAACTCCAGAAACAGGTGGAAGAGGTCCTCAGTGATGGGACGTCCCGTTCCGTTGTGGAGATTCAGCAGGCGATCGGCGAGGGATCCGACGAGGCCATCTTCTGGATCTTGCGCCATCTCACTGGAAACAACCGTGGATACCAGGCTCAGGGAACTTGGGATAGCCCCGCATCCTTGCGTTTCGTCAAGGGGTAAGCAGGGTTAGGACGGCACCAGATTGACAAGCTTCCCCGGAACCACGATCACGCGCCGGGGAGGCTTGCCCTCTAGCCATCGCTCCGCGACGTCACTGGCCAAAGCCAATTCCTCCAATTTCTCTTTACTGCAGTCGGCGGGAACGCTGATCGACCCACGCACCTTCCCTTTCACCTGGATCACAAGGTCCACGGTGTCTCGCACTAACGCAGAGGGGTCATGGACCGGCCACGGCTGGCTGTGAACGCTGTCTTGTCCGCCAAGGCTGAACCAGAATTCTTCTGCCAGATGGGGGGCAAATGGAGCAAGAAGGCGGATCAGCGCTGAGATCGCTTCAGCCTGAACACCCCTTGATGCTTCAGCGAGCGACCCTGTGAGGGCGTTGGAGAGTTTCATTAACTCCGAAATCGCCGTATTGAATTGGTACTCACCCGTTAGGTCCTCACTGACGGCCTCGATGGCGGTGTGCACTGCGCGACGAATCTCAGACTCTTTTTGAGACAGGCTTGAAGCGTCAGAAACACTTTCAGGGGCTCCAAGAAGCTGATCCTGGTGATCTGATCGCACGCTCTCGATCAGGCGCAAAAGCCGTTGCAGAAATCGGAACTGACCTTCAACGTCTGCATCGTCCCATTCCAGATCTTTTTCAGGAGGTGCCTTGAACAGGATGAACATCCGAGCCGTGTCAGCGCCATAGCGGTCGATCACGGCAGCGGGATCCACACCGTTGTATTTCGACTTCGACATCTTTTCGAACAGCACCTCAAGATCGCCGCCATCCACTGGGTCTTTCGGTGCGCTCTCGTCACTGACTTCCGAGGGCGCCACATACCGACCCGTGCGGGGATTGCGGTAAGTCACACCCTGAACCATTCCCTGTGTGAGTAGACGCTCGAACGGTTCTCGGATGTTCAGTAATCCACGATCACGCAGTGCTTTGGTGAAGAAACGGGAATACAGCAGATGGAGGATGGCGTGTTCAATACCGCCGACGTATTGCTGCACGGGGAGCCAGCGCTCCACAGCATCCGCATCAAACGGACGCTCGGAGTTGTGAGGATCCGCAAAACGAAGGAAATACCACGATGAGCACATGAAGGTGTCCATGGTGTCTGATTCCCGTCGGGCGGGTCGTCCGCAGCTTGGGCAATCCACATTCACCCAGGACTCCAGGGAGGCCAGGGGAGATCCTCCTCTGCCCTGAAGATCCACATCCTTGGGCAAGGTCACCGGAAGCTGATCCGCCGGCACGGGAACAGCGCCGCAGTGATCACAGTGAACGACTGGAATCGGACAGCCCCAATAGCGCTGGCGCGAAATCAGCCAGTCCCTCAGCCTGTACTGGCGTTTGGGTCGAGCCCAGCCCAGCTCCTGGCCGTAAGCCGTGATCGCCTCTCTGCCATCGTCGCTGGATTGGCCATCGAAGCGGCCGCTGTTCAACAGAATTCCCGGGCCTGTCCATGCCTCGCCATCGCTGAGATGTTCGTTGGCACCAGCAGCCTGGATCACCCGTTTCAGCGGTAGTTCATAGGTGCGTGCAAACAGGAAATCGCGTTCGTCGTGCGCTGGGACACCCATCACGGCTCCGGTTCCATAACCAGCAAGGACGTAGTCGGCGATCCAAATCGGAATTGTTTCGCCGTTGGCCGGGTTCACTGCTGTGGCCCCGATGGGAACTCCCCTCTTGGGACGGTCATCCGCAGTGCGTTCATCAGCACTCAGCTCACCCACCAGATCTCTAAAAGCGGTGACGGACTCTCGTTGTGCTTCCGAGGTGAGAGCTTCGACCAAGGGATGCTCAGGAGCCAGCACCACGTAGCTGACTCCATGCAGCGTGTCGGCCCTTGTGGTGAAGACTGTGATCACTGCATCGTCGTGACCACTGACGCGGAAATCAATCTCCGCTCCGATCGAACGACCGATCCAGTTCGCCTGCATCGTGCGCACCCTTTCGGGCCATCCGTCCAGCAGATCAAGATCGTCAAGCAGTGCGTCGGCGTAGTGGGTGATCCGCAGGAACCATTGCCTGAGATTTTTCTGCTCGACAAGAGCGCCAGAACGCCAGGAGCGTCCCTCACTGTCAACCTGCTCGTTAGCGAGAACGGTTTGGTCGACCGGATCCCAATTCACCGTGGCGTCTTTCTGGTAGGCCAGTCCCTGGTCCAGGAGCTCCAGAAACAGCCACTGAGTCCATCGGTAGTAATCGGTATGACAGGTGGCTTGCTCCCGGGACCAATCGATCGACAGTCCCAGACGGGCAAGCTGGGCTTTCATCTGCTCGATGTTGCGATCGGTCCAGATCCCTGGATCAATCTGACGTTCAATCGCTGCATTCTCAGCGGGGAGTCCGAACGCATCCCACCCCATGGGATGAAGCACGGCATCACCACGCATGCGCTGAGCCCGGGCAATCACGTCAGTGATCACGTAATTGCGCACATGGCCCATGTGCAGACTTCCCGATGGATAGGGAAACATCGAGAGGGCATAGAACGCGTTCTGGCCCGGCTCCGGTGAACGCGTTGCATAGAGGTCGTTGTGTTGCCACTGGCTCTGCCAGCGCTGTTCGAGCGCGATGGGGTCGTACCGATCCGGGCGGTCAGAGGCCGATGCGGTGGCGGAGGAGGACTTGGAGGCCGTCACGGCACGAAAACACCTGGGGCGATCGTGACATAGCCAGGGATCGGATTTAGCGGGTCAGATCAAGGTGCGGATGGTGAGCACCAACTGACGATTGATCAGGATCGGATCGGATGCGTCATCGCGTTGTACGGCCAGGTAAAGCGGGTCCTGCCATGAGAGACGGCCGTCGACGCGTTTTCCGTCGCTCAGTTCAACGCTGAGCGTGCGCTGGTCGCGGATCCAGGATTGAAGAAGACGGATTCCGGGAAGACTTGGATCAAAGCTTGTCGGCTCCATAGGATCACTCAGGGGTAACGAAGCGCCATGCTGCAGTTCAGTAAATACCAAGGTCTAGGCAACGACTTCATCCTGGTGGAGGGTCGCGATGGCCGGCTTCCTGAGGGCATCACCAATCCCAATTCTGACTGGGTCCAGAGTGTTTGCGACCGCCGCTTCGGGCTCGGAGGCGATGGCTTGATCCTTGCGCTTCCTCCGCAGGGCCAGGGCGAACTGCGCATGCGCATCTTCAACGCCGATGGTTCGGAGGCTGAAATGTGCGGCAATGGAATCCGCTGTCTCGCTCGTTTCCTTGCCGATAGCGATGGTGATTTGCCTGGACGGAGCTGGAGGATCGAAACCCCAGCCGGTTTGATCATTCCCGAGCTTCAACAAGATGGCCAGATCCGCGTCGATATGGGTGCCCCCTTCTTGAAGCCCGAGACGGTTCCGACGCTCCTGAGCTCAGACGAAAACGGCCTGCCGCGCGGTGAAGTCACCCGCGAAGGTCTCACACTCTCTTTGGCAGCTGTGGGCATGGGTAACCCCCATGTGGTGGTTCCCGTGAACGATCTGGAGGCGATTCCGTTTGAAGCCCTTGGCGCTCAGTTGGAGTGCGACCCGCTCTTCCCCGCGAAGACCAACGTTCACTTTCTCAAAGTGCACAGCCGACAGCATCTCGAGATTCGCGTCTGGGAACGGGGTGCTGGTCCAACCCTGGCCTGCGGGACCGGGGCCTGCGCCACATTGGTTGCAGCCGTCCTGATGGGATTCAGCGACAGCGAGGCAACCGTGGTTCTTCCAGGCGGTCCCCTCAGCATCAGCTGGGCCGATCAGCAGGGGTCGGTCTTCATGACAGGACCCGCTGTGGCTGTCTTCGACGGCGTGATGAATCCAGATCTGATGCCTGAGGGACAGCCCCAAGAAAGGACAGTCGAACCCAAGCCCACGGTTTCTTCAAATGATCCAGGCCTCGACTGTGCCAATGACTGCAAGGAGGGCTGCAGGCAACCCGATCGCTGTCTGCGTGAAGAGGCACAGGCAAAGGTTCAGGCGTTCCTGGCATCCACTTCGCTGGATTCGATGATCAATCTCGCTGGAGATTCTCTCGAGCAGCGCACCCTGTCTCGCATTCAGCGTGATGGTCAGAGCTGACGCGACGCCCATTTACCTCGATGCCTGTGCCACGACACCGCTTCGACCGGGTGTGCAGCAAAGGATGTTGGATGCTCAAACTCAGGCCTGGGGCAATCCTTCCAGCCTTCATTCCTTTGGGATTGCAGCAGCGGAAGCCCTGGAACGCACAAGGGTTGAAATCGGTGCACTGCTCGGTGCCGACGCCGATGAAGTTCTGATTACCTCAGGAGCCACTGAATCCATTCATCTCGGGATCCGCGGATTGGCGTCATCCTTCCCGCCAGGACGGATCGTGATCTCCGCTGTGGAGCATCCTGCTGTCACGGCGGCAGCGCAGGCACTGATCCCCTTGGGATGGCAGGTGTCGATGGCCCCTGTTGATTCGCAGGGACTCATCCAACTGGATCGTTTCGAAGAGCTTCTGCGCCCACCCACGCGTCTGGTGTCCGTGATCTGGGGACAGAGTGAGGTGGGCACGCTTCAACCGCTTCAGACCATCGGCGCTCTTTGCCATCAGTACGCAGTTCCCTTCCATACGGATGCCACGCAGGTGATCAGCCAGGCCCTGCCCAACTGGAACACCCTGCCTGTGGATTTACTGACCGCGTCAGCCCACAAATGTGGGGGGCCAAGAGGTGTGGGCCTGCTTCTGATTCGCCGAGCCTGGAAACAGCAACTCAACGCGTTGTTGACGGGGGGCGGGCAAGAGAACAACTTGCGCAGTGGCACTGAATCCGCCGTGTTGGTGGCTGGCATGGCTGAGGCGCTGTCGCAGATTCAACGTTGTGACGTGGATGGGCTTCCTGACAGCGGCGATGGCATCCGGCGAATCAGAGATGAATTGGAGCTTCAGCTCTGTCGAACAGCTGGTGTCGCAACGATCGGACAGCCTCATCAACGCCTCCCGCATCATTTGGCTCTGGTGCTTCGCGACCGTTCAGGGCAGCCGTTGTCTGGTCGGCGAATGGTGCGCGTTCTCGATCAAGAGGGACTGGCCGTGAGCAGTGGGAGCGCCTGCTCATCAGGGCGTGACACGGACAGCAGTGTGCTTGCAGCGATGACCATTCCCCGGGAGATGAGACGCTCGGGCCTGAGGCTTAGCCTCGGCTTCTGGAACACGTCCAACCAGATCGAGAGCATCGTTGAGCGTTTTGATCGTGCGTTACTGGCCTGTGCTGAAAGCTGATTGATCGATCGCAGTACGCTCCGCCAAAGATGCATTGATGGCCCGTGAGCGCTGTTCTTCCTGCTGATCTTCTCGAGGCTGAACAGCGCACGATCTCAGCGTTGGAGTCTGTGCTGGGTGGGATTCGGAGAGGGCGCTGGATGGTGACCTGGCGTTTTGAAGGCCTGCGGGTCATGGGACCAGCACTGCGCATGGCAAGAACGCTTAAGGAACGCAGCTGGCCTTTGCTCGTGGCTTTTCCCGATGCTGGCGCGGCGGCTCTCGCTAAACGCGATGCGCCTGATCTCGCCAACTGTTGCGTTGATTTCATGCAGCTGCAGAGGGATCCGGCCTGGGCTAACCGAGGTGAACTGCTCCTGCTCATTGGTGCCCAGCCAAGCGACTACGAAACTGTTGAAGCGATCTGCAACCTCTGGAAAGAGCCAGTGGTGCTTGTCAACGGACGACTTGAGGATGCCGGGGTCGGCATCGGCAGTGTGGCCCGTTCCAGACGCCGAGGATTTTTGGCCACTTGGTCCAGCGCCTTCCATCTGGAGCCTCTCGCGCAAGGGGCTTTGCTGTTGGAACGTCAGAAGGAATGGGAGCTGTTCCGCTGTGATCCCGATGGATACCGTTGGATTCAGCGGTTCGAACAACGCCCTGACCCGGAGCAGATCGATGCAGCCGTTAGTCCATCAGCGGATGGATTGCGCCAAACATTGGGTGCTGTGGATCGACTGATTGACGATCTCAGAGGTTGATCACAGGCCGTAACACTTTTAGGGTGCAAGCTCCCTCGGAACTTCATGGGCATCAAGGATCGTTTTCGCTCCCTGTCGGTGATTGATGCAGCTGCCGCTCTTGTGGCAGTGGCAGCCGTTGCTGGTGTGCTCTGGAGCCCGAAACTCAGCAACACGATTGCCAGAGCCACAGGCTCCGTGAAACCTGTTGTTGTGAGTGTGGATGTCCGCAATTCAAGTTCTGCAGACCCTGATGGTCTGATCAAGCAGGCTCTCGATCGCGGTCGAACCAACCTCGTGATTCGCAATCAGCCTGCTGGCAGTGCGGAACTCATCCGTGTGGATGACATCAGCAGGAAGCTCGTCGCTGTGCAACCTGATGGACGGGTTGTCTCTGCTGTTGATCCGAATCGGCAGGACCAAGGAATCCTCGATGCTCGATTTGTTCTTCGCAGCAATGCCACTGTCACCCCCTCAGGTGTGGTGGTTGCAGGCACAAAGCTCAAAGTGGGAACGCCCGTCGAACTCGACGGTCGCCTTTATCGGCTGAATGGAATCGTCAGCGGGATCGACGTGCAATGAACACACGCATCTGCCTTTTTGTGCTTCTGGCAGCAACGCTGCCAGCTGGCGTCCAAGCCGAGGAGGTCATTCCCTTGATCTCCCCTCCCCCTCCTGAGACCCAGCAACCGCTCCCTGAGCTGCAAAAAGCGCGTTCCTGTCAGTCGCTACAAACGGCGATCCAGGCCAATCTTGGTTCTGAGCCGAGGGTGTGGTCTGTCACGGTGCTGAACAGTGATGGCGATGTCCTTGGGGATATCAATGGCTCCATCGCTCGTATCCCCGCCTCCAATCAGAAACTGATCAGTACGGCTTACGCCCTGGACCGTCTCGGACCCGATTTCCGGCTGAAAACTCGCCTGATCCAGCGACCGGACGGTTCCATGGAACTGAATGGCGAGGGTGATCCCGACCTGGGTATTGCCGGTCTCCAGCGCTTCGCGCTCGCAGCTCTTCGTCAGGGCGGGTCGCGAGGGGTGACCTCGGGGCCGGTCAACTTGATGGTGCGTGAAGAGCCAAGGCGTAATTGGTGGCCGAGCGACTGGCATCCTGCTGACCGTGGTTATGCCTACGGGGCTCCCATCACACGGTTGGCTCTGACCAGCAATGCCGTCGGTGGTGCCGTCAGCGATCCCTACACCCGACTGCAACGGTTGTTTCAGAAAGAGGTGCAACGGAGGGGTGGTGCCGTTCGCATTCAGCAGGCCCAGCCTTTGAGCATGGCTGAGATCTCTGATCGAGGAGATCGCGAGGAGATGGTGGTTCTGCATGAAGAAACTTCAGCGCCCATGCATGCCTTGCTCAGCCTCGCCAACACGGAGAGCCACAACTTCACAGCTGAGGTGTTGATGCGTCAGGCGGCCGATCTCTGGGACGTGAAGGCTGCATCAAGAGCGACGGAACGCTGGATGTGGGAACAGGGTCTTCCCGTTCAAGGGCTGCGGGTTGCGGACGGAAGTGGTCTGTCCAGGAACAACAGGGTCACGAGCCAAACGATTGCCGCTTTGTTGATGCGTATGGATCAACATCCTTACGCTCCCTATTACCAGGCCTCCATGGCCATTGCCGGACAACGGGGCACACTCAGAAATCTCTACAGAGGGACTCCTATTGATGGACGTTTCCGAGGGAAGACTGGAACCATCAGCGGAGTGAGGAGCATCTCTGGCATCCTGCAAACCGCAGATGGCCCCCGTTATGTGAGCATGATCTCCAACGGCTCGAGCCGGCCGAACACAGTGATCGGCCAGATTCTTCGATCCGTTTTGAAATTCAGCCCGTGCCCTTCATCTGCCGCACCCGCGATGCTGCACGGCGGGCGCGGCTGATCGGAACAGCTTTCGAGTCGCTTGTTTCGTTGATCGGAGCTTCAGTGCGTCCTGTCTGAATCTTCACCAATTCCTGACGGCCAGCCATCACCACCTGAGCCATCTCTTTCAGGCGCTGTTCGAGCTCACCGAGGGTTTGTTCTGCATAACGGTTGGCACCGTCCTGAACCGACGAAGCTTCCTGGCGACTCCGCTGAATCAGTGACTCGCACTGCTGTTGGGTCTGCTGACGGAATTGCAACGCATCCTGATGCAAGCGTTCGGCTTCGCTCTGCGCTTCTTTCTGAAGCCTCAACCCTTCTTGGCGGATTTGATCGAGCTCTTGCAGGGACTGAAGACGGTTTCGTTCATGTTGCTCGCTGAGCTGGCGTTTCAGTTCAATGGCTTCCTGATCGAGCTGCTGACGGCGCTGCAGGGCCTCTTGTTCGAGCTGCTGTCTGCGAGTGGCGTACTGCTGCTCCAGTTGGGCCTGCTTGGTTTGCATCTCCTGTTCCATCTGGGCGGATTGATGACGTGCGGTCTGCAGAAGCTGCTCGCATTGCTGGCGAACCTGTTCACGCATCTCATTCACCTGTCGCTCAGCTTCCTGACGGATGGAGGCCTGAGACACGAGTTGTTCGCGTTGCTGTTGGGCGTTTGCGACGATCTCGTCAGCTTGGGAGCGAGCCGTGGCGATGAAATCATCGCGCTTCTCCAGAAGCTGATCGGCCTGAGCGACTTGGGAGGGCATTGCTTCGCGAACTGCGTCCAGCAGTTCGACGGCATCCTGCTCGTTCACGAGCCTCCCACCGCTGAAGGGAATACGGGTTCCCTCGAGCATGATCTCCTCGAGCTGATCGAGCTGTTCGAGTACGGAGAACCGGATCTCGCTCATCGCGACGGGGGGGCGAAAGCCGAATTAAAGAACCTTGCAAGGTCTTCCGCCACCACCCGGGGCACCATGTGGTCGACTGCACCACCGAATCGGGCCACTTCCTTCACGACCGAGCTGCTGAGAAAGCTGTAGTGGGCTGACGTGGTGAGAAAGATGGTTTCGAAATCCGGATCGAGCGAGCGATTGGTGTGAGCAATCTGAAGTTCGTATTCGAAATCGCTCATGGCCCGGAGTCCACGCAAGATGAGGCGTGTGCCTTGTTCTTTGGCACAGGCCACCGTCAGTCCATCGAAACTAATCACGGACACATTGCCGAGGTGTTCTGTGGAAGCGGTGATCTGCCGCAGACGCTGTTCAAGGGGAAACGCTGGCGACTTCCCTGGGTTCTGCAGAACGGCAACCACCAGTTCATCGACAAGGGATGCCCCTCTCTCAATGAGGTCGAGATGCCCAAGGGTGAGAGGGTCGAAGCTGCCTGGATACAGCGCTTTCATCCGATTGATGTCGCGGTCCGGGCGGATCCTATGCACATCGGTCTCCTTAGATTGGCGCCATGCCCACCCTGATTGAGCAACCGGAACGGCTCGAACAGCGCCTCAAGGAGATTCCCACCGAACCCGGCTGTTATCTGATGCGGGACGGGGAGGACCGCCTTCTCTACGTCGGTAAATCAAAGAGCCTGCGCAGTCGCGTGCGCAGCTATTTCCGCAGCAGACACGACCTGAGCCCGCGCATCCGCCTGATGGTGCGTCAGATCTGCGACATCGAATTCATCGTGACTGACAGTGAGGCCGAGGCTCTCGCTCTCGAGTCGAATCTGATCAAGAACCAGCAGCCTCACTTCAATGTGTTGCTCAAAGACGACAAGAAATATCCCTATCTCTGCATCACCTGGAGCGAGCCTTATCCGCGCATCTTCATCACCCGTCGTCGACGTTTCCGTAGCCCACTTGATCGCTTCTATGGCCCCTACGTGGATGTCGGTCTGCTCAGGAGAACGCTCTTTCTGGTGAAGAGGGTTTTCCCGTTGCGGCAACGACCCCGCCCTTTGCATCCCGATCGAACCTGCCTCAACTACAGCATCGGCCGTTGTCCAGGTGTCTGTCAGGAAAAGATCAGCTCAGAGGCTTACCACCGAACGCTGCGCAAGGTGGCCATGGTGTTTCAGGGGCGCAGTGATGAGCTGCAGACGTTGCTGCACCAGCAGATGGATCGTTACGCAGAACGGCTGGATTTTGAGGCTGCCGCAAAGATCAGAGATCAACTGCAGGGGCTGGATCAACTGACTGCTGACCAGAAGATGAGCCTGCCGGACTCCTCGGTGAGTCGTGATGTGATCGCCATGGCCGGGGATGAACGATTGGCAGCGGTGCAACTGTTTCAGATGCGGGCTGGAAAGCTCGTGGGTCGCCTGGGCTATCTGGCGGACGCATCCAACCAACCGCCGGGACTCACCCTGCAAAAGGTGATCGAAGAGCACTACAGCCAGGTGGATTCCGTTGAAATCCCTCCCGAACTCCTGGTGCAGCATTCCCTCCCTCAGCAGACACTGATTGAAGAATGGCTCTCAGAACAACGGGAACGCAAGGTTCAACTTCACTGCCCCAAGCAGCGTCAGAAAGCGGATCTGATCGAGCTCGTTCAACGCAATGCCGACTACGAGCTGCAGCGCGCCAAACAAGGTCAGGAACAGCAGGCTCTGGCAACGGAGGATCTAGCCCAGCTCCTTGAACTACCAGTGCCACCGCGACGAATTGAGGGCTACGACATCAGTCACATTCAGGGGAGTGATGCCGTTGCTTCCCAGGTGGTGTTCATTGATGGACTTCCGGCCAAGCAGCATTACCGCAAATACAAGATCCGCAGCAGCAGCATCCGCGCTGGTCACAGCGACGACTTCATGGCCATGGCGGAGATTATGCGCAGGCGTTTCCGGCGATGGGCTCGGGCCAAGAGAGAGGGTGTGGATGTGGGAGCACTGCGTCAGAAGGGTGGCAGTGCGCTGCAGACCGATGGACTCAACGACTGGCCTGATGTGGTGATGATTGATGGAGGGAAAGGTCAGTTATCGGCAGTGATGGAGGCGTTGAGAGAGCTGGATTTGCACGAGGACCTCACCATCTGCTCTCTGGCCAAACAACGGGAGGAGATTTTTCTTCCGGGGGAAAGCCAGCCGCTCGACACTGATCAAGACCAGCTGGGTGTTGCCCTGCTGCGCCGACTTCGCGATGAAGCCCACCGTTTTGCCGTCAGCTTTCACCGTCAGCAGCGTGGGGAACGCATGAAGCGGTCGCGCCTCTCAGATATTCCTGGTGTGGGTCCGAAGCGAGTAAAAGACCTGCTCGCCCATTTCCATTCGATCGATGCCATTCAATTGGCTTCGGTGGAGACCCTCGCGAAAGCCCCCGGTGTGGGGATCGCTCTGGCGCGCGATATCCGCCGTTTTTTCCATCCCGATGAGGACACACAGCAGGATGGAGCGGTTCAAGTCTCGGAGCCGATCAGCCGATGATCCGCGTTCTGCCGTTGATCCTCTGTCTGATCGGCATGATTTCAACCACCTGGTGTCCCAACGCGGCGCACGCCTCACCAGGACTCTGTACAGGTCCGGTTTGCGCCGATGACATCACCAGAAGTGCCAAAAACCACTGGCAACTGGTGCTCAAACTGAATGACCAACAGGGACATCGTGAAAAGGTGGTGATGAATTGCCTGGCAGGGCAGCTGAGCCCGAGCTCCGGCCCCGTGGATCGGGCCTATGCCACCGCCCTGGGCCGCAGGGCCTGTCGGTTGGCCGGTGAGGGCCGCTGACAGTGGAGATCACCCTGGTATTCCCCCATCAGCTGTTTGCGGACCATCCGGCCACCAAGAACGGTCGTCCCGTGGCCCTGATCGAGGACCCGCTCCTCTTCGGTACTGATCCTCAATGGCCAAACCGAGTGCATCGGCAGCGTCTTCTGCTGCACAGGGCCTCAATGACGGTCTATGCCGAGAGGTTGCGGGGTGAGGGTTACACAGTTTTCCATCGCCGACATCACCAAGCGAGCACCACCGAGGATCACCTTCAAGCTCTTTTGGCAGCAGGGTTCGTCAGCTACCACCTGGCTGATCCGCTCGATCACTTGCTTGAGAAACGCTTGCGTCGGTTCGTGGACCGCACGGGGGGAGAGCTCCAAATCCTGGACTCGCCGATGCTTCTCACCCCGGCGTCGATGGTTGAGGAGCACTTCGCCAGCGGCCGCAAACCCTTCATGGCCAAGTTTTATGAGCATCAGCGACGGCGGATGGGGTTGCTTCTGGACGATGACGGAGGACCGCTTGGAGGCCAGTGGAGTTTCGATGCCGACAATCGCAAGAAGCTCCCGAAAGGGATCAGCGTTCCAGCCGAGCCCTTTCATGGCAGTGGAGCCGAAGTCGAACAAGCGCGTCGAGAACTCGAGACTGAGAATTGTCCTGGCATTGGCAGCTGGGAGCCCTTTGGTTACCCCATTCGGCATGAGGACGCGGAACGATGGTTGCAGACGTTTCTGGACCATCGCTTCCGTGATTTTGGTGCTTATGAGGATGCGATCAGCACCCAGCATCGCGTGATGTGGCACAGCGTTCTCACGCCGATGCTCAACGTGGGTCTGCTAACGCCACAACAGGTTCTCGACCGCACCCTCGAGCGTGCTGCGGACGGTGACATTCCTCTCAATTCTCTGGAGGGATTCATTCGTCAGATCGTGGGTTGGCGTGAATTCATGGCCGTGATGTATCGCCGCCATGGTGTGGTTATGCGCAACAGCAATTTTTGGCAGTTTGAGGACAGACCAATCCCTGACGCCTTCTACACCGGGACAACAGGACTCCCTCCTGTGGATGACGCCATCAGCCATGCCCTGAGCAGTGGCTATTGCCATCACATCGAACGGCTGATGCTGCTTGGCAACATCATGTTGCTCTGCGGCTTTCATCCCCAACGGGTGTACCAGTGGTTCATGGAGCTGTTTGTTGACGCCTACGACTGGGTGATGGTTCCGAACGTCTTCGGCATGAGCCAGTTCGCTGACGGAGGGCTCTTCACCACCAAGCCTTACCTCTCAGGCTCGAATTATGTCCGCAAGATGTCCGACTACAAAAAGGGGGCTTGGTGTGACGTCTGGGACGGTTTGTTCTGGAGTTTCATCAAACGCCACGAAGACTTCTTCCGAAAGCAGTACCGACTGGCGATGATGGCGCGGAACCTTGATCGCATGGATCCAGGCACCCTCCTGGATCACCAACGATGTGCTTCTGGGTTTCTTGACGGGCTGGTCTGAACCCTGCTTATGGTCCCTTCAAGTCCTTCCCTGGCGATGACGCTTCCTCCCGAGGCCTATCTCTGGTTCAAGACCCTCCACATCGTGGGTGTGGTGGTCTGGTTTGCAGGTCTCTTCTATCTCGTCCGTCTTTTCATCTATCACGTGGAAGCCGAGGAGCTGGAGCCAGACCTGAGTCTGGCCTTCAAAAACCAGTACGGGCTCATGGAAAAGCGACTGGCCAACATCATCACGACCCCTGGGATGATCGTGGCTGTGTCGATGGCCATCGGACTGCTGGTCGCGCAACCGACATGGCTGCAACAGGGATGGATGCACGCCAAGCTTGCTTTCGTGGCAGCTTTGCTTGTCTATCACTGGTTCTGCTACAGGCTGATGGGTCAACTGCAGGCAGGCCGTTGTCAGTGGAGTGGCAAGCAGTTGCGGGCCTTGAATGAACTGCCAACGCTGCTCCTGGTGATCGTGGTGATGCTGGTGGTGTTCAAATCTCAGTTCCCGACGAGTGCAGCCACCTGGTTCATCGTGGGGCTCGTGGTCTTCATGGCTGCTTCGATTCAGTTTTATGCCCGATGGCGTCGGCTAAAAGCGGAATCCATCGCTGTGGAGTCCAGTCATGCCAGCTGATCTGCACCCCCTTCGGGCGATTCTTGAGACAGTCGGCCCTCAGAGCTGCCCCAGTGAGCTCAATTTTCACTGCCACACCATCTGCAGTGATGGAAGCCTTCAACCGGAGGATCTGATCCGACAGGCCAGTAGCAATGGCCTGCTTCACCTCGCGGTCACAGACCATCATTCGACTGCTGCCTATCTGCCCATGCAGACCTGGCTGCAGGCGCAGCAGGCCCATGGCCATTCAGTGCCAACACTCTGGACTGGGATGGAAATCAGCTGCATTCTTCGCGGCTGCCTGGTTCATGTGTTGGCTCTCGGTTTCGAACCGGGACATCCGCGGTTGGCGGTCTACAACCGTGGTGATGCTGTTGTCGGTGAAGCACTACGTGCTGACAGCGTGGTCAAGGCCATTCACGACGCTGGGGGATTGGCCGTTCTTGCTCACCCTGCCCGTTACAGGTTGGGATTTCGTGAACTGATCGATGCCGCTGCAGATCTGGGAATCGACGGTGGCGAAGCCTGGTACGACTACGACATGCAACCTCACTGGCAGTGGACTCCCATGGTCTGTGAACAGATCGATGCTCAGTTGAAGAACCTTGGCCTTTTGCGTACGTGTGGAACCGACAGCCACGGAGTTGACCTGAGAGGTCGCTAAGTTCAGTCATCGCTCCTGATTTCGGGTATGGGTTTCTTCGACCGTCTGCTCAATTCCGGTTCCTCCGAAGCCGATCGCTCCCGTGAGGGATCTGGGCCCAAGCAGCCAAAACCCAAGCCCGAGGCCTACTACCTCGACAGTGACAGTTCCTCGACCCTCGGGAATAGGGATTACATGCGGGAAGCCAAGACCATCCGCCGTACCTTCCCCGGCACGCTTGATAACCCTGGCGGCAAAGAACTCATCACGGAAGTGGATGCGCTTGATCTCAAGGTGGACAAGCGCAGTGATGGTCTCGGGGATCCGAAAGCTGAAAAGCCCATGGAAAGCCTGATCAAGGACGGGATTCCTAAGCCGGTGAAAAAGACGTTCGCCGAGACCATGACCAAGTCGGAGCTGGACCAAAAGCTCAAAGGCAGTGCTCTGAAGGCTTCTGGGGTTAATACTCCAAGTGCCCCGGATTCTGCTCCTGTGGCACGCAAGGAAGAACTCAAGCCGCAGGAAGCCCCAACAGCCACCCCCACTCGTGGTGGTGCCGCTCCCAGCGACAAGCCTGGCTCAATCGATCCTTTCCGTGCGATGGTCCGTGACCTCAACAAGTGATCAGCACGTCAACTGTTAGGGCCACCACCGCATTCGACTGCTCGTTCAGCCTCCAGCAGTAACGCCCTAATCCCCTTGAGAAGGGAGGCATCTGCATCGCTCCATAGCTTGCGGTGGGATGCCTCTAACAACCGTTCAGCCATGTCCCGCAGAGCCCAGGGATTCACTCTTTGCAAAAAGGTCTGAACCTTGTCATCAAGCAGCCAGCGTTCCGCGATTCGGGCATAGCACCAGTCGGGGACGGCATCCGTGGTGGCGTCGTAGGCAAAGAGATAGTCGAGGCTGGCACTCATTTCGAAGGCCCCCTTGTACCCATGCCGTTGCATCCCTTCAATCCAGCGTGGGTTCAGCAGACGACTGCGGACAACCTTGTCGATCTCCCGTTCGAGTCCATGAATCCGCAGACGTTCGCGGCGTGAGTGATCTGCAAACAGAAGTCGGGGTGTCTGACCGCTGACCTGTTGGATGGCGGCGGCTAAGCCACCCTGAAATTGGTAGTAATCATCAGAATCGAGCAGGTCGTGTTCACGGTTGTCCTGGTTGTGAAGCACCACTTGAACCGAGCGAAGCGCCTGTTCCAGACCCTGTCGGTCTGCATGGGCCACGGCATCGCCGTCGTAACGCCAGGAGCTCCAGGCGAGATAAGCCTCGCCAAGGTCTGTACGTCGCTCCCATTGACCTGAATCGATCAAGGCCTGTAGACCAGCTCCATAGGCTCCTGGTGCTGAACCAAACAGCCTGGACTGTTGTCCCTCCAACCGGGTGAGATGGGCCAGCGGGTTCTCTGCTTCCGGCTCGTCGAGGCCAGCCACCAAGGTGAGGGCACGATTCACCCAGCCCAGCAGCTGGGGAAAGGCATCCCGAAACAAACCGGACATGCGCAGGGTCACATCCACGCGCGGCCGTCCCAGCAATGTGAGGGGTATGAGCTCGAGATCCACCATGCGCCGGGTCGGCCCATCCCAGACAGGGCGGACGCCGAGCAAGGCCAACATCTGGGCGATGTCTTCCCCACCATTGCGCATGGTCGCTGTTCCCCACACCGATAACGCCAGATGGCGTAAGGGTTCACCGTGCTCAAGTTCATAGAGCTCAACGAGCTGTTCAGCACTTCGCCGCCCAAGATCCCAGGCTGCCTCCGTGGGAAGTCCGCGCAAATCCACGGAGTAGAAATTGCGTCCTGTAGGCAGCACGTCATCCCGTCCCCGCGTGGGTGCACCCGAGGGACCGCTTGACACGCGTCGCCCGGAGATCCCCGCCAGCAAGGCATCGCGTTCCCGCACCCCGCAGTGCTGCAGTCGAGGCCAGAGATCCGTCCTGATGAACTCAAGCGATGCAGGAAGCGACGGCTCATCAAGACTGCGATTCAGTGGATCAGCCAGCGCGATGAAAGCGTCGTCTGCATCCTCTGCGTCGAGGCCGAGCAGCCGTTGCAATAGCCGTTGCGCCTGCCCCTCAAGCCACTCCACTGCATCACTGACCCGACGGCAGCCCGGTGCACCCAAGGCATGCAGGAGGTCTCGATCGGTGGAGACCAGAGGCATTCCGTCTTCATCACACCATGGGTCAACGCTGAGATTGCACTCGCGAGCAACCCATTGGGTGAGACCCGGGCGGCACGCCACAGGAGCTCTGGCAATAGCGATCAACAGTTCGAGAAGCGATGCTGATGACGGCAATTCACCCAGTCGATGCAATCCGGTGCGGATCTGGGCTTCCTTCAGTTCGCAGAGATACGTTTCGACCTGTTCCAGTGTGGCGCTCCAGTGCGAGGACTCGGAGGCTGCATTGAGGGTGTCAGGTCGACCTGGCCAGTCCAATTCAACAAGCAGTGAACTGAGTTGTTGTTCCAGAGCACGGCAGCGGGATGCGCCGAGCTGACGCGCTTCGATGTACTCATCCAGCAGCGATTCAAGGGATAGCAGGGAGCCGTGCAAGCCAGCCCTGCCAAGCGGCGGGGTCAGATGATCGAGGATGACGGCATGCCCTCGACGTTTGGCCTGGGATCCTTCCCCCGGGTCATTGACGATGAAGGGATAAAGATGGGGGATGGCACCGAGAGCCAGGGAAGGGCCACAGGACGCGCTGAGGCCGACTGACTTGCCAGGCAACCATTCGGCACTTCCATGCTTGCCCACATGGATCATCATTTGGCAGCGCTCTTCTCGGCGCAACCAGAGGTACTGGGCCAGATAGCGATGGGGCGGGGGAAGATCCGGTGAATGGAGATCGCTGAGCTGGTCGGGGTCGTATCCACGACTCGGCTGCACCAGCACGGTGATCTTTCCGAATCGAATTCCGTGGATGGCGAATCCTTCGGCATCGAGGTCTTCGGCATCGTGGGGCTGACCCCAGCGGCATTCAATAGCGTCACGGGCCGATTGCGGAAGCGTTGCCCACCAGCCCGCGTAGGTCTCGAGAGGGAGATGGGTCAGGGGAGATCTGAGATGACTCTCCGGATCGTTGGTGCGCCCGGCAAGAATCATCGCCATCAGGGCATCGGAATCCTGGGGTAAGGGCTGAGGTCCAAGGTCGAAACCTTCTGCTTGCAGCCAGCGAAGGATGTTCAGGCAACTGGCTGGGGTATCGAGTCCGACACCGTTCGCTAGGCGTCCATTGCGGACGGGATAGTTGGCCAGAAGGAGCGTCAAGCGTCGCTCACTTGCAGAGGTCGTCTGAAGATCGACCCACGCGAGGGCATGATCAGCGATCCAGTGGATGCCTGCGCTGTCGGCTTCGAGACGCTTCACGGCTGTGCACAGCCGATCGTCCGCCTTGAGCACTTCACGAAAAGCCCCAATTCTTGTGGTGATGCGCCCATCCAGTTCAGGAAGAACAACCTGCAGAGAGAGGTCGATGGGATCAAGACCCTGGAACGACGACGCCCAAGAGCTGCGTGGACGCGATGAACTCAGGAGCTGGAGAACTGGACAATCGAGACTGTCCCAAAGCGGAGCTCCCAGACCAGCTTCCGAGAACTGAACCGATGCGAAGGATGTGGTGGTGATGACCAGCGCAACCTGCTGTTGGCTAAAGATCCGTTGAACGGCCTCTTGCACAGCCGCGTCCCGGAGGCTGCTGACCCAGAGAGCACGGGGAGAGAGTTTGCGCTGGCGAAGCGTGCTCAGCAGTGCATCGCACCAGAGCAGATCACCGGACTGGCGATGCGCTCTGTAAAGGAGAACGCCGATCCGTGGTCCCGACTCCTGCTGCCAGTCGTAAGGGTCAGGATCTGGAGAAGGAACTGCCGCAAGCGAGGGCGGTTGATGGCATTCCGATCGCTCGTGACCGCTCTCGAGAATCCAATGGAGCCCCGATAACCAGGTTTGAAGATTGTCTGTTCCACCTTCACGCAGCAGCAGCGCCATGGCGTCGCTGAGGCCTTCAGGCAGGGATCCGAGGCTGTGAAGCTCGCGATCCTGATCGGCTGTTCCGGCAAGGATGAGAAGAGTCCGCTCAGGTCTGGCGGATTCCCAGAGAGCGCACTGTTCCAAGCCGTAAGACCAATGCCCCCGTCCCCCGAGGAGACGCACAACGATCAGTCGTGTGAGCGATGTGCAATTGGACAGATAGTGATCGATCTGTGCCGGATGATTCAGGGCATCGAGGGGAAGTGCTCGGATTCGGTCATCCCACTCCTTCGAGGGAGAATCTTCCAAAATTCTTGCCAGAGCCGACAGATCCGTACTGGCGCTGCTGAGAAAAAGCACTTCAGCGCTCGGTTGCTCCACAAATGCAACCGGATCGTCGGTATCGCCTCCGGGGAGACTGGTTAAACGATGCATGAGCCCATTGTCTCCAGTGATGGGCGAAGCGGAGCGTGCAAGTGAGAAGATCTGATCATCGGACCGTCATCGATGCATCAGTTCCTTCCCTACGCCTGGTTCCAGGGACGCTGCGTCCCGTTTGAGGAAGCCAAGGTTTCGGTCGCGACCCATGCTCTGCATTACGGGACTGGTGCCTTCGGCGGGATGCGTGCGATCCCAGATCCTTCAAAGCCCGGAGGAATGCTGCTGTTTCGAGCAGAACGGCATGCACGACGTCTTTCTCAAAGCGCCCGTCTCCTGCTTTCGGAACTCAGTGAGTCCACGGTGATGGATGCACTGGTGACAATGCTGAGAGCCAATCGCCCAGCAACACCGATTTATCTCCGACCATTCGTATACACCAGTGATCTCGGGATTGCTCCCAGGCTTCACAACATCGAGACCGATTTCCTGATCTATGGGCTGGAACTCGGCGACTATCTGTCACCCGAGGGTGTGAGCTGCAGGATCAGCAGCTGGACACGGCAGGAAGACCGGTCCCTGCCGCTGCGAGGGAAGATCAGTGGTGCTTACATCACTAGCTCACTCGCCAAGACGGAGGCCGTGAGCAGCGGTTTCGACGAGGCACTGCTGATGAACACCCGTGGCAAGGTGAGTGAGGCCAGTGGAATGAATCTGTTCATCGTCAGAGACGGCGACCTGATCACGCCTGGAGTGGATCAGGACATCCTTGAGGGAATCACCCGCGCCAGCGTGATCGAATTAGCGAAGTCGATGGGACTGAACGTGATCGAGCGACCGGTCGACAAGACAGAACTGTTCATTGCTGATGAAGTGTTCCTGACCGGAACGGCTGCCAAAATCACGCCGATCCGGCAGTTGGAATCGACGGTTCTCTCCCATCAACGTCCTGTGATGGATGCCTTGCGTCAGCGCCTGATCGCCATCACCGAGGGGCGGGACGAGGAGTTCCGTCACTGGGTGACACGCATCGAGCTCGATCACTGAGCGTTTGCCTGGAAGTGCTGGAAGACCCGTTGAACGAGGAAGCACGGTGCTTTTCTTAGGATGGTGTCAACGGTTTTGGTGAGATGCAGGCAGTTCAGAGCAAACCCGGCACTGCAACCTCCCGATTTCTTGAGCGTCTTCACGATCCTTCCAAGCCTGTTCTGGTGTTTGACGGAGCGACCGGGACATCGCTCCAGCAGATGGACCTCACAGCCGATGACTTCGGCGGAGAAGCCCTCGAAGGCTGCAATGAGAATCTCGTTGTGACCCGTCCGGATGCGGTGCAGGCCGTGCACCGTCTGTTCCTCGACGCAGGATGCGACGTGATCGAGACGGACACGTTCGGAGCCGCCTCGGTTGTTCTCGCGGAATACGGACTGGAGAATCAAGCCTTTGAGCTGAATCGACGTGCCGCGGAGCTGGCGCGTGAGATGGCCGATCAATACAGCAGCGAGAGCAAGCCGAGGTTCGTGGCCGGTTCGATGGGACCGACAACAAAACTGCCGACCCTGGGGCATATCGACTTCGACACGCTGCGTGACTCGTTCAAGGAACAAGCCGCAGGATTGCTCGCCGGCGATGTGGATCTGTTCATCATTGAGACCTGTCAGGACGTTCTGCAGATCAAAGCGGCCCTGCAGGGGGTCGAAGCGGCTTTCCAGGCCAGCGGCCAACGCCGCCCCCTGATGGTGTCGGTGACCATGGAGACCACCGGCACCATGTTGGTTGGTTCCGACATTGCGGCTGTGGTGTCGATTCTTGAGCCCTTCCCCATTGATGTTCTGGGTTTGAACTGCGCCACGGGCCCGGAGCAGATGAAAGAACACATCAAATACCTCTCCGAATTCTCACCCTTCGTGGTCAGTTGCATCCCCAATGCAGGACTGCCTGAAAACGTCGGTGGTGTTGCCCATTACCGGCTCACACCCCTGGAGCTGAAGATGCAGTTGATGCATTTCGTGGAAGACCTAGGGGTGCAAGTGATCGGTGGTTGCTGCGGCACAACGCCGGCTCATATCAAGGCACTGTCAGAAATCTCTGAAGAGCTCAAACCCGCTGTGCGGGATGTGCGTACCCGTCATCTTGAACGTCAGCAACTGAGTTATGAACCTGCGGCGTCATCGATCTACGGCGCAACTCCCTATTTCCAGGACAACTCCTTTCTGATCATCGGTGAACGCCTGAATGCAAGTGGCTCCAAGAAGGTCCGCGAACTCCTCAACGAGGAGGACTGGGATGGTCTTGTAGCAGTGGCGCGTGGTCAGGTGAAAGAGAACGCCCACGTTCTGGATGTGAATGTGGACTACGTGGGACGGGACGGAGAGAAAGACATGCATGAGTTGGTGACGCGAGTCGTCACTAATGTGAATCTGCCGCTCATGCTCGATTCAACCGAGTGGCAGAAGATGGAAGCTGGCTTGAAGGTGGCCGGTGGAAAATGCATTCTCAACTCAACGAATTACGAAGATGGCGATGAACGCTTCTTTAAGGTTCTCGAGCTGGCTAGGCGGTACGGAGCTGGTGTGGTCATTGGCACGATTGATGAAGAAGGAATGGCCCGAACTGCTGACAAGAAAGTTGCCATTGCCAAGCGTGCTTATCGCGATGCCGTTGAATTCGGAATCCCCGCGAGAGAGATTTTTTACGACCCACTTGCACTTCCTATTTCAACTGGAATCGAGGAGGATCGTCGTAACGGTGCGGAAACAATTACTGCAATCCGCCGTATTCGCAGTGAACTCCCCGGCGTTCATGTCGTTCTCGGTGTCTCCAATGTGAGTTTCGGCCTGTCACCAGCTGCCCGGATCACTCTCAATTCGGTGTTTCTTCATGACTGCTGTGAGGCTGGCATGGACGCTGCCATCGTTTCACCGGCCAAGATTCTTCCTTTGGTCAAAATTGATGCTGATCACCAGCAGGTTTGCCGCGATTTGATCAATGATGCGCGTCGCTTTGAGGGAGACGCCTGCATTTATGACCCGCTGACCAAGCTCACGACGTTGTTCGAAGGCGTGAGTGCAAAGGATGCAAGGGCTTCAGGTCCTTCACTTGCTGATCTGCCTGTCGAAGAAAGGCTCAAGCAGCACATCATCGATGGAGAGCGCATTGGTCTTGAGGATGCACTCAACGAAGGGCTCCAGACCTACCCACCTCTCGACATTGTGAACACATTCTTGCTTGATGGCATGAAGGTGGTTGGAGAGCTTTTTGGTTCAGGCCAGATGCAGCTTCCATTTGTACTGCAGTCTGCTGAAACGATGAAAGCTGCTGTTGCTTTCCTCGAGCCTCACATGGAGAAAAGTGAAGGCAAGCGCAGCGCCAAAGCGAAATTCTTAATTGCGACAGTCAAAGGAGATGTTCACGACATCGGCAAAAATCTTGTTGACATCATTCTCACAAACAATGGCTATGAAGTCATCAACTTAGGGATCAAGCAAGATGTGGGAGCGATTATTTCAGCTCAGCAAAAGCATGGTGCTGACTGCATCGCAATGAGTGGTCTCCTCGTGAAATCAACTGCTTTCATGAAAGACAATCTGCAGGCCTTTAATGATGCTGGAATTGACGTTCCCGTGGTTTTAGGGGGTGCTGCTCTCACGCCGCGGTTTGTGAATAAGGACTGCAGCGATGTTTACAACGGAAAAGTGATTTATGGGCGTGATGCCTTCACCGACCTGCGTTTCATGGATGCCTTTGTTGACGCGCGCAAGCAGGGGCACTGGGACAACATCAAGGGATTCCTCAACGGCACTCCCGAGGGGATCAGCCTCGGCGGCGACTTCGAACAATCCTCCGAGGAGAAATCAAACGATGCGGCCCCTGCCTCAATCAGTGATGAAGCAGCCGCCCTTGTTGTCACCGACGAACGCTCGGAGGTCGTTCCTGAGGAGCCCTCTTTGCGTCCGGATTTTCTTGGCTCAAAGGTGCTGCAGGGAGCTGAACAGATTCCTTTGAAGGACGTCATTGCTTATCTCGATCGGCAAGCGCTGTTTGCCGGCCAATGGCAAATGCGGAAGGGCAAAGATCAGTCGAGGGAAGACTACGAGGCAGATCTGAAAGCAAAAGCGGAGCCAGTCCTTCAGACCTGGCTTGAGCGATCACTGAACGAGGACCTGTTGCAACCAGCTGTGGCTTATGGCTATTTCCCCTGTGGTCGTGACGGCAATGCCGTTGCAGTGTTTGATCCCGATTCAAACTGTGAGCTTGGGCGCTTTGCTCTTCCTCGTCAGCGCAGTGGCAATCGCTATTGCATCGCAGATTTCTATCGCGATCTCTCCAGTGGGCACCCCACTGATGTGTTGCCGATGCAGGCCGTCACCATGGGCGAAAAAGCGTCTGAATTTGCTCAGAAGCTCTTTGAAGCAGATTCCTACAGCGATTATCTGTTCTTCCACGGTCTGGCCGTTCAGATGGCTGAGGCACTGGCTGAGTGGACGCACGCCCGGATCCGTCGGGAATGTGGGTTCGCGGATCCCGAAGACATGCCTCTCAAGGATGTGTTGGCACAGCGCTACCGCGGCAGCCGTTATTCCTTCGGTTATCCCGCCTGCCCCAATGTGGCTGATTCTCGCCAGCAGCTGCTCTGGCTCGGTGCTGACCGAATTGGGCTGAGCATGGACGAAAGCGATCAACTGCATCCCGAGCAGAGCACAACGGCTCTCGTGGCCCTCCACAGCGCTGCCAGGTATTTCAGCGCCTGAGTCTGCGGGTTGTTGCAGACTGCAGCGGCCTTATCCCTTCAGTCCATGGATCTCAGCGGGCCTGACGCCATCGACAAAGCCATTGATGCAGGGGTTGATCTCGATGGATCACCTCTGCCCGATGCCATGCTTTCCCTCTATCGGGAGGTGATGACCCTCGAAGGCCAACGCAAGCGCAGCGGTGTCAAGAAGTCGATGCGCAATCGCGTCGTTCGCACAGGTGCCAAGCACTTTGACCAAGACACACTCAACAAGCGTTTGCTTCAAGCGGGCTGGGAGGGTCTGAAGGCCAAGGAGATTGCCTTCTTCTTCGGCTGACCCGAACCGTCATCGAGGCTCTGCCGCTCAGTCTTGGCAGAGCTTCTCCATGGTGTCGATCACTTCCTGCTGAAATTCATCGAGCGCACTCGACTCACTCAGATCAATCCCTTCACCTGCCGCGTTCTGGGCAAGGTCTTGAAAATGGAAGGCACCCTCACCATTGGCCAAAAACTCCATGGCAGAGGACTCGCCGCTTTCGCGGAAGGCATCGCAGAGGGCGAGGAACGCCGCGTCTTCAGTGAACTCCCAATCCATCGAGGAGGCATAACTGAATGACCTTTAACGCCTCGCCCCCGGGATCCGTCAACCACCTGGTCGCGCAATGTGGCACTCCTTCGTCAGAATCGCTGGGCTTTAGAGGCCAGAATGACCAGCCTGAGCAACGCTCAAATCAATGTTCCGAGAACGGATCTCAACGTTCTTGGCTCTGCGCTTGAGCTCTGCAGCTGTGAACCTCTAACGGGATGGTTCCGCGATGGTCATTGCAGGAGCGATTCTTCAGATCACGGACAGCACACTGTGTGTTGTGTGATGACGGAACGCTTTCTCAGTTACAGCAAGGCCCTGGGAAATGATCTGAGCACTCCGATGCCTGCTTATGGGTTTCCCGGCCTTCAACCTGGGGATCACTGGTGCGTCTGCGCACCACGCTGGAAACAGGCCATGGAGGACGGGATGGCACCCCCGGTTCGCCTTGAGGCGACCGAACAGGGCTCTCTGGCAGTGATTCCCCTTGAGATCCTGCGTGAACACGCTCACCAAGGGATGCACTGACCATCCCAGGCCAGAAACGCACCTGTTTGCTCGGGCGTCTGCTGAAGCAAGACATCGAGTAGGTGACCGGCTGCTCGCTCTGGGCTAAACAGCTTGTCCGGTGGCACGAAGCTCTGAAAGGGTTGCGACAAAGGAGTATCGGTCGTACCCGGATGAAGCATCGTCACTGTGGCTTCGGGAAAGCGCCGCGCCCACTCCACGCTGAGCGTGCGAAGCATCATGTTCTGGGCCGCCTTGGCAGCGCGATAGGCATACCAGCCGCCACTGCGGTTGTCTCCGATGCTTCCGACCCTGGCGCTAAGACTTGCGAAATGAAAGGGTTCATTGCGACGTAGCGCCGGCTCAACCGCCTTGGCCAGGAGCAGGGGGCCGGCCGCGTTGATTTTGAAGGATTCGATCAGTTGGTCTGACTGGACATGCTGAAGACGTTTCTCGGGCTGCAGAGAGGGGCCGTGCAGGCGACCAGTGGCGTTGAAGACCAGTCGCAGGGGGTGGTGGTCATTGGAGAGTGTTTGGGTGAGCCTGGAGAGGCTCTCGAAATTCTCCAGATCGAGAGGCCAGTCGGATGCGTCTTTCGGGTTTCGGCGACAGAGCGTGACCGTGAGCTGCGGGCAGCGATCGGCCAGCCGGGACGCCAGCACTTCACCGATGCCACCGCCACCCACAATCAGGGCACGGCCCAACCACCGTTCCGGGCTTGATTCAGGCATGATTCAGCCGCCGCTGTCGCGGATATGCAATTCACTCCCTCACTGTCACTGTTGTTGACCACCTTCACCAGTGTTCTTGCGCTGGGTCTTTGGTGGGGGTCTGGAGGTCGCTCTTCACAGCCGGACCCAACAGCCTCAGAAACCCTCTTGCAAACCTTGCTTGAGGGTTCCGATGAGAGAGGGGCATCAACCGTTCCCGCCAAGGGGAGCATGGATGAGCCTCCAACTCCCAGCGCTGTCACCGTTCCGGTGATTCCTGAAGCAGGTCGGTCAGCTGACCCTCAGCTGAAGGTTGCCCTGCTGAGTCAGTCACCACCCCGCAGCATCTCGCTTCAACACGGAGCCCGTTGCCGTCGTGCTTCTGGGAAGGTGATCTCAAAAGAGACGCTGATGGATCTTCTGGCCGTTCAGCGGCAGGGACTGATCAGTTGTGGTGGCGAACGCGGACGTGTGTTGGTGAATGACAGGGCTTACGAAGGAATCATCCATCTTTTAAACAGAGGCAACGGCTGGACTGCCATTAATCAGATCAACCTCGAGCGCTACGTGGCCTCCGTTGTGGGAGCTGAGATGCCTTCGCACTGGAACGGGGAAGCACTGAAAGCGCAAGCTGTAGCAGCACGTTCCTATGCACTCGTGCATGTGATCCGTCCAGCATCGGCTGACTGGAATCTTGGCGATACAACGCGATGGCAGGCTTACGCCGGCCTGATGAGCAACACCGCGTCGACCCGCAAAGCTGCCTCCGCTACGAATGGAATCGTGCTCAGTTTTCAGGGAGGCCTGGTGGAATCCCTGTATGCAGCAACCCGGGAAATCTCAACAGAAGCCCACGGTCATCTGGGCGCCAGCATGAGCCAGCATGGAGCTCAGAAACTGGCTGAGGAGGGTTTGCGTTTCAACGAAATCCTTGGCAGGTACTACGTCGGAGCCTCTCTGGCAAGAATCAAAACCGATCGTGAATGAACACTTCTGGACAGCAGCGCTAAGCCGATCCAGCCAAGCGCTCGAGCAAGGAGCTCTGATCCCTCTGACAACCTCTCGGTTGCCATGCCCAGGACCTGGCGGCGAACATTTCGAGCTGCGTCAACTCAATGCCCGGCTGCCCAGACACCATCAACCGGAGGGACCTAAGCCGAATCCATTCAGTCCCTGGGATCCAGAACTCGAAATCGATTCGATCGGGGTCGACCATGTGCTGATTCTCAATAAATACCCAGTTCAGACAGGCCACATGCTCCTGATCACAAGGCAGTGGGCGTCGCAGGCTCATTGGCTCACCCACACAGACTGGAACGCCCTCGTGCACGTTGACCGCGACACCAGTGGGTTGTGGTTTTTCAACAGTGGGCCGAAAGCTGGAGCTAGCCAACCTCACCGCCATTTGCAGCTGCTGCGACGCCAGAGCGGTGAAAGGACATGCCCGCGCGAAAACTGGTTTCGCCGCCTGCTCGAGGTCAGCAACACAGGAGGGGTGGCAGAGAGTCACGATCCGCTGATCGGCAGTTGCGCCGTCGCCCAGCGTCCCAAGCTCTCCGACCCAGAGCAGGAGTCCCGCGCTCTGCACGCTCTGTACCGCACCCTCGCGATGACGTTGGCCCTTGGCGATGCCGATGCGGAGCAACCTCCTCTGGCTGCCTACAACCTTCTGCTCTCTCCAGATTGGATGGCCCTGATCCGGCGCAGGAAGGAGCGAGCTTCAGGGTTCAGCCTGAACGCCCTTGGTTTCGCCGGCTATCTGCTCGCCACTGAGAATTCAGATCTTGGCTGGCTGGAGCACCATGGAGCTGAACGGCTGCTTCAGGAAGTTGTGAGCCGCATCAGTGATGCCACGGATGACAGCGAGTCCTGAATGACGACTGGATGGGATGAGTCCCTGCCGAGACAGGGGATCACGAAACCAATCCATGAAGAAGCAAACAATCCAGCGCAACCAGAGGGTGAACGACCATTGGGAGCTCGTTCTTCCGATCGCGAGGCACTACGCCCGACGCTGCGGAATCGACGCCGACGACCTGAGACAAGTGGGTCTGATGGGCCTGCTTCGAGCAGCGGAAAACTTCAACGCAGACCGCTGTACAGCGTTCAAGTCATTCGCTAGACCACATATCCGTGGCGCCATCCTTCATTACCTGAGAGACAACGCATCGGTCGTGCGCTGTCCAAGACGGTTGCAGGAAAGCAAAGGCAAAGCAGATCCTGGGAAGCAGTGGCACGGAGCCGTGCTTCGAAGGGTGTACTGCTGCGATGAAAGCCTTGCGGACCCTGGGCACGAGACCACCCAAGGGATCGAGCAGCTGGAGCGCTCAAAACTGATTCAAGACAGCCTGAATGAATTGGGTGTCCCTGAACGATCAGCCATCCAGGACGTTGTCCTTGATGGCCGTAGCCTCAGAGCTGCAGGGAAAATGGCCGGTGTTAGTGCCATGACCATGCAACGACGCGTGAAGCGAGGCTTAGAGCAGCTCCGTTTGAAACTCCAACCTCAGCTCTGGGCGGACTGATCACGTTCGATTTGCTGTTCAAGGGTTGTGATGGCAGCAGAAACGGCCGCCAGCTGACGCTCAAGTCCATCGCGCCAGAAGCGGAGCATGCGCAACTTCCGTGATTTCTGCTTGTGCTGCCACTCGGCATCGGCACAGGGCATGCAATCGAAGGGGGGAAACATGAGGTGCGTTCAGTTGACACCATCCTGCCGACAGAAATTTCCAGGCGCGGGGTCGTAGGCGACTTGGCGGTTTTTGATCTGCCGATTAAGTTTGGAACTTGCGCCATCGCAGGCGCCCTCCGAGGATCCAGTCTCGCGTGTCTCACCGAATCCCACAACTGGTCCTAATTGGCGTCTCGGTTGGGATTGGCGCGGCTGCAGAGATTCGTCCGGCCCATGCGTATGTGCCTTTGATGGCAGGTCAACGCGCCAGGCCCTTGAATGGCACGTTTAATAATGTGCCGGTCCTGCATTCCAATCAGCCAGAGATTGTTAAAGGGCCGGGTATTTTAGTTAACACAGCACCTGGACAAGCCATTGCGGTGGAAACAAATCAAGCTTTAAAGAATGCTACTTACACCTTCAATGGTGAGTTCGGTGTTCACATGCACCATAAATACTATCCGCAAGATTCCAGCAAATTGGGAGGACGAAGGGCCAGGGGGCTTTTGACTGTGGCCGCAATAGCTATTAACCCAGGATCAACACCGGTCACACTGCGATTTGAGCAGGGTTCGGTTAAAAACAGTTTTGAAGCGCCCTATCAAGCCAATCGCCTGATGGGTGTGAAGCCCCTTGGTCGCAGGCCCTGGAACACTGGGCCAGGCGATGCGACTGCCGTGCAAATTCTGCGAAGAGAGCTCGATCGCCGTCTTCCTGAAACAGTGGTCATTCCACCAAACAGTAAAAAAGTGATCGTGAGCAGCGTTCTTCCCGCACGCGGAATCATGAATGGGCTGCTCCGTGGAAACAGTGATGGACCATTTCAGATGGCAGTGATCGCTGCTGAAGAAACAAAAGACGACAATGAATTAATTGCCGTACTCAACAAAGGTCGCCTCGCCCCAGGCCGGATCTATCTCAATCGCGTGAGAGAGATTCAAGCGGGAACAATCTTTTCTCGTGTTGCTGGCGTCGCTTTAGGCGATGAATACAAAGCTTCAATCAGGCACGATCTTGATCAAGGTCCTTTGCATGTGCCGTTCACGAGTACACGTAAGCATCACTTTGGAACCCGTGACATTCAAGTCAACCAATTAACCACCAAGATGGTCGATTCGGCTGTCAATAATGTTGGTACCTACGGCGTTCGTTTTGATGTTGAAATGAATTTGTCTGGTGAGGGTCCCCATGACCTAGTGCTGAGTCATCCAGTGGCCTCTGGTCGCCCAGCATTCACTGCCTTTCGAGGTTCGATTGGTATCAAGACAGACGAGGGATATCAGGAGGTTCACGTTGGTATGCGCTCTGGGCAGAGTCTTTCCATTGCCAAGCTCAATCTCAAAGGAAATTCACCGAATAAGGTCACGGTGAGTGTTGTGTATCCAGCGGATGCCACCCCCGGACACCTGCTGAGCGTGGTTCCTGATACCCAGCTCGCCATGCTCAGGCAACGGGAAGA